>NZ_CP045732.1:1558333-1870000 GCF_016864235.1 Legionella sp. MW5194
TCAGCGGCCTGATTGACCTCCTCGGAGGAGGCTGTTCTGCCTTCCCACAGGATGTCATTGGTGGCGGGGTTTTTAGAAACAAAGGCTGTTCCTGAACCTTCATGCCAGTGGCCGGCAATGTAGTGTTTGCCTGAGTGTTGTTGTCTGTTCATCGTTTTCCTTTTAAAAGGGTACAGCTTCAATCAGCGGGGCTGCGCGAATCCTGTCGCCCTGACGGATTTTTAATAATTCTGCCGTGGGCTTGCTTAGGATGCAGGTGTTTTGTGCTTGGTTAAAAATCATCTGACTGATCGTCGCACGGAAATCAAGTCTTGTATTGGCAAGCAGATAATGACTGCCACTGACCTCATCGCTTAAATTCTTAACGGTCATGACACGGCTAACGGCAACTGTACGAATCTGATTGATCGGAGCCTCAATGGTGGGGCCGGCATCAAAAATATCGACATAGGAATTATAGCGGAATCCTTCACGCAGAAGGATATTCATGGCGGGTACAGTCGATTGGTGCGGTTGGCCAATGACCGCCTGCGCGGCAGGCGACAACAGCTTGATGTAGATGGGGTTTCGCGGCATCAAATCAGCAATGAATTGCTTATTGGTTGAAATGGTCAGGCGATCGGCATCAGGAAAAGGCATGTGAAAAAAATGCCTTCCGACATTGTCCCAGAAGGGAGAATGCCCAAGGTCATCTGAAATGCCCCGCATTTCGGCGATAATGGTCGGCGCGAAGCGCTCCGGATGCTCTGCAATAAATAAAAACCGCGCCCGGGAAAGCAGAAGGCCATTGTGGTTTTTGCGATGCTCCGGCTGCAAAAACAGCGTGCATATTTCACTTTTTCCCTGGTTGTCATTGACAAGACTTAATACTTCGTAATCACTGCGGATATTGAGTGAATGGCAAATCCGTGTCCGTTTTGAGACTTTGTATGAATAAAAGGGTAATTCATGTCCTGTAGAAGCCTCAATCGCGGATGTGCCGACGACGTCGCCCGTGGCTGGGTGTTCGAGAACAAAAAAGTAATATTCATCGTGAGGATGCTGAATGGTTCGTTTAAAGGAATCACAGGACCATTGCAGGCGTTTCTGCAACAACTCCTTGTCTTTCGGCAGGGTGGTCATGCCGATGCCGCTCAATTTGGCGAGCGAGTAGATGGCGTCAAGATCGCCTGAATTTGCACTGCGAAACAACATCATGAGGTCAACTCCTCAAGCCCCCCTGAGGCCAGATCATGCAGTAAAAGGGCACTTAACGCGGCTCGCTCCGGCAAGCTATCCAGAATGATGTATTCTTCCGGACTGTGGATGTGGCCGCCTCTTACACCCAGGGTATCAATGACGGGTAAGCCATGTGCTGCAAGATTATTGCCATCGCAACAACCACCACTGTCCTGCCAGTCAATGGTGAGACCGAGGTGCGAACCCGCCTGTTGAATTCGCTGAAACAGACGTTCGGTGGCTCTGCAGACGCGTTTCACTGGACGGCCGAAATGCCCCTGGATGCTCAGCGTGTAATCCGCTTGTTGCTGCTGCTTAACAATCTGATCCAGTTGTTCTTTTACCCAAAATTCGTCTTCAGGGCGTGCAATGCGGACATCGAGCTTTGCCACTGCCTTGGCAGGCACGACATTCAAGGCTTCGCCACCGGCAATTTTACCGACGTTGATGGTTACACCGTCGCGTTGGCCATTAAGTCGATGGATGGCAAGGACCGCTTCGGCAAGGTAGGCAATGGCATTGCGCCCCTCGTTAAAGGCACGACCGACATGCGCTTCCCGTCCTGTAGCAACCAAAGTCAATTTACCGCTGCCGCGGCGATTTTTTGCCAGTGTGCCCTGGGGCGTCATCGCCGGTTCATAAATTAAACCCGCCTGGTAATTACCGGCAATGCGCTCAAAAACAGCGCTTGATGCGGGGGAACCGATTTCTTCGTCGCTGTTGATGAACACATCCCAGCCCAGGGTTTCAGCGACGTTGCTTTGTTCAAAAGCAGCCAAAGCATGGAGCATGACAATCAAGCCGCCTTTCATGTCTGCAACGCCCGGACCGCGGATGTGATTGGAGTCGATGTGATTTAATGTCTGAAATGGGTGATGGGCGCCATAAACAGTATCCATGTGACCTGTCAAAAGAATACGCCGCTTCATGGACGGTCGTTTGCGGATAAACAGGGCCTTTCCACAGAGCTCCGTCACCGTATCAGCATTCATCGTGATGCTGGTAATCGTCGGCAAGGTCAGCGAATCAATCTGATCAGCCACGGGTGTAAACGCCTGATTTAAAATGTCATGCATCCGTTGCAGGCCATCCAGATTACTGGTTCCAGAATTAATTGCGCAAAATTGGTGCAGCTGCTCAAGCATGGTTAAATTACTGCCTTGTAATGAGTAAACCAAGTCCTCGAGTGCTTTGTTCATAATGTAAGTCCCGCTACAAAGATATGACATTAGCTTAAATTAAGGGGCTTAGCAACCAGGCGGCATAGGGCGCGCGTTTCAGGAAGGCGAATCAGGATTCAATGATGAGGGTGCTGCTGCTGAAATGCCCAATTTCGGCGTGAGCTTTGGAATTCTCTTCCAGCTTTTGAAGCTCTTCTTTTAATGAAACAGTTTGTGACATGTCGCTCGCCAGAGTTTTCATGACCTGCGTTTGAGAGTCCCGGTTTAAGGCATTAAGTCCGGTGCGAAAGGTTGCCCAGCCGGATGCCATGGGACGCTCCGCATACCCTAAGGTGAGGGCAAATAAGAGACTGCCGAGGAATGATTTCAGCAGTCCCCCCAGAATAAACAGTCTGGGATAGTTCACGGTTAAGTCGTTCGCCAGTGTTTCATAACGGTGTATCCTGTCGTGTGAAGGCGACTTGATGAGGCTCAGCGTGTCACTGGTTGTTTCCAGCAGCAGGCGCTGGCCGCTGAACCCAATGTCCGCCTGAATTTTAATCTGGTCAAGGATGGCAATGCCTTTGTTGAGAATCTCATCCGGTTTGCTGAAGCCAGTCGGCAGGCGTTCAGGCTCTCGTTTAAGCGCATTTAATTCCTCAATGCTTTCATCAATGCGTCTGGCCAGCAGGCCGCTGACACGCTCATGCGGACAATTCAGATCGCGCCATTGAATGAGCCAGTATTTGAGTGGGTTTGAAACGATATCCTGATAGTTGGCATTAACATAAGCATCAATGGCGTTCCAGATGAGATTTAATTGATGATTCAGTCCCCGTCCTTTCACCATGGCTGCCGCGGCATGCAGATTTTCTTCGAATTTTTCACGGGACATCGGTGTGTCCGTTTTAAATGATTTGATGAGGTTATAGTAAGCGGAAGCGACGCCGCCTCTGTCAATGGCGTCTTTGCAGGTAAAGTTAATCCCCTGAGGCTTCAGCCGGGTAATGAGATACTCAGGTAAGACTGATTTATTAAAGTGAAACCAGACGGCCTGGCATTCAGCCGGGGAAATGTCTAATGACTTAATGTTAAGTTGCTTGAAACTTTCTTTGAGAAGGGTTCTAATGATGGCCTCCTCAATCTTCTTGCTGTAAACGCCGTCTTTTGTAAAAACCAATTGCCTTATTTTGTCACTGATATGGAAATCCTGAATGGTTGAGTAGGCCTTATTGTTCTCACAGGCAATATTAACAAACTCCTCAAACACACCCTTGATAGCGTATTCAGGGTCAGTGTAGCGATATCGGTCCTCAGCCATGATCCCCTTGTCGGCCGGAAGCGTAATGACCGCAATATTGGGATGTTTTAATTCGAGGTCGTGCAGGACGCAGGTTAAATCCACTTCTTTAATGCCTTCGATGTCATCCCGGTGCAGGCCTAACAGGTTAAAGTAAATGTGTGACACCACGACAGGTTGTTTTGCACGCAGGCGTCGAACGCGTTGAACATCCAGCCAAGCTTTAAATAAAGGACTCACCCGGGCGATTTCGTTATGCCGTTGCCCCTGGGTACCAAAGCGGTATTCAATGGGATCGTCAGGCCCCTTGTAATCAAAATGGCGAATGGTGGCTAAGCTGGTCGTGTGTTGTGGCTTAAAATTACTGCCGTAGGTGGCAGCAAAACGACCCATCAGTGAGCCCATCGTGGCGGGCGTAAGGCCCGGGTTGATGATTGGACCTCTGTCCTTTAAGTGAGAGGAAATCTTTTTCTCAAGTTTTTTAGAGTCAGAGGGGCGGTGCGTCGAAATGGTATGTTCAATGTGTTGGTAGGTTTTCGGCAGAAGGCGGCTGTCATTCGAGTAAATGCAAAGAATAAATTCTTCCATGTCATCGATTTGCTTCTTTAGCGCCTCAGGGCTTTTTTCAAAAGCTTCAAGCATCATGCCATGGCTGGACTGGGATGAAGGATTGCTTTTCCCCTGTTTTTCCTGGGCATTTGTTTCTTCATAAAGGGCATTCAGGGGTTTGACTATTAACTCGTTTAAATGGTTTTCAATGTAGCCCAGAAAATCCTTATAGAGGATACCGTAGGCCGTGCTTTTATTGTATGGGCCGGCGAGCAGATGCAGTCGCGCAGCCAAAAGGGGGTCGATCTTCTTAATCAGGAATGCGGGAATTTTGTTGTAAATAATTTGCAAATAGGCAAAGCAATTCTCATTATGCAGCGTGTCGCTGCTGATGGGAGTATCGGGAGATGGTTTTCCTCTGGGCATGCTTTAATAAACCATTTGAAAATCTAACCTATTATACTATGAATGAATGCCATTTGGAATACACAATGGGCACTTTGATTTATTAGTATGCAATATGAGTGCGGCTGTCCATGGCATGGGTTTTAAGAGTATAATCCTTGGCTTTTAAGGGATAAGGGAAGGCCATGCGGGAATTAATTGAAAAAACCCATTCAAAATGGCATGACACGCTGGACAGGGCGCTTGGCTGCATGAACTCAGAGTACCTCAGGCAGTTGCAGCGGGAGGTGGATTGGTTGCCAGGCAACGAAAACCTGTTTGCTGCGTTTAGCCGTCCGCCGGAGTGCATGAAATTTCTGCTGTTGGGGGAGTCGCCCTATCCGCGTCCGCAATCGGCCAATGGTTATGCCTTCTGGGATAATGCCGTTGGCGCCCTCTTCAGCGACAGGGGATTAAGCCTTGAAGTCAACCGCGCCACTTCCTTGCGTAATCTGATAAAAATGCTTCTGGTGGCCCGAGGGGATTTGCAGGAGGATTGTTCGCAGACCGCTATCGCCCGTCTTGATAAACGTCATTACATCCAGACGGCGCAGCAGTTGTTTAATGGCATGATGGAACGGGGGTTCCTGCTATTGAATGCCTCGCTGGTTTACCGCGACAATCAGGTCCCTTATCATTCCAGGCAATGGCAGCCTTTTATGAACAGTCTGTTTGACCAGTTGGCTGAATCGCATCCATCCATTCAACTGGTTTTATTCGGCAAAATTGCGGCCCAGGTGAAAAATGCCGAGCGCTTTTCTTGCCTTGTTGCAGAACACCCCTATAATCTCAGTTTTATTAATAACCCCGATGTCTTAGCCTTTTTTAAACCCCTGGACTTATTGAGTTGCCATGAAAGACACAATTGATCAACAGGAAATTGCCAAATTTGCCAATCTTGCCGAGCAGTGGTGGGATAAGGACGGGCCGCTTAAAACCCTGCACGACATCAATCCTGCCCGGCTGGCCTTTATTGAGCAGTACACCAGCTTAAGCGGCCTGCGCGTCCTGGACGTCGGATGCGGCGGCGGCATTCTCAGTGAGGCCATGGCCCATCTGGGGGCTCAGGTCACCGGACTGGATGCCGAAGAGGACAGTATTGCCGCAGCGCGACGTCATGCAGAGCAAAGCCAGTTAACCGTGTGTTATGTTGCAAGCACGATTGAAGCATATGATGACGATTTGTTTGACGTGATAACGTGTATGGAAATGCTTGAACATGTGAAACATCCAGAGGAAGTCATCCGTCACTGTGCGAGGTTGCTAAAACCAGGCGGCTACCTTTTTTTATCGACGATAAACCGCACCTTAAAAGCGTATGCTGCAGCAATTGTGGCCGCTGAGTATTTGTTAGGCTTATTGCCAAGACAAACCCATGATTACGATAAATTCATCAAACCCAGTGAGCTGGCTGCGATGGTAAGGCATGCCGGATTGGAGATCAGGGGGTTAAAAGGCATTGATTACCATCCTTTTGCCCGCCGTTCAGGACTTAAGGATTCGGTTGATGTGAATTATTTATTGTCCTGCTCTAAGCCCTGATTTTTTTTCTCAGCGTAACGCTGCTGATAACGTTGATGGGCATACTTGGCCTGCTCCTCTGTCACGACATCCACTTCATTGCCGTACAGGTCGATTCGTGCAGTCTGAGGTTTTTGGCAATTGAGGTAGGCAGGCGAGGAACTGTAATAACTCAGGGCTTCCCGTAAGCATTTTTTACTGAAAGGTGGGGAGTCTAAACGATCATAAAAATCGACGATTTCGTCAAAAATTCCAATTTGTAAAGGTTTGACCTGATTGGCCTTTTTAAAAAAAGCATTAGGAAAATGCTCTATCAGCCAGTCAATGATAACCAGTTTTTCTTTTTTAGCGCTTTCGACTTGTTGATTCATGATCCTGCTCTGTTAAGGCTGCAAAGTGAGTATAAACTATCGCATCATTTTAGCCTTTGGCAAATGGAAATGCGAGGGTTTGCCAGTGATTTTCAATTTAAAGACCAATCAGTGCCGCTGTCATCCCACGAACAACGGACTCCTGTGACAGAAGCCCATTTCTCATTGCCTTCTTGTCTTGGTTTTTTGTAAGAAATGTCTCAATCTCCCCGCAGATAACGGCCAATTACGCCTGAGAAAGCGAATTGATTTTTACTAAGCAACTGAATAATAAAGTTATTTTTTTATTGTGACGTAATAAAAACGTGACCGTCTTTCTGTCGACCGGCTTGCGTAGGGAAAGGGCACTTGCTACATTTTAATTAAGACTTCAAGGATAGAAGTCGCCACAAAAGGATTTGTAATTATAAGGAAATAATAAACACGGACCGTTTTTCAGAACACGATGTTCTGAATTTGGAAGACTGCGAAAAGCCAGGGCACAGTGCCCTGGCTTTATTGTTTTAGGCCATGACATAGCCCGAATGAGACAGGTAGTAATGATCCGGGTAGTAGGCAAACACCACCGAGCCACCTTTAATGGTGTTGATCACCGGTCTGGCCAGCGTTTTGGCAATGGATGGGCATCCCCAGCTGCGTCCCGCACGGCCCGCACGTTTAATGAAATCCGGTTCAACATACCAGGCCCCATGAATAACGACGCGTCGGCTGTAAGCATTGTCGTTAAATCCTCTTTCAAGCCCCTGAAGATTCAAGGACAATCCTTTGGAACCATAATAGGTGTCCCTCGTCACATAAGTTCCCAGGCTGGTTTCCTTGCTGGATGGACGGTTTGAAAAATGGCGGGGAACATCCATGCCGGAGTTTTTACCGTGAGCCACGTAGGTGTTGTACAATAAACGTTCTTTGCGTAAATCGAAAATCCACATTCTTTGCTTGTACGAAGGCAGCGAATAGTCAATAACGGTTAGGACCGGCTTTTTAACAGCGCCCTTGGCGGATGCTTTTTTATAGGCGCTTAATGCCATTTTCAATACTTTTTTGTTAAGCTGTGGTGCTTTACGGCTTAAGTGTTGCAGCTGAATGTTGGTGTCCACATTCACTTTTGTTGCCGGTGCGGCAACGTGGGCGCTGCCGGAAAACAGGGCGGCAGACAAAAAACTAAGAATACTCATAATGCTCCTTTTTTCTAATTAGAATTTCGAATCAAGGTTGTCAAAGGACGGCTGATTATATTGACAACCCGGGTAAATGTAAAATTTTTAGGGCTAATATTTGCCATTTAGAAAAAAATAGAATCAATTCAAGGCCTTGTCGTTCGGCCTTGGGGTTGCTTTGTTTTAAAAAAGCTTGAATTGTATAAAAATTAAACTAAAATAGGTCCAAAAAGAGCGCTTATTTGTATAAAATTAGATCTTTTTTGCCATAATTAGATCAAAATTAACACACAAACAGGCCTTGTCTGGCAGGGTTGTTGTGTCATTTTTTACTGTTATCGCTGACGTTTGAGTTGTAAGAATCCGTTCCCAATGCCACCATTCTGCATTATCATTCCCAGCTTATTAATGGCTTTTTCGGAGGCATAACATGCTTGAGCGCTATTCATCACAACCGCCCCAGGGAACCCGTGCACAAATCAATAAAGCCTATCGCATTGATGAGCTCACTTTAATGAATGAGCTGATTTCCAGTGCGGCTTTAAGCGATGAACAGCTGGCGGCTATTCGTAACCAGGCTACCCAACTTGTGGAGCAAGTACGGTATGAGCGCAAAAAGAGTACAGGTATTGATTCGTTTTTGACAGAATATTCTTTATCCAGTGATGAAGGCATTGCCCTGATGTGTCTGGCGGAAGCCCTGTTACGGGTTCCGGACAATGCGACCATTGACAGCCTGATTAAAGATAAATTGACCGCGGCAGATTGGAAAGCGCATCGCGGGCAAAGCGACTCTTTTTTTGTCAATGCCACCACCTGGGCTTTGATGCTGACAGGCAAGGTATTAACGCCCGAATCGGCGGAATCGACACTCAGTAAAGCCATTCTTCGTTTAATCAATCGCAGCGGTGAAGGCGTGGTGCGCAAAGCGGTGGACAAAGCCATGCGCATTATGAGCAAGCAGTTCGTGATGGGGCGAACCATTAGTGAGGCGCTGTCACGAGCACGCAAAAAGGAAAGCATCGGCTACCGTTATTCGTACGACATGCTGGGTGAGGCCGCATTAACCCGCGTGGATGCCGAGCGTTATTTTCAAGCCTATAAAGACGCCATTGACACCATTGGCCGCCATGCGGACAAGAACATGACGATTTACCAGAAGCCTGGTATCTCGATTAAATTGTCCGCGTTGCATCCGCGCTACAATGAATCACAGCGCGAACGGGTCATGATCGAATTACCGCCTAAATTGCTGGCCCTGGCGCAGGCTGCCAGGAGTTATGATATTGCCATGACCATTGACGCAGAGGAATCCGAGCGCCTTGAATTGTCTCTGGATGTGATTGAGCAGGTGTTTTGCGATGACAGCCTCCACGGCTGGCATGGGTTTGGTATGGCGGTACAGTCTTATCAGAAACGGGCTTTTTATTTGCTGGATTGGGTCGCGGAATTAGCCCGCCGTAAACAACGGCGCATGATGGTACGCCTGATTAAAGGAGCCTATTGGGACAGTGAAATCAAGAAAACCCAAATGCAGGGTCTTTCCGGTTACCCTGTGTTTACCCGCAAGGTCTTTACGGATGTGTCTTTCCAGGCCTGTGCTAAAAAGCTGCTGACCCTGACCGATGCCATCTATCCGCAATTTGCGACGCATAATGCTTATTCAGTCGCGATGATCCTCACTATTGTCGGAAATTATCGCGATTTTGAATTTCAGTGCCTGCACGGTATGGGCAATGAATTGTATGAGCAGATTGTCCCTGCGAAACGTCTTGGCATACCCTGCCGTATTTATGCGCCAGTAGGCAGCCACGAAGATTTATTGCCTTACCTGGTCAGAAGGCTGCTTGAAAACGGGGCTAATTCCTCGTTTGTGAATCGCATTGTGGATGAAAAAGCGCCCATCAGCACGCTGGTTGAGGATCCTGTCAGCAAAGCCAATCAATTACTTGGCAAGATCAATCAGAATATTCCGTTGCCCTCCGCCATTTTTTCGCCCGAGCGGAAAAATTCCTCCGGGTTTGATTTTTCCGACAGAGAGGCTGTGGCCGCGTTGAAACAGCAGTATGCTGAAATGGATTTATCACGTTGGCAGGCTAAACCCGTCATTGCCGGGCGGGATGGCGGTCAGGTTGATCGAAGTGTGACATCGCCGCAACAACCTGGACGACCCGTCGGGCGTGTCAGCGACGCCACCCGCGAAGACATCGATTGGGCATTAACACAGGCAGAAGCCGCGTTTCCTGCCTGGAACACCCGACCTGTCAGTGAGCGCGCGGCCTGCCTTACCCGTTATGCCGATCTGTTGGAAGAAAACAGGGCGACGCTGTTAGCCATGGCGTGCCTTGAAGCAGGCAAGACCTGGAATGACGGCGTGGCCGAAGTGCGGGAAGCCATTGATTTTTGTCGTTATTATGCCGCCATGGCCACCAAATTAATGGCTAAACCCCTGTCCCTTCATGGTTACACTGGCGAGATCAATGAACTGAGTCTCCATGGACGAGGAACAGTGTTATGCATCAGTCCCTGGAATTTCCCGCTGGCCATTTTCACAGGTCAGGTGGTTGCGGCGTTAGTAACCGGTAACTGCGTGATTGCCAAGCCGGCTGAGCAAACCCCGATTATTGCCACGTTTGCTGTGCAGTTAATGCATCAGGCGGGGATTCCGGCCGCTGTCGTGCAATTGCTACCGGGCACCGGGGAAAGTGTTGGCGCACCGTTAGTCGCTGATAAACGCATTAAAGCGGTTTTGTTTACGGGTTCTACCCAAACGGCTAACCTTATTAATCAAACGTTAGCAACCCGTGGCGGAGAAATTATCCCGCTGATTGCAGAAACCGGTGGTCAGAATGCCATGATTGTTGATTCATCCGCACTGCTTGAGCAGGTGGCTGTGGATGCAGTGACTTCCGCTTTTGGCAGCGCGGGTCAGCGTTGTTCGGCGCTCCGGGTTCTTTACGTCCAGGAGGATGTCTATCCACGCCTGATTGAATTACTGAAGGGGGCCATGGAAGAACTCCAAATTGGCGATCCGCGGTGGTTGTCAACAGACATCGGCCCTGTGATTGATAATGATGCTCTGGGAGGGTTAAAATCCCACGTCAACACCATGCTCAAGACTCATGAGCTGATTTATCAATGCAGTCTTCCCGAAGAATGCAGCGAAGGTTATTTTATGCCGCCCACGGCTATCGCCATTGATTCGATTGCTTCCCTTGAACAAGAAGTATTTGGCCCGATTCTGCATGTAATCCGTTACAAGCGAAAAGCCCTTGATCAGGTCATTGATGAAATCAATAACACAGGCTACGGTCTCACCCTGGGTATTCATAGCCGGATTAACCAAACGGTGGAATACATTCGCCAGCGGGTTCATGCCGGTAACTGCTATGTCAACCGCAACATAATTGGAGCGGTTGTTGGTTTGCAACCGTTCGGTGGGGAAGGGTTATCAGGAACAGGCCCCAAGGCTGGTGGTCCATACTACCTATTGCGTCTTTGTCACGAGCGAACCTACACTGTGGATACCACGGCGGCAGGGGGCAATGCCAGCCTGATGTCGTTGCCGGAAGGGCTGTAGTCGAAAAGCGGTTGGTCTAAAGAGCCAACCGCTGGCTTTAATCATGCCGTTTGGCAAAAATCCAGGGAAGGACAACGAACAGGAACAGTCCGCCAACCAGGAAGGCTTCAAAGAAAGAAATATTACCCACTGGAATTTGTGTTGGCGGAACAAAGCCAATGGCCATGGCTAGCAGACAGCATAACATGCCAGTACCGGCAACCAGCCACATAACCCAATTGCCTCCGGGAATGGTGTAGCTGCGGTGGCGGTCAGGTTGGCTGTAGCGGAGTTTAATCGCGGCGGCAAACATAAACACATAAACCATCAGCGCCATTTGCGCGCTTAAGTCACTTAAAATCCAGTACGCTGCATTGATTGAATCGAGCAAAATAAACACACTGCTCAACAGCGAAAAGATAATCCCCTGGGTAATGAGAATATTCACCGGTGCACCATGACGGTTCACTCGCGAGAAAAATTCAGGCAACGACCCGTCCCGCGCTGACACCAGCAATCCCTTGGTGGGACCAATAATCCAGGCGGAGACGCCGCTTAATCCCCCAAGAATAATCAAAATGGCAATGACATAAGTCATCCAGGGCATCGCATAGGCTTTAAAAAAGACGGCATACGCATCCACTAAACCTGAGACAACACTCAATTGGGCGTTAGGAACGACAATCACGATCGCCAGCGAGCCAAACATCAAGGTTGAAAAAATAAGCAGGGTGGAATAAAGGATAGCGCGTGGGTAATCGCGTTGCGGATTACGCACTTCTTCAGCATGCACGGCCGACATTTCCATGCCGATAAGACCAAACAACACGGCTGAAAACAGGGATAAATTGCCTATGGAGCTGAAATCCGGAATCCAGGAGGAGGGGGCCTCAATGGAGGTCGGTCTACCTTGCAAAAGCCATAATCCCCCAAGGATAATAATCCCGATCATGGGTAAAATCGTGCCAAGAATAGCGCCCACCGTGCTGACGATACTGGACAGGCGCATACCAAAGCAATTGAGCAGGGTAAACAGCCAAAATAACCCAAGCGCACTGCTTAAAAGATAGAATTTGTTATTTGCAAGCTGTGGGGCAAACAAGTACGACAGGGTAGCCGCGATAAACGCGAGAATGGTGGGATACCAGACAACATTGTAAATCCACTGCAGCCAGATGGTAATAAACCCGGCACGTTTGCCAAAGGCTTCACGAACCCAGACATACAATCCCCCCGTATTCGGATAGGCAGTCGCCAGTTCCGCGGCAACCAGGGCAACGGGGATAAAAAAAGCAAAGGCGGCCACTAAATAATAGGAGATCAGCGGTAGGCCCAGTTTGGCGCTCATGGGCAACGTACGCAGGCTGTCTACGGCAATCACGTTGATCATGACCAGGGAAAAAACCGACAACACTTTATGATTAGGATTCATGATGTTCCTTCTGGCACGATAACACAGAGACTGACGATGGCACACAGCAGCGCACCGAAAACCGTGATAGATACAAACGGCGGAATTTAACAGTTAAGCGTTGTAAAATCAATGGATGACAAGCAGAGGCAAATTCAACCCGAAGGCCGGGGCGGCAATCTGCCCTCAGCCTCGTGGTTCTGAAGATTAAATCATATTGCGTAAAACATACTGCAAAATACCGCCATGACGGTAATACTCCAGTTCATTGGCAGTATCGATACGGCAAAGAACGGGAACAGTCATCTCGTCACCGTTCTGGCGTCGAATGATGACGGGCAGTTTAGCGCCTGCCTTCAGCGAATCATCAACAGCAATGCTGAATCGTTCGCTGCCATCAAGGTTTAAGGTTTTACGGGTGGTGCCTTCTTCAAATTGCAGAGGCAGAATGCCCATACCGATTAAGTTTGAACGGTGAATACGTTCAAAACTTTCAGTGATAACTGCCTTAACGCCTAACAGGTTGGTCCCTTTAGCGGCCCAGTCCCTGGAAGACCCCGTGCCGTATTCTTTACCGGCCACAATAACTAATTGCTGATGCTGGTCCTGATAGAGCATGGCTGCATCATAAATGGACATGATTTCACCACTGGGGATATGACGCGTCATACCACCCTCAATGCCTGGAATCATTTCATTACGGATTCGAATATTGGCAAAAGTCCCCCGCATCATGACTTCATGATTACCGCGTCGTGAGCCGTAGGAATTAAAATCAGCTTCCTTCACTCCTTTGGACTTTAAGTACAGGCCTGCCGGGGAATTGGCTTTGATGGAGCCAGCCGGTGAAATGTGGTCGGTGGTAATCGAATCGCCCAGTAAAGCGAGAACATAAGCGCCTTCAATGGGTTGAATTGCTTGCGGATGACGGCTTAAATTTTCAAAGAAGGGTGGATGCTGGATATAGGTTGAGTCGGCATCCCATTGATAGGTCATGCCGCTGTTGACCTTAATCGCCTGCCAGTGTTCATCCCCTTTAAAGACTTCATCGTATTCCTTGCGGAACATGGCACCGGTTACTTTAGCTACTTCGGCAGCCACTTCATCATTGCTTGGCCAAATGTCTTTAAGGTAAACAGGATTACCCGCTTTATCCTGGCCAATCGGGTCTTTGCTTAAATCACCGGTGGTGGTACCGCTTAAGGCATAAGCGACAACCAGCGGCGGGGACGCCAGCCAGTTAGCCCGTACCTGCGGGTGCACGCGGCCTTCAAAATTACGGTTTCCGGAGAGCACAGAGCAAACCACCACGTCATTGTCGCTCACTGACGCGGCAATGGCGTCCGGCAATGGGCCTGAGTTGCCGATGCAGGTGGTGCAGCCATAACCGACCAAGTTAAAGCCCAATTGATCCAGGTATTGGGAGAGACCGGCTTTGTGCAGGTAATCGGTAACGACTTTGGAGCCGGGGGCTAAGGATGATTTCACCCAGGGTTTACGCGACAGTCCTTTTTCAACCGCTTTTTTTGCCACAAGGCCTGCAGCCATCAACACACTCGGATTAGAGGTGTTGGTGCAGCTGGTAATGGCTGCAATCACCACATGGCCATGTTGCAGGTTGTAGTCTTCCCCTTTCACGGGGAAGGACTTGTTTTTTTCTTGATCCTTGCCGGTTTCAACCAGGAATTTATTAAATTCGGTGGCTAAGGTGGTTAAATTCACTTTGTCCTGCGGGCGCTTGGGACCGGCTAATGAGGGTTCAACGCTGGATAAATCAAGTTCGAGGGTGTCAGTAAAGACGGGATCTTCGCTTCCCGCTTCATACCACATGCCCTGTGCTTTGCAATACTGTTCCACAAGCGCAATGGTGTGGGCATCACGGCCGGACAACTCAAGATAACGCAGGGTCTCTTTATCCACCGGGAAGAAACCGCAAGTGGCGCCGTATTCTGGAGCCATGTTGGAAATGGTGGCACGATCGGCTAAAGGCAAGTCGGCAAGGCCGGGGCCAAAAAATTCAACAAACTTCCCGACAACGCCTTTCTTGCGCAACATTTGGGTAACCGTCAGTACCAGATCGGTGGCGGTAATGCCTTGACGCAATTTGCCGGTTAAACGGAAACCAACGACCTCGGGAATCAGCATGGAAACGGGTTGTCCAAGCATGGCCGCTTCAGCTTCGATGCCGCCGACACCCCAGCCTAAAACGCCGAGACCGTTAATCATGGTCGTATGAGAATCGGTCCCTACCAAGGTGTCCGGGTAAGCGTAATGCTGACCGTCGTGCTCGCTGCTCCAGACGGTTTTACCCAGGTATTCCAGATTGACCTGATGGCAAATACCAGTACCTGGCGGAACAACCTGAAAATTGGCAAATGCTTTTTGGCCCCAGCGTAAAAACTCGTAACGCTCCTTGTTGCGTTCCATCTCAATCGCTGTGTTGATGCGCATGGAATCCGGCGTGGCAAATTTGTCCACCATGATGGAGTGGTCAATGACCAGATCAACGGGAGACAGGGGTGAAATTTTATTGGCATTGCCGCCCATTTTTTCCAGTGCGGAGCGCATGGCAGCAAGATCAACCACCGCTGGGACACCGGTAAAATCCTGCATCAGCACACGGGCCGGACGGTAGGCGATTTCATGCTGTGAGGTTCGTGTATGAAGCCAACCGGCAAGGGCCTTGATATCATCCACTGTGACAGTATGGCCTTCCTCAAAACGCAACAGGTTTTCAAACAGCACTTTCAGTGAATAAGGCAGGCGGTTAATGCCTTTAAAATGTTTTTTTTCAGCTTCTTGTAAGCTGTAATAATGATATGTCTTGCCGTCGACTTGTAATTCACGTCGAGTAGAAAGGCTATCGTGACCCACTTTCATACATCACTCCTGCATGCTAAAAACGTCAATCATAGCCCTAAAACGATCAACTTTACAGTTTAAAACGAAGTTTTCTGCATCATCAAATGGGAATGAAAATTATTCCTGTTTAAACAGAAAAGGTGCTCTCAACGTAGGGATGTAATTCTTCGTCGGACAGCTCCTGGTGATTGACGATCCCATTTAAGGCCAAGAACAGGGTCTCTTCCTGCTTGTTGACGACAGCCTCATGGCCATGTGTTTCGGCAACGGTATAAAACAAGCTGGGTGCCATGATGGTCAATGCCACAGCGGTCAACAGCAGGGCGATGGGGAGATTAAAGGCAAATGCCACCAGGCCTGAGGCAAGGATGACGCCGCTTAAAAGCATAAATCCTGTTGCTGCCTGATCAAAGGCAGTGAGGGTATGTTCACCCTGATTGCCTCCAACCCGCAGGTAATGCGGAGAATTGTAGTATTGGCTGACAAAGTCGAAAATTTCCACCCATTCTTCGGGTTGTTTCTTTTTTATTTTGTCGTATTCGACCAGGCAATCGTCAAGGCATTTGAGGAAGGCATATTTGGCATTAATAAACCGTTGTTTTTCTGCGGGGGGAATCGTATTGTCGATGTGATAATCAAACGCGGTGGTGCGCAACGTGAGGAGAGGAAAAAACAAGTCGAGATTTTTTGCGGAAAAGCGGTCGCGAAATTTTTTAATGAGCGCCGCTGATAACTCATTCAGTTGTGTTTCTGTGTAATTGTCTTTGGTTTTAAAAAAGCGATAGATCATGGCATTAAATCCCTATATTCCTGTTAAATCGAGGCTAGCATGGTCTTTGATCCATCAAAAGGTGCCCATGGCCGGTTTTACAGCTGAGTAATAATAATTAACAAAAAATTGATTTTGCTGAAAATGGTACGGATATTGCAGCGAAAATCACCATTCCATGATGCAGCCCAGGATAACGATGGATGTGACCCAGTTGCCTGTCACCCCAGTGACAAACCCAGACACTATTTCCCCTTTGGGCATCGAAAGTGACGAAAATGGTCAATTAGTTACCAATGATGAGTTTAAACGCGTCATGGGCGATGTATTGGCGGGTGATGCTCTGAATCAGGAGGCTGACCAATCGGCTGAAAACCAGGGAGCAGCCGATAGCGGGCAAACGCCCATCCCCGTGGCTCTGCCGATTGACTTGCCTGTGGTTACAACACCTGAGCCTGTGGTTTTGTCTGAACCCCCTGTATTGCCGGATGAAACGCTTTTGGCAGAACCAATCCTTCCGTTACCTGCGAATGAAAGTCCGCATTTAGCCTGGTTCGCAGCGACTGGCTTTGAACCGCCAAACCCCTTGCTCGGTGATGAGGCAATGCCTGTGACTGTGAGTCTCCTGGATACCGATGCGACAATGGTTTCCGACAAACAGACTTTCATGATTCCGCTGCCTCAGCCTGCGACTGTTCAAGGCGGCAAGGCCACCATTCCCGCCATAGAGGTTTCAACGACTGATGGCGATGACGTGGATCCGCTGTCTTTAATGAGCGAGTGGAGTGGCAACAAAAAAGAAATGGACGCAAGCCTCAGGATGGAGGATAAGTTGTTGACGATGGCCGAATCAGTCACCCGACTGGAAAAGCGCCTTAACGCCGAGACCGCAGTGAACCCTCTCAATGGTGCCATGGGCGCAATAAACCAGACTAAAGTGCAGGCCTCGCCCACACCTCAGGTGCCAATGCCCGTCAAAAGCCTGGAGTTGCCTGTGCTAGTGGACAGCCCGGAATGGGGCAGTCAATTTTCCCAACAGATTACCTGGCTCGGTCAGCAGAAAATTGATCGGGCAGTGATTCGTTTAAATCCTCAGGAGCTCGGACCCCTTGAGGTCAATATCAAGTTTCATAAGGATGAAGCCTCATTGACTATCACCGCGCATACCCTGCACGTGCGGGACATGATTGAGCAGGCGATTCCACGGCTTCGGGACATGATGTCTGAGCAGGGAATTAACCTGTCGCAATTCTCTATTGAATCCAATGCCAGTCAGCATCAGGCGGGCCGGCAGCCGGGTCATGCACAACACACGGGTAACCCTGCTCCTTCAGTTATGGAAGAAGGCAGCCAGGAGACCAGTGTAATCAAAAATAGCCGTGGTTTGATTGATTATTTTGCATAATTCCTGATTGACTGGTAAGGTAACTTATCTGGGTATAACAGGATTGCAGAATGGCTGAGCGTAACTTAATCACCTGGCTTGAAAAGAACATCACCAGTCACCGGGATCCGTTCTTTTCCATTCGCTGGGATCGGTTGATTTCACATCCCGATATTCAACGTCAAATTAAAAACAATAAAAAGGCCCATCAACTCTATTGCTACATTGAATCGTCGCTTGCTCATCAGCAGGCTAAATTAATTAACCTCACGCTTCGCAAGGCGTTCGCTAACCTGACTCAGGATGATTTGGCGAATGTAGCCGGATTTTCCAATGATAAAAAAGGAACACCGCGGCAAAAGGCGTATTTTCACGCTCACCACACGCTGCAGTATTATGTCAGACGGGATATTCTTGAACATAAGAGCCGGGCCGCCAGACTTAACGCGTTTCGACGCTGGATCGATGTGGCGGATATTCTGTTTTCCAGGAATTGCTATGAAGGGGGAATGCTGGTATCCGTCACATTGAATCTTCTCGACAGTTATCTCCGCTGCGGGGACGAATTGCCAGCAATCAGCAGGAAAAAACTTAACCACCTTCTGGACATGTATTCACCGGCTGGCAATTTTAAGCATCTAAGGCAGCATATCAAGGATCATCAGTCAGAGAACAGTTTTCCTCTGGTTACTGTCATCGGTAAAGATCTGACGTTTATTGATGAAAACCTAAATACCCTTCAGGACAAAATGAATGGTTTCCTGCTCGCATGGAAAGATCAGAAAAAAGCGGAAATGCAGCAAATGCTTGCTGGTGCGGGTCGTGAAGGGGATGCATTGAGCAAAAAGCATATAAGAATCTACCACGGGCATAAACTGCGCAGTGCCGTAAAACCGGAAAAGGACCAAGCGAAAGAAACAAAGGAAGAGAAAAAAGAATTTTCCATTGAAGAGCTTCTGGCTGTCCCGGCAAGCGAGGTACCGGCCGAATACAATGCAATGCGCAGCAGCTACCTTACTGCCGTTCAGGAAAAAATGGATTTCATCAAGACGCTGTTGCCTGAAAAAAAAGAGACGCTCCCGGATTTACCCCGGGAATTGCAGTCAGCTTATGAACAGACTGAACAACGCTTCCGGGAAAACGGCCTCGATTCACTCCTGGAGGGTGCCGATGCGAATAATAGCAAAAGCCGCCTCTACTCCGAGAAACTGTTACCCGGTTTCTTTAGTCGAGGTGGCTGTTCAGCCGACAAGCATTGGCGGCAGGTATTCACCTACACCAACACTTTTTCAGCCTAAAAACAACGTCGTTCACATTGAAGAATGCGGCCATTCCATCGATTGACCAGGCAGCGTTGCTGGCATTGTATGCCATGACGCCAATAAATGGGTTGCCAGCCTGTCCAGTAATAGCGATGGCGGTGTTTAGGGCCGTAATAGATATAGGCAGGCGGCGGGTAGTAACCGTGATCATACATGAAGTAAAAGGCTAACTGCGGGCCGGCTGACAAGGGTTCAAAGGCTGTGGTTGTTCTGCTTTCAGCGTAACTGCTGGCGATGGATAATGGCAGTAAGAGAGCTAAGGTCAGTGCCATTGATAACAACCTTGGCTTTTTATAGTAGGCGTTCATAATGACCTTCCTTTGTACATATTGACCACCTTAATTATAGCCAAGCGCCTTCCTTAAAACAAAGCGCAAGCCTGTTAGCCAGCAGGGGCTTTAAAAAAGATTAATTGCAGCTAAAGCGTTTTTATTGCCAGGATGTTTGGTAGTATAGGTAGCATTTTTCTCCCCTGAGTCATCAAAAGGATAAATATGAACAAAATCAGGCCGGCCAGCCTATTGATAATGCTTTCGTTACTGGTGCAACACCCGGTTTTTGCAGAACAGGGGATTTCCTCAGTCAGTCCGGTGAACAGCATTTCTCCCGCCTGCCCACCCACCATTGACGTCACTCAGGCTCTTAAGACAACCTATCGCGGATGGGATAGCTTTGTGCCTGCTGCGGCCTATTTTCTTGATGGCATTTCCTTTTACTCCGGCAAGCCGGACGAGTTGGCCTTGCTTAAACCGGATATCAACAACAGCCGCCGGGCAAAATGGACGTTTTCGCCAAAAGACTCGATTTACATGCTTTGTGAATACAATCAAACCATCATTGCACTGACAAAAAAGCTACCGCCCAATTTAACCGATTGCGAAGTAACCTATCAAAATCAGGTTATGGGTAACAAGGGACCGCTTCCTGGTCGTGTCACTTGCCATACTGCCTAAGACCTCGTAAGGAGTCGATATGATCAATTTTCAAAGCCTGAGCAAAGACGATTTCCTCGCGCAGTACTGGCAGAAGAAACCCCTGGTTTTCAGAAAGGCATTGCCTGAGTTTATTAATCCCTTAAGCGGCGATGAATTGGCGGGGCTGGCGTTGGATGATGAAGTGGAAAGCCGTCTGGTTAGGCATACACCGGAAAAAAAGCCCTCCTGGCATTTAAAGCGTGGCCCGTTCCAGGAGCGTGACTTCACCCAATTGCCACGAAGCCATTGGACGCTGCTGGTGCAGGGGGTTGACCGTTTCATTCCGGAGGTGGCAGCCTTACTTGATCATTTCAATTTTTTACCCCATTGGCGTGTGGATGATGTCATGATTAGCTATGCAGTAGAGCAAGGCAGTGTCGGACCTCACTATGATCATTATGATGTGTTTTTATTTCAGGCTCAGGGCCGACGTCAATGGCTGCTGTCCTCCAAGCATTGTGAAATGGACAATTATTTACCCAATGTTGACTTGCGCATCATGGATAAATTCCTCGTTGAAGAAGAATTTATTTTAGAACCGGGCGACATGCTGTATCTGCCGCCCCACATCGCTCATCACGGTATTTCCCTGTCTCCGGATTGCATGACTTACTCCTTTGGGTACCGCAGTTATCAATCGCTGGAATTATGGGAAAGTTTTGGTGAATACCTGGAAGAAAACAGCCTACATCATGAGTTGTACCATGATCCGGACTGGCGTCACCTTAAGGGCAGCGGGGAGTTGCCTGCTCAGGCAATCAGTGAGGCAAAGCGTGTTTTGCAAAACATCCTGGATGATGAGGAGAGACTTCGTCACTGGTTTGGCTGTTTTGTAACCCGTTTGGATCAACAGGCTGAAGAACTGTTACCCATTCCTAACGAAGACACAGACGATTTGGAGCTTTTTTTATCAGAACTTGAAAACAGCCCGGGTTTAACGCGTAACAGTTTGTGTCGCTTTGCCTATGAAATCCAGTCGGGTGACGCATTGAAGCTGTTTGTTAACGGCTGCGGCTGGAACACGGAAGGGGTGTCCCCGTCACTCATAAAGCTGGTCGCCGACCATCGCTTTGTGCCACTGACGGAACTGACGCCGTATTTAAACAACAAGGATAACCAGCTGTTTCTTTATGAATTATGGGAATTGCAATGGCTTGATTGTGATGTCTAGCGGCTTAAGCGGTGTTTGTTATGAGGCTTTGAAAAAAGGAAGTATTGTCTAACTGGGTTATTTAAAGTAATACTAAACCAATCCGGTGAAAACCATCCCCTGGAGCTGCATAATCATAAGGACAGATCATGCTGAAAAATCATCGTCAATTTGTGCTGGGTTTGATGTGTTTTTGCTGTTCAACCCTGTTTGCGCAAGTGCGGGAGATAGCCATTACCATTGATGATCTTCCCTTCGTAGGCTCCACCCACAATGATCCTGGACGAATCCGGCGTGAAAATGAACGGCTCACTAAAATTCTGGACACTTTAAATCAATACAACGTCCCGGCAACCGGTTTTGTGATCGCTGGAACCATCGAAAAAGATCAGTGGCAGTTATTGGAGAAATTTCGTGACGACGGGTATCAGCTGGGGAATCATACCTATTCTCACCGCAGTTTAAACAGCGTGACGGCACACCAATACACCCAGGACATAAAACGTGCCGACAAGGTATTGGCTCCCTTGCTGGTTGGCACAAAGTATTTCCGCTACCCCTATTTAGCTGAAAGTCAGGGTGAAAAAAAACAACAGGTTTATGAATTTTTGACTGCTCTTGGCTATGTGATCGCTCCAGTCACCGTAGACAGTAAAGATTTTCAATTCAATGCGCAATTTTTAGCGATTCACTGGCGAAATCGTCAACAAAATCTGCCCTCCTTTAAAAAACGGTATTTAAATTTTATCTGGAACCAGACACTGAAAGCGGAAGCCAAGGCAAAAAAGCGGGGTGATGCAGATTCCAGGCAGATTTTGCTAATCCATGCCAATCTGCTTAACAGCCTGGTGCTGAAGGACATTATTGAAATGTACCAGAAAAATGGCTACAAAATTGTCAGTTTGGATGCGATATTAAGTACAGAAACTCGACCCGGTGAGGGGAATCCCAAAGCCATGCTGTTAAGCCCTCTGCTTAAATCACTCCTTGAAAAATCCCCTTCGGTGGATTAAGTCAGCGTTTTAGGCAGATGCGGGATGGAATGCCTGGGCAATAATAGCCAGTATCGTCCCCTGTTTTTCATTTTTCCGGCGATGTCGGTCGCTGTTTGGCCGGCTCCCCAGAAAACATCCCCCCTGACCATGCCGCGAATGGCTCCACCGGTATCCTGGGCAATCATCAGCCGCTTAAGTGTTTTCTTGTCCTGATGGGTCTTGTCCGGGTGGGTTGTGCTAAGCCATAACGGTGTGCCCAGCGGGATCCATTGCCTGTCTACAGCTAATGAATAACCGGGAGTCAGCGCTATTCCCTGTGCACCCAATGCGGCAGTCTGCTTTAGGATACGGAAAAAAACAAAGGATTTGTTCTGGTTAATGATGTTGTCCATTTCGTCAGGATGCGCTTCAAGGTAAGCGCGGATGCCCTGCATGGAAGCGGTTTTTTTAGTCATAATCCCTTTTTCAACCAGTATGCGCCCGACTGGCGTGTAGGGTGCGCCATTTTCACCGGCATACCCGACATACAGTCGGCGTCCATCGGGTAGTTGGACAACACCAGAGCCCTGAATTTCCAGAAAGAGGCGGTCAATGGCACTGTTAACCCAAACCAGAACAGGCGCTTTACCGTGAATGGCCCCTTCGTTGATTTGCTTTCGGGTAGGGTAGGGAGCTAATTGATTGCCCTGCAAGCGCCCGACAATACGGGAATGGTTGTAGCGGGAATTGAAATCCCCCAGATTGACGGTCACTAAATTCGAGGGGAGGCCGTAAATTGGCACATTAAACTCCCTGGTTTTAGTCAGACTGCCATAAAGCAATGGCATGTAATAGCCAGTGAAAAGCCCCTTGACTGGACGGTTGTTGTAAAAGGCAACCGGGGTGAACCATTTTTCAAAAAAAGCACGGGCTGATTGTTTGTCGGGGTGATGGATTGCGAGCGCTGCCTGACAGGCCGGTTGCCAATCCTTAACCAACAGTGGAATCCTGTGACTGCCTGCCCGACCCTGCGGATCCTGGCGCAGAAAGGTTTTGCACGAGTGTTTAAAGGTGGTTAATGACTGGACGAGATCCGCCTGTTGCCAACCAGGCAATGACTTAAACGTCGCAGGTCGAAGTTCAAGCGCATTGAGTTTTTTAAACCAGACGGTGAGGCTTAAGACGGCAATCGCTATCCCTGTAATAATCGATAAGAGTTTCAATTTCATAACTGGATAAATTTTACACCAAATGAGAAGCATTGCAACATAAATGCATCTTACAATACAAACTTGAAACAAATTGATTGAAAAGTCATCACAAATTGGGCATACTATGGGGGTATTGAAAAGCGAGTAATCCCATATGAAATCTGTATCTGAAATGGAACACCTTTTAAAAGACTTTGGTCAGCCCGGCGATATTCCGGTTGAAGCAATGGCCCTGTCGTTACATGTTAAACGCCTTGAGCGGCAACAAAAAGGCAGCGATTTGCATGCGTTTGCCATGCTCACTTCAGAAATCGAAGAGCTCGATAGTGCGTTGGTCACCATCATTGATAGCAATGCCTGTGATTTCAGGTTTCAGGTGGCGGTGGGTAATAAAGGTTCTGACTTAACCCATTGGTCCTTTCTGGAGTTTGTGTTTAAGGCAAACTCTAAGGATAAGCCGGAATTGAGTGTATTCATTTGTGATCCGCTCGGTATGAAGCAATCCGTGGTGCTGGCTTTGTTATTGAGCGATACAATACGGTTTGGAAGCCTGGCTGATTTTTGCAAAACAACCGTGTACATCCCGGTTACGACACTGCAGATTGCTGGCCGAACCTGCCCTTACCTGGCTCTGGATAGCATTGCCATGTTGTCCAATCAATCCAGTTTTGAGGATTTGTATCAGTACATGAAAGAACATGAAAATAGCGAGAGTGCCAGCGAATGCAGGCGCCTCATTGAACTCTACAAAACTGGCGTCATTGGCTGTATGGATGAAGGGCAAATCACTGACACGTATGATTTTCCCTGCGTTGTCAGCGCCTTGCCCCCACGATTGGTACGAACATCCCAATCCCTGCAGATTATTGATGACGTAACAAATCATGCCGGCGATGAGGTTGTGAATGCCAAAGACAAAACCTTCAGGTTATCGACTTCCCGTTACCGTCTGATTGTAGAAGATCGTTATGGCGAGAAAGAGGAGCGTAATTTACGCGTTAACTTCAAAATGAAGGAACAAAACAGCCGTTTGAGAGCTTATTTAGCGAAAATCTCGGAGCAATCAGAGACTAAACCCCAGAGCGACGAAGCCGGCTCTCCAGCTAAAGCTCAACCTCCACAGTCTCCTACGACTGGCGTGGATGACCAGGTGGCGGCGGGCATTAGTGCCCAGCGAATGGCAGGGCTCAATCAGTGGGTCAAGGAGTCCCTGGCTATTGCGGCCATGTCCACGCTGACATTCAGTTAACTCAAGTCTTTGGCCGGTTATGCCGGCTGAATCGGCTGGTTAATACATAAAAAACCGGGGTGAAAATTAACCCAAAAAAGGTGACGCCCAGCATGCCGCTGAAGACCGCCACACCCAAGGCCCGCCTCATTTCTGCGCCTGCGCCCGCGGCAATGACTAAGGGAAATACGCCTAAAATAAAGGCAAAAGAAGTCATGAGGATAGGTCGAAGCCTCAGTTTGGCGGCCAAAATTGCCGCTTTCCAGCGGTTAGCGCCGTCAAGCTCCAGTTTGCGTGCAAATTCGACAATTAAAATGGCATTTTTACAGGCAAGGCCGATGAGGATAATAAAACCGATCTGGCTCATGATGTTGTTTTCCATACCCAATAGTTTAATGCCGAGCATGGATGAGAACAGGCACATGGGAACAATAAGGATGACGGCCAAGGGTAAAATCCAGCTTTCATAGAGAGCGGCTAACACTAAAAACACAAAAATAACGCTTAATACAAAGGCAATGATTGCGGTATGACCGACGGCCTTTTGCTGGTAGGCAATTTCTGTCCATTCATAACCAATGCCATCCGGGAGGTATTGAGCAGCTAAATTTTCCATTGTCGTGAGTGTATCGCCGGTACTGTATCCCGGGGCAATATCACCCAGAAGATCAATGGCATTATATAAGTTGTATCGAGGCCAGCGCGTGGGACCTACGGTGTTTTCCATGGTTGCAACCGAGCCGATGGGCACCATCTCCCCTTGATTGTTCCTCACCTTGATGCGCAGCAAATCATCGGCGGTATGGCGGTATTCCGAGTCAGCCTGCGCGATGACACGAAAAGTCCGTCCCAAGTAATTGAAGTCATTGATAAAGATGGATCCAAGATAAACTTCCAGCGCTTCCGTGATTCGGGCAACGGGGACACCCAGACGCTCCGCCTTCTCCCGGTCGAGTTGCAAACGTATTCGTGGTGTGCTGTTTTCAAAAAAGGTGAAGACCGACGTGGCTGCCTGCGACTTGTTGGCCTGTTCAGCCAGGGTGGCAACCGCCTCCGTTAACACCTCAATGCCGCGCCCGCCGCGATCCTGAATCATCATTTTAAACCCGCCAGCATTTCCAATTCCCCGGACGGGCGGCGGTGGAATGACTACAATCATGGCTTCCTTAATTGTATTCAGTTTTTGTCTTAACGTAGCCAGCATGTCGTTGTAGCTTAACCCCAGACGTTCCCGCTCCCGAAATGAACTCATGACCGGGAAAATCGCGGCGGCATTGGATGAGTTTGAAAAGGTGGCGCCTGAAAAACCGGTGAAGGCCACGGCATTGGCAATTCCAGGTGTTTCAAGAAGTTTGGCGATGGCCATCTGCACTACCTGGTCAGTTCGGCTTAATGACGCCCCGGGCGGCAATTGAATGGACACGATAAAATAGCCCTGATCCTGCTTGGGGATAAATCCGCGCGGGACAAAGTAAAAGAGCAGGCCCGTGAGGGAAATTAACAGCAGATAGACGACCAAAACCACGCTGGCACGACGTGTCAGGGTACTGATGGTTTTTCCATAGCGTTTGGAGACGGATTGCAGAAAACGGTTAAAAGCGAGCAATGGTCTTTTGAAAACAGGGATGGTTTCGCTTTCCGTGTGATGATGTGCCTTAAGCAGCAGAGCAGCCAGCGCGGGACTTAAGGTCAGGGACACAAAAACGGAAATGGCTGTGGCAACGGAAACCGTTGTACCAAATTGCTGATAAAAACGCCCGGATATGCCTTTAAGGAAGATCGTCGGCAGAAAGACGGCAATAAGAACCAGACCAATGGCGACTAAAGCCGAACCGACTTCGCTCATGGTTTTTCTCGCCGCGTCACGTACAGCCAAACCGGCTTCGATATTCCGCTCCATGTTTTCAACCACGACAATGGCATCATCCACGACAATGCCGATGGCTAGCACCAATCCAAACAAGGTCAGGTAATTCAGTGAAAAGCCAATGGCCTGCATCACGGCAAAGGTGCCGATTAATGAAATCGGAATAGCCACAACTGGAATAATGGCGGCACGCCAGGACTGTAAAAAAACAAGAATAACCAGCACCACCAGGACAATCGCTTCAAAAATGGTGTTGGATACTTCATGAATGGATTCCCTCACGAATTCCGTGGGGTTATAGGCAATTTTATAGTCGATGCCCTTCGGAAAGCGTGTCGACAAGTCATTCATGGCTGCGATAATGGCATCCGTGGTGGCCAGTGCATTGGTGCCTGGACGCTGAAAAACAGGCAGGGCAACCGCTGGGTATTTACCGAGGTACCCGCGTGTAAGGTAGTCCTGCGATCCGAGTTCAACCCGCCCGATGTCTTTAAGACGAAGGATTCGGCCGCCTTCACCCGATTTGATAATGATGTTTTCGAATTCTTCGGGTTTTATCAAGCGGCCCTGGGTTTCAATGTTGTATTCAATGCCGTATTGTTTTTTCTGCGGTTGCCGGTTTAATGCGCCGCTGGCGACCTGAATATTCTGTGAACGCAGGGCTTCAAGAACATCATTGGGCGTCAGTTCGTAGGAGTCAATGAGATCGGGATTTAACCATAAGCGCATGGCGTATTCACTGGCCCCAAACAGGCGCACATCGCCGACCCCTTCAATTCGTTTGATGCGATCGCGGATTTGCAGCACCGCGTAATTACCAATAAAAGTCTGATCGTATTGGCCATTGGGTGAGTATAAATTAATCACCAGTAGCAAATCAGGCGAGTTTTTAGCAGTAGTCACTCCTAAACGTCTTACTTCTTCAGGGAGCTTTGCTTCAGCGATAGCCACGCGATTTTGAACCAGCACCTGGGCCTGATCGAGGTTGGTTCCCAATTGAAAGGTAATGGTGAGCCGCATCTGGCCGTCATCGGTTGATTGCGAGCTCATGTAGAGCATGCCTTCGACGCCGTTTATTTCCTGCTCAATCGGTGTGGCTACTGTATCCGCTACCGTGTTGGCGTTGGCGCCAGGGTAAGCAGCCGTCACCTGAATCGTGGGCGGAACCACCTGCGGGTATTGTTCGACTGGCAGATTGAAATAGGACAGGCCGCCGACGAGTACGATAATGATCGAAATGACCGTGGCAAAAATAGGTCTGTCAATAAAAAAATGCGCGATTCTCATGCAATCGATCCTTGTCCAGTCAGCATTATCAGTGATCTTCGCTTAAGGGAATTGGCACCGGCTTTACTTCCTGATCCGGGGCGCGGATTCGCTGGATGCCATTGATGACAACCCACTCATTGCCTTTTAATCCTTTTTTTATCACATAAAAGCCGCTGTCACGCTGAGGACCCAAGTCAACATAAACGCGCTGAACCCGGTTTTTATCATCCACGACATAGACGTATTTACGGGTTTGTTCGGTATTAATGGCTTTGTCCGGCAGAAGCAGGGCTTCATACTCGGCACTGCCACTCAAACGTGCCCGGCCAAACAAGCCGGGGTAGATAATGCCGTCGGGATTAGGAACAATGGCCCGCGATTGTACCGTGCCTGTGCCGGTATCAACGACGTTATCCATGAAATCCATTTTGCCCTGATGGATAAAATCCTGCTCATCCTGAAGTTTGATGTGAATCGTACTGCCGCCTTCCTCTGTGCGCAAACCGTGTCCAGACTTCGTGAGACGAATGTATTTTAATAGCTCGTTCTGGCTGGTTTCAAAATAAAAATGGATGGGATCAGTGGATACCACGCGCGTTAAAACCGTCTCATTCATGCGGATGAGATTACCGACGCTGACAAAATAACGGCTGATTTTGCCGCTTATCGGCGATTTGATTTCGGTGTATTCAAGATTGAGCTTTGCTTCATCAAGCCGTGTTTGCGCGGTTTGCATTTCCTGCCAGCGTTGATCAATGACTTCGTTGGAAATAAAACTTTCCTTTTTTAACTGGGTGGCGCGCTCGTATTGACGTTTGGCTAAAACCAGCTGGGCTTCAGCCCGTGTTAAGGCATAACGGAAAGGGCGTTGGTCGATGATGAAAAGCACCTCGCCTTTTTCCACTCGTTGGCCGTCTTTAAAGCGAATGGCATCCAGGTAACCGGTAACCCGGGCGCGGATGTCCACTTCTTCAATGGCCTGGAAACGGCCGGTGTATTCATCAAGATCAACAATTTTCTTTGTGAGCGGATGAGCGACGTCGACTTCCGCCGGCGCCGCGGTGTTGTTTGTCGGGGAAGAACCGCAGCCAGCGACTAGAAGAATCGACAATACTAACAGCAATAAAACGGGGAAGGGTAAAGGCTTCCTGTTCATTGATGGACATCCTTGTTCTGGTCAAAAGACTTGAATACTCCATTATCATACCTTTATCCGCTGCCGATTTGAAATAACGGCTAACGAGTAGCCATCGGACGCACGCCATTGATCATCGAAAAAGCACACATAAAAACAAAAACTGAACAACTTACATTTAAAAAAAGCGCACTGTTTTTAATAAGCTTAATAATTACTTAAGCTTCATCCTATAAAGTATACCCATCATTAAGCTTGGGGTAAGTCTATGGGACGTCGAGCATCAGGAAAGCCTTTTACAACTATCGCTGACAGTGGTTTTGGTCAGTTTTTAAACCGTCTTGAACGCAAGATTGTAGCCTTGCAGAAAGAGTATGCGAGCGCCCCCCACTCACGGGAATTAAGCTATGCCAAATCGCAAGTGGCTGCCGTGGCCGCGACGGTGGCAGCCCTGAAAGAGAAGGTATTGCCTGAGTTTGAATCCGGCAAAAACCCTGATACTCTCACCTGGTACGGCATCAAAAACACGATTGAAGACATTTCTAAAAAACACATGGATGTGTTTTCTACACCTGAGCAGGCGGTAATCAAAGCCATTCAAAAGAATGTTGAGACGCTTTTTAAAAATGCCTGTAAAGCTGGGAAGATAAAAAGCATCAATGCTGACACAATCGATGATTTCCGCAACTATTTTAAAGAAGAATTGAGAAAGACAAACATCCTGGAAAGTGTGCTCGCCATTCCAGGAGTGGATCTGGAATCCATCCTGAAACAGGTCGATACTTTCATTGATGAATGGGATTTTAGCAGCTCAAAACCAGAAGACTTTAAAAAAGCACTACCAAAATTACTGAATGGTAACCCCCCCTATATGTTTTTGGTCGCGCACCCCATGAGCTATGCTCTGGCTGTCGATTGTTGGTACGGCCTGAAGACGATGCCGCAATCCATTGATGAATTATTCTCCTTTTTAAACCCTGATGCGCTGAAAATCAAAATTCCCGGCTTATTTGCGGCCTCTCACACGCCGGGACAGGGTGAGGCGAAGCATTATGTGTTTAAAATGGAATTCAGCAATCAATCCATCACCCTCGATTTTCAGTCCCTGTTCAGCAATAACCGCGGCATGGCCGACGATCTCATTAAGGCCGGTCTTGCCGACTATTTAACGAAGTCGGCAGACACTGAAGAAGGACTCGCTGAAGCGAAAACTCAGGGTGAAAAAAAGGCCCGCTTTGAGAAAGCCCAACGCGGCCTGGATGAGCTGACACAAGAGTTTAATGAGCAATACGCCCGGGCTTCTAAACCCTTGACGTTAGAAGGGCACTCCCATGCCAGTCAGGCGGCTTTGCTGCATGAGCAGAGTGAGTGGATACACAAAGTGATTGCTTCGGCTGACGCGACGTTAAGAGAACTGCAGCAGCAAATGGCCAGTTTAACCTCCAGTGGCGTCGTGGGTGAAGAGGATATCCCGGAGTACTTTATAACAACTACGCCCCTGGAACTGGTTCCTGCACGATTAATTCTTAAGGCAGCGTATGCGAAGGCTGTAAAAGACATTGAGGAAAAACAAGCCGGTCTTAAGCAACTACAAAGTCAATTGCAAGATCAGGTACCGGCCATTCACAAAGCCTGGTATGAGGCTGAACTGACGTTTAATAAAGAGCAAAGTGCCGCGGTAGGGAGGACTCTGGATGCGATCAATGCTGATTTGGATAAGCTTAATACCACTCGTTCTCTTGAGCCGAAGGAAGTTGAGCAGCAAGTAGCGATGTTGAAGAATGAGTTATTAGCAGTGGACAGTGATCTTGAGCGTTTGGCCCTGCATCAGAAGTCTGTAGACCAACTCGAAAATCCCGTCCCGGTTCGCGATAGCGGTCTGCTTCAGGCGTCTTATCCTGCATTAAACGATGAAATCAACGCCTTGTACAACCCGCAAAGAGACACAAGAGCCGCCCTGAATGAGCGCATAGCCCACTTGCGGCTCGATGTTTTACGTCACCGTGACGAGATGGTATTTCAATTAAAAAAAGCACAATCTGCACTGGAGTTTTTAGAAAGCATGCGTTCAACCAACATCGAAAGTATCAAGCAGCATTATGCCGAGAAACAAAAGCAGTTGTCTGATGAGGAAAAGCAATTACACACGCTGATGCAGCAGGCTTTGGAGACAGACAAGACGTTGTCTAAAACTGAGCAGGATCGACAGCGGCATGAAAAAATGATTCAGGATTATGAAAGAGCTCTTCCTGAACAATGGCGGCAGATGAAAGAATCAGCCACCGCAGTGGCTGGATTAATCGAAAAAACAGATGGTACTGCTTTATCTGCGAATTTTACTTCCGTTAAAGAACTGACTGATTTTAAAGTGGCCGCTGAAGCGAAATACGAAGCATTCAATGGCGCTCTGGATACATGGAAAATCCAATCGCAAGCCTACCCAGACACGGTAGACGCCGATTTACAGGTAATGGAAAAAATCGAAAAATGCTTCATGAAAAACAAACTCATCATTGATTTTGAGGCCATGGGGAATATTGAGGGGTTCAAGCTTGGGCTCTTTGACCCCTTCAAAAAAAGCTTTAACATGTTGTTGACCTTTTTGGATGCCAAGCCTGATCAAATTGAGAGTTTATGGAAATTCAAACAAAAGCAAGGCAACCTGGATGTCAATTCTCAAGAGTACCAGTATTCTCTTGTTTTATTTAATAATTTATGCGTTGCGAAAAGAAAGTCCCTTGAGGAAAAAGCGCACACCAGAGCCCTGGCTCTGGCATGGCAACCGCAAGAGACGGCATTTGGGCTGGAAAAAAAGAATTTTGACACACGCTATGCAGGCTTGTGCTTGATTGTCGAAGACCAGAACAATTCGGAAAAGGCCATTGTAACGCTTAACCAGGACTTTTCGTCACTAAGTGCAGAACGCAAAAAACAGGAAGCGCTTATTATTGCATCGAAAAAGACCATTGACGAGCTGAAGCCTAATGTCGAAATAATTGGATTAATTATTCAATTGACAGAAGGAATCGCGGGTCTCGGAGAAAAAATCAATCAGTCTGATGCTGAAAATAGCATCAAGGCTTTGTATGATCAGTATCACCAATTATCGGCCACTTACCAGTTGTTGTTGGCAACATTAAACGGTATTTCCAATCACAAGGATTATGAAGCCAATCGGCTTAGCATCGAAAAACAATTGGCGGCGAATCGTGGGCAATTGCAAATGCTTGCCCGCTCATTGATTAACAAGCACCTTGAGGCTGTTAAAATCGACGCCGTTCAATTGAAAAAGGAATTGGCAGATCTTGGTTTACAAAGCACCAACAGCCAATCCAGCGACGCGCCGGAGCGTCTGAATGAGGCCTCTGTTTTGCTGACGAGTCATGAGGTTTTACTTAAAAAACTTTTGCGATTGCAGGAAAAACATCAGGAGTTCGCCTTGAAGCTCGGTGTTTTAAAAGATGAGGTTCTGATAGAAGAGTATGAAAATGAGCAACCGCTTGAGGTGGTTGCTGAGGAAAGCGTGAAAATCAGTGCCCAATTGGTAAAAGACAGTCAAGCGCTCCTGGCAGCCATTTCTAACAAGGTTAAGCAGTACACTGATTCACTGAAATTTAAGTATCACAGCCTCAAAGAGGATAAAGAACAACAAGAGCAGAGGAAAGAAGTTGAGGCCTATCTGGTTAAAATAAAAGCGCCTCTGAATGAGTTGACAAAGACGATCTCTGAATCAGCGCTTAAAGGGAACCTTCAGGAATCACTGGACACTGTAAAGCAAAACATTTCCACGCTGAATCAGGCAATGCATGATAACCAGCAGATTCTTGAGCAAACGCAGCGGCACATAGCCAGTCGTGTTAAAGTCATGGATGAATACCTGGGCTTATTCGGCGAAGACGGGTATGAGGCCCAACGTGCTGAACGTTTCTTTGTTAAAGACTTCTTCTTCTCATCGGAAGACGCTGAAAAACGTAAAACTTACCTGGGTAAACTCCGCGACCTGTTGCGTGAGTTTAAAGAGAAAGGGAATCTGGAGACCTTTAATCGACTCTATGAACTGGTTGAACGTGGCCGAAATGAATTTCCGGGCTTAACGTTGCGGCCTATGCTGAGGCGTTTGCTGGTGGCATTGCAGGAAAGAAGACAAGACTTTTCGGAGGAGTTAATCCAACTCAACAACGATGAGGAAAACTCATCATCGAGAAGGATTGGCAAAAATGAGGTGAGTGAGGCGCTTAGGGTCCTGTATGGCAGAATTGATGCGATGAGGAACTATGAGAAATTGCAGAATCACTCGGAGACAGTGGTGAGTGCGGTTAATCGCGTCTCCCAAAAACTAAAGGATCGTCTCGATGATTTTGTCGGAGCGAAGCTTGACGATGGCAAGCAGGTCACTGCGCAGGAACTGGGCTCGTTTACTGACGAAATGAGGGATATTCTACGCAGCGAAGACGACAAAATGCACAGCGAACGTTCCTGGTTTGCTCCGGTGGTAGCCAACATCGTCGCTGGACTTTTCACGCTCGGCATTGCCTTGGGCATTAAACTGGCTCGATCCAAGTCAACCCAAGGGTATGCGGCCTTCTTTATGGACAAGACTCAACGTGAGAAGAACGTTGATCAGGTTGATGAGGCATTGGAGCAGTTGGCAGCGCCCGCCGCTTAAATCAGGGATTGTTGGGGGTAACCCCAACAATCTTTTTTTCTATTACGACGGCTGCGCTAAGGATTGAATCACGGCACCCAGGAAACGGGTGGCTTCACCGCCGGTAACGGCACGGTGATCAAAACTTAAGGATAAGGGCAATAGACGGTGCGATTTGACCGCCCCGTTTTCAACCACAGCCCCCTGATAAAGGCGGCCGACCGCCAAAATGGCTACCATGGGCGGCACTATAATGGGGCTTGCAAACTTTCCTGAGAATTTACCGAAATTTGATAAGGTAATGGTTGCTCCCTTCAATTTCTCCGGTGCAACGGCCCGATCCCGTACCGCCTGTTTGTATTCATTGATGATTTGACGTAATTCATGCGGCGCACATCGCTCTGCGCCGTGGATAACGGGCACAAACAAGCCTTCGTCACTGTCCATGGCCAAACCTAAATGCACCTCGTCGAAACATTTGCGTGCGCCATGCTGAGTATTAAACCAGGCGTTGAGTGCCGGCTCCACCTTGCAGGCGTCGCAGATGGCCCGGATAAGGCGGGCCGTGATGTCATTGCCGTCCTTCCAGCACTCAATGTCCGCTTCATCAAAAATACTGACGGGGACGACATCCTGATGCGATTGCACCATGCTGTTTAACATGGCACGGCGCACACCGCGCAGCGGTTCAAAGCCTTCGGGTAAAACGCTTTGTTTATTGGCCGCGGCTTCCACATCCTGACGGGTAATAACCCCGTGCTCACCGGTACCGGTAATTGCCTGCAGGTTGACGCCCAGCTTTTTAGCCAGCATTTTAACCGCAGGTGTTGCCTTGATGCGCTGCGTGTTGCTGCGGCTTGCTCCAATAGTGAAATGGTCTTCGCTGATTTCGCTGCTTTCTTCAAGGTTGCCTACCACGGTGCCCTTGTCGGCTTTTTTTACGCCCTCACTGGCCGCAAAGCCCACCAGCGGTTCGCCGGTTTTGATGACGTCGCCTGGTTTCCCGAACAGTTTGACGATGGTGCCTGCCTCGGGACAGGGTACATCGACAACCGCTTTGGCGGTTTCCATGGAGACCAGCGGTTGATCGGCTTTGACGGTATCGCCTTCCTTGACAAACCACTCGTGTATTTCGGCATCCGGCAGACCTTCGCCCAGATCAGGTAAATTAAAAATGTTCATGGTCACTCCATTATGCTTAAGACGCTGTCTTTGATTCGTTTGACGCTGGGAATGTAGTGTTTTTCCAGCTGGAAGTAAGGCATAACCACATCATACCCGGTAACGCGCTGAACCGGGGCAAGCAGGGCATCCATCGCCTGTTCCATAATCTGGGCAGAGATTTCCGCACCCACACCGCCTGTTTTCGCGCCTTCATGGACAATCACACAACGGCCGGTTTTTTCAACGGAAGCGAGAATGGTTTCAATGTCCAAGGGCTTGATTGTCGCCACATCAATGACTTCACAGGAAATGCCTTCTTCCGCCAATTGCGCGGCGGCCTGTTGCGTTTCATGCATGCTTGCGCCCCAGCTGATGAGTGTGACGTCCTCGCCTTCTTTTAAGGTAAAACATTGGCCTAAGGGTAGGGCTTCGCCGTTGTCTTCCACGGGTTGTTTAACCAGGCGATAAATGCGCTTGGGTTCAAGGAAAATCACCGGGTCCGGATTACGGATGGCGGCCAGCAGCAAGCCATACGCTCTCTTTGGCGATGAAGGGATAACCACTTGCAATCCGGGGATATGGGCAAACAAGGCCTCGGTGCTTTCAGAATGATGTTCAGGGGCGCGGATACCGCCGCCAAATGGCGCCCTGAACACCAGCGGGCAATGCAGGCGGCCGCGGGTGCGGTTTCGCATTCTGGCTGCATGGGAGATGATTTGGTTCATCGCGGGGTAAATAAAACCCATGAACTGAAATTCAGCCACTGGCTTTAATCCCTGCACCGACATGCCGATGGCCAAGCCTGCAATCATGGATTCTGCGAGCGGCGAATCAAACACGCGGTGTTCACCAAAACGTTCCTGCAGATTGACGGTGGCGCGAAACACGCCGCCGTTTTTACCGACGTCTTCGCCGAAAACGACGACATTTTCATCCTGTTGCAATTCATAGGCCAGGGCTTGCGTCACCGCTTCAATCAAGGTTATATCAGGCATGACCTGCTTCCTCCATGGCTATCGCACGCTGTTCCACCAGATACTCCGGCAATTGTGCGTAATGGTAATCAAAAATACTGGTAATCGGTTGCGCCGGACGGGACAGGTATTCGTCGACAGCGGCCTGCACCAGGTCGGCAGCCTCGGTTTGTAATTGATTTTCGTCGTCAGCCGACCAGCACTTTTGTTGCTCAAGGAAGTGCTTGAAACGGCCGATGGGTTCTTTCAGTTTCGCCTCCTCGACTTCTTCCTGAGGTTGGTAACGGGTCGCGTCATCGGCGGTGGTATGATCGCAGAGGCGATAGGTAATGGCTTCAATCAGGGTAGGGCCCTCGCCGCGTCTGGCTTTTTCAATGGCCTCACCAATCACATCGCGGCAGGCAATGACATCATTGCCGTCCACCTGGACTCCGGCAAAACCGGCGGCTATGGCCTTTTGTGCGACAGTTTCTGTGCCGGTTTGTTTGGACAAAGGCACGGAAATCGCCCATTGGTTGTTATTGACGACAAAAACAACCGGTAATTTCCATGCACCGGCGACATTTAAGGCTTCGTAAAAATCGCCCTCGGACGTGCCGCCTTCGCCAATGCAGGTCACGGCGACACGCGGCTGTTGACGGTATTTAAATGCGAACGCGACGCCGGCTGCGTGCAGGCATTGCGAGGCGATGGGGACACAAATGGGCAAGTCTTCGGAATTGCAGCTGAACTGGCTGCCGCGCTCATCGCCTCCCCAATAAGCCAAAATTTCTGACATTTTGACGCCACGCTGAAATTGGGCGGCATAATCGCGGTAATAGGGTACAAGAATGTCTTCCTTGCGCATGGCATGGCCGATGGCGGTGGAGATGGCTTCCTGACCATTGATGGGAGCATAGGTTCCCATTTTTCCCGTGCGTTGAAGGGCAATGGCTTTTTTATCAAAGGTTCGGGTGCGGACCATGATGCGATAGAGTTCCTGCATCACGGCTTTCTCTTTGGCGAATGCCGGCAGGGGATGGCTTTGTTCACCTTTTTCATTAATATATTGAGTAAAGGTGATTTCGAAACGGGCGACAGTCGTCACTGATTCTCTCCTTGTCACAAACATTCGCCATAGAATACTCACTATTTTTGGCAAAAACTACCCTTAAGCCCGTTTAGCCAGTAAATGGCAGGGCCATTGCGTAAAGCTGGAATCAGAGTGACAAATTAGCCTATACTCAGGCTATTTAATGACCTTTCAGCGGATTAGCGGATTGACGTGTTGAGCGACTACAGCCTTATTCATCTACCTTATCGCGAGGAGCTGATTGACCATTATCAGGCCCTGCAGAATCTACCCGGCTTTGCCCTGTTGGAAAGTAGTGACAGGGTGCGCGGACGTTACGACATTGTGACGGCCTGCCCCTATGAGACACTTACGATTGAAAATGCAAACGACCTGCCCGGGTTTTTAGACCGGCTTAAAGCGGCATTGCCATCACGTACATTGCCCCTGGATTTGCCATTTCAGGGCGGAGCCCTTGGCTTTTTCTCGTATGATTTTGGGTGCGCTCTTCTTGGGATTCCTGTTGATAAGCCAAGGTCGTTACCGGGAAAAAGCCCGTTGGCTCACTGGGGTTTCTATGATTGGGCAATCATTACTGATCACCTGCAAAAAACCGTGCAATTGTTTTCCGCCAACAGCCAGGCTGACACCAACGCCATTGTCAATGAAGCCTTAGCCCTCTGGCATCGCCCGTGTGCAGTGCGTCATCCCTTGAACATCCGTCCGTTTACGCCCCTGCTTTCCCGCGAGCAATACCATGAGGCGTTTGATCAGATTCAACAGGCTTTGCAGGATGGGCGTTGTTATCAAGCCAATTACACGCAACCGTTCATCGCTGGTTATGAAGGGCATAGTTGGGATATTTATACTCGTATCCGGCGAACCAATCCGGTTCCCTTTGCAGCCTGCCTTAAAACCGATCAGGGCGACCTTGTCAGTTTTTCACCTGAACGATTCATGAACATGGATCATGGCGTTCTACTGGCTTCGCCAATTAAGGGCACTGAGCGTCGATCCAGTGATCCCATGCTCGATGAACACTATAAAAACCGCCTGCTGTCCAGTGACAAAAACCGTGCGGAAAACGTGATGATTGTCGACATGATGCGGAATGATTTCAGTCAAATTGCCCAACCGGGAACTGTCAAAGTCCGCCATTTATGCGACTTGCAAAGTTTTGCCGCCGTGCATCATTTGGTCAGCGATGTCGAAGCCCGTTGCCGTGACGGGATTTTGCCAGTGGATGCCTTTTTATCCTGCTTCCCCGGTGCATCCATTACCGGCGCGCCTAAACGGGAGTCCATGCGGGTCATTGCCGAGCAGGAGCTTTTCCGGCGAGAGGCTTACTGCGGCAGCATCGGTTATTTTTCCGCTCATGGCCGCTTTGATACCAACATCGCTATCCGTACCCTGATAACCCGTCAGCAGCAAATCAGCCTCTCCGCCGGCGGCGGTATTGTCATTGATTCAGATTGTGACGAAGAATACCAGGAATGTTTTACCAAAATTGCAGCCATCAGCCGGGAGCTTGAAAAAAATGGATAGAGAAATGGCAGGTCTTGATTCGGCGGTGATGGTGCTGATTGAGGAGAGCAGTCAGTCCTTAATTCTCACGCAAAGAAGCCAGCAGTTAAAAAATCATCCTGGCGAAATCTGTTTTCCAGGGGGTCGCTGGCAGGCCGGCGATTCCGATTTGTACCACACGGCCTTAAGGGAGTTGTGGGAAGAACTGGGCATTGATGCCGGGCGTGTCTATTCCGAGAGGCCACTGACAATGGAAAGGACACTGACGGGCTTTATTATTCATCCCTGGCTGGCCAGAATCAAAACCTTAACTCCCTGCCGGCTGGATAATCAGGAAGTGGCCGAGGTGTTTCGCACGCCATTGAGCCAGGTGTGTAAAAAAGCAAATTATCAATTCATCCCGGTTGAACGAGAAGGGCTGGTGTTTGAGTCCTGCCGCTATTTGGGTGAGCCTGACCGATTCGTCTGGGGCGCAACCGCACGCATCATGATGCAGTTGTGCGCCCTTGATTTAACGAATTGATTACCCGCGCAAAGCCCGGCGCAGAATCTTGCCGACATTGGTTTTGGGTAACTCATGATAGAACTCGACCACTTTGGGAATTTTATACGCGGTCAGATGCTCTTTGCACAAGGCAATAATTTCCTCCGCGGTTAATTTCGGGTCACGTTTGACAATGCAGGCTTTCACACGTTCGCCGGTTTCTTCGTGCGGTTCACCAACAACCCCCACCTCAAGGACGCCGGGGTGCATGCTGATGACCTGTTCCACTTCATTAGGGTAAACATTGAAGCCTGAGACCACAATCATGTCTTTTTTACGATCAACTAAATACACAAACCCCTTGTCGTCGACCGTGGCGATGTCGCCTGTGCGCAGAAAACCGTCCTTGGTGAAGACTAATGCCGTTTCATCCGGCCGCTGCCAATAACCGGCCATGACCTGCGGTCCTTTGACACACAACTCGCCCGGTGTACCGAGAGACACTTCCTGTCCTGATTCATCACGAATGGTAATGTCGGTTGAGGGAAGGGGCAAGCCAATGCTGCCATTGTAATCTTCAAGGTACATGGGATTGATGGTGACAGCGGGTGATGTTTCCGTTAGGCCATAGGCCTCAAGCACGCGGGTTTTGGTCATTTCTTTCCAGCGCAGGGATACGCTTTTCTGCAGGGCCATTCCGCCTGACAGCGCCAGTTTAACCCGGGAGAAATCGATGTCCTTGAACTTGGGATTATTCAGCAGGGCATTAAACAGGGTATTAACCCCGGTAATGGCCGTAAAACGGCTGTTTTTGATTTCATCGATGAAATGTGGAATGTCGCGGGGATTGGTAATGAGAATGTTTTTCGCGCCGGCTTTAAGGAAAGTCAGGCAATTGGCCGTTAATGAAAAGATATGGTAAAGCGGCAGCGCCGTGACGATAATGTCCTGCTCCTCGATGTGCAGGGGCTTAATCCAGGCATAAGCCTGCAGCACATTGCAAACCATGTTGCCGTGGGTTAATACCGCCCCTTTGGCCACCCCGGTGGTACCGCCGGTATACTGCAGAAAGGCGATATCCTGATGATTCAATGACACGGGTTTAAGCGTTTTGCCGCTGTCGTGTTTTAAGGTGTCATTAAAACGAATGGCCATGGGCAGGTGGTAGGGAGGAACCAGCTTTTTAATGTATTTGACGACGGCATTCACCAGGATGCGTTTAACCGCTGGAAAAACATCACCTATTTCGGTGACCACCACGTGTTTAATGCCAGTATGGGGCAGGGCCTTTTCCACCGTTTTGGCAAAATTGGCCAACACGACAATCACTTCGGCGCCGGAATCATTCATTTGATGAATCAACTCGTCACTGGTGTAAAGCGGGTTGGTGTTCACGGCGATGAAGCCGCCGCGAAGCAGGCCAAAGAGAGCAATCGGGTATTGCAGTACATTGGGCATCATCAGGGCAACGCGGGTTCCCCGCTTTAAACCGAGCTGTTGCAGGTACAACGCAAACTGATAACTTTTCCTGTCCAGTTCCTCGTAGGTCAGTTCACAACCGAGATTGACATAGGCTGTTTTTTTGGCATGCGCTTTACATGAATCTTCAAACAAGGAGACGAGGGAGGCATGCTCTTCCGGATTAATTGTATGTGGAACGCCCTCCTGGTATTGCGCCAACCATATTCTATCCACGATGATGTCCTTCTGTTATTTATTGCCTCATGCTAGTATAAATAAAAAAGTCAGTGATGGATATCGTAGTTATGGCAGATAATTTGTTGAAATCACAAGCATTTAAGCTCAAGGGCAGGCTTTACACCTTTACAGTACTGCAATTGTTGAATCATGATCTCACCATTTTTGAGCATTATTTGGATGAAGTGATCGCCAAAGCGCCCAAGTTATTTGATAATACTCCGGTAGTATTGGACTTTGCCGCCATCCAGGACAGTGAAATCGACCTCCAGGCTTTTTGTCAGGCATTGCGGTTAAAAAGCATTTTGCCAGTGGCCATTCAAGGCGCGAATCCACTGTTAAATTCCATAGGGCAATGCATGGGGCTTGCGGTTCTCCACGCCTCATCGACTCATGACAAGCCCTTACTGGATGAGGCCTCTGAGGAGGCAGTTCCGGCTTCCGAGCCCATTAAAAGCAAATTATTAACCACCCAGGTACGCTCTGGCCAACAGGTTGTTTGCAAGGGCGGGGACTTGGTGATTGCTGCCTCGGTCAGTCATGGCGCTGAATTGCTGGCCGACGGGAATATTCATGTGTATGGTGCTTTACGCGGGCGGGCTTTAGCCGGCATGTCCGGGGATAGGCACGCTCGAATATTCTGCCAATCGCTGGAAGCCGAACTCGTGTCCATTGCCGGATTTTACCGCTTAAGCGATGCCATCGAATTGCATCAGGGGCCCTGTCAGATTTATCTTCAGGATGAACACATTCAGATCGAGCCTTTATGCTAGAGGCTGTTTTTATCTCCGATCTGCACCTGCACCCTGATGTACCCGCCATTACCCATCGCTTTAATGACTTTATGCAATGGGCGGTGGCTAACGCACGAACCCTCTATATTCTGGGTGATTTTTTCCACGCCTGGCCGGGAGATGACGGCATCGATGACTGGAGTTCCGCCATTGCCAACACGCTTGCGCAGGCTGCAGCGCGGGGACTTGTCATTTATTACCTTCACGGCAATCGCGATTTTCTCCTGGGCAACCGTTTCGCAACCATGGCAAGAATGACCCTTTTACGGGACCCAAGCCTGATTACACTCGGCGGTGTGCCGGTTTTGTTGACCCATGGCGACCGTTATTGCACGCTGGATAAAGCGCATCAGCGTTTCCGACGTATAACCCGTAACCGTCTTTTTACTGCTCTGTTTCTAAAACTCCCCTTGAGCTACCGCAACCGGTTAGTCAGCCATATCCGGCAACGCAGTCAGCAAAACCGCAACAAGGATGAGCAGATGATGGATGTGGTTGCGAACGATGTCCTTAAACACCTGTACCGTTACGGGGTGCAACGGGTCATCCACGGGCATACGCATAAACCGGGGCTTAGCCGTTATCATCATGAAACGATGGATTATTACCGTTATGTGCTCAGTGATTGGGATGACACGCCCAAAATACTGTGTTATGATCAACCAAAAGGTTTTGAATTTATACAGCCTATTCGATGAGGTATTTTTATGAAAACCCGTGAAGAATTAACCAGGGAAGAGAATGCCAAAAAAGCCCTGGAAGACGAACGTGATCGGTCAATCCGACGAGCCCTGACCGAGGAAGAGACCAAACGGCAGGCTCAACTTAAAAGCGAAGTCGATGTGCTGCGTAAAGAAGAACGCGATATCAAGGTGATCGAAAAATGGGCTCAGGTCGGCAAAATGGCTGACGATCTGCTGAGTCGCGGGATGGAAGGATATAACGAATGGATGACCGCCATGATGAATATCCTTAATGCCTGTAGAGCCTTGCACGCCGCACTCTGTGTGACATTTGATAATCGCCCGATTGAACCCTTACTGAAAGGCATTTGGGACACCAAACTGGGTTTTGCTCCCCTGGTTAAAATGCTGGATGATAAAGGCCTGCATCTCGGCGATAGAATCGGTGACAAGCTGCGCGAAAAAGGCTGGAAAAAAGACGATTTATTCCCCTTGAAATTAAATGTTGATTTCACGGACAAAGGCGGAACCACGCTTTCGGTGACTTATGACGGCAAACCGCTTCCTGATGAGCAACAAGACGTTTTTAAAAGCGGTTTTCTGGCTTGGGCAAAAACACGCGGGTACGCAATGGACAATAGCCAGAATCCGCCTGTGTTAAAGGATAGAACCAGCAAGCAGCCGATGACCAAAGAGGCATTCATTCAACTGAATGCGGATGATCAAAACAGTCTGCAAAGCTTCTTTTCCCATCGTTATCACATGAATGCGGAAATGGATAAAGTCACCTCATCTTCACCCGCACCCTGATTCGATCTGCCCTGCTCAACGCAGGGTATGCCGCTGTGGAAACGAAACACCGTGTCCGGTTGCGTGATTAACTCGTTTTCTCGCTGAATAAATTCCGTGAGGCGTGTGCCGAAATCAACACCGCAATCGGAGGCCAGTGTTAAATAGTTCTCGAAATGCCGTGCCTCGGATTTAACCAGCGACTGATAAAATTTCTGCAATACCTTGTCCTCAAGACAGGGGATTAAAGCATTAAAGCGTTCGCAGGAGCGTGCTTCAATAATGGCGCCTACCAGTAATTGCTCACATAACCGCTGCTTGCCATCCCGCCGAATGATCATGGCATGAAGCTGTTGAGCATACGCGGAGGGATGAAGCGGGCCGAACGCGAGACCCCGCGCCGTCATTAAATCAATGACTTTCTCAAAATGAAGCAACTCTTCCCGTGCCAGCGGGGACATCATCGCTATGAGCGCTCGGTTTTCAGGGTACTTGCTCATGAAATTGATGGCCGTGGCTGCCGCTTTTCGTTCACAGTGAGCATGATCAAGCAGAAGTAAAGGAATGTGGTTGACGGCTGCGTCGATCCAGGCTTTGGGCGTTGGCGTCTTTAAAAAATCAATTAACATTTGCAAATCATCAGGGAGAGGGTTTAGCATCAGATTATTAATCTATAATAGGTTTAATCGCCTTATATATCACAGACAGTTGTAAAATCAAGTTGGAAAAAGAATGAGCGAAGAGCAAACGGAAAATGATTTATCAATGTGGCTTTCCACGTATGGATTGATCACGGTTGAGCGCCTTCTTGAACGGTATAAAATTAAACTGAGCCATGATGATCTGGTCAATGCGCTCAAAAAACCGCACACCTTTTACCATCAATTACTGCGATTGCCTCTGCGCAATGTGTTTAATGGTATTATTTTTCAGCAGGGCCGGGATTATCAGGTGTATGGCCAGAAACTCTACATCGACTACCTGCTATCGGGAGAAAGCGGCAAAAGTGATACCTCACCGGGAGCTCAAACGCGGGAAACCTTAAATGCTGAACGGGAAAAGCTGGTGGCCTTGGGTGAGAGTTTTCACCAGGAAGAGATTAAACAGGACAAGCTGATTGCCCAAAGCCAATCCATGCTGATTAAACATGCTGCCAATTGGAATGAGGCCTTGTTGCGGGTAGCCAAAGAAATTGGCGATGAATTACGCCGATACAATGTGAATAAGAGCAACGAGCAAATTAAAAACGCCGTCTTGTCGCTGTTGGCTCATCATGACTTTGACCAGCCTCAGCGTGAAGCCCCTTATTGGCAAGGGATTGCCACGCAGCTGGGTCAGACATTAAATGCCGAGATAAAAGCTGTTTTTATTGAAAAAATAGCTGAATTGAATCGATTTAACCGCGAAACGGATGAGGCGGCTCAGGAGTTCAGCCAGCGCATTACCGAGATGTCGCACACGCTCAAACGGTATCGCGAGGAATTTAAAGCCGCAATTATCAAGGCGAATGAACTGTTAACCCAATTGCCTGACTATAAAATTAACCCGGTTCAGAACGAGATTAACCGTCAAGAACTTCATTTTGATGCCAGCATTGGCGATCAATCCTGACCGACCTCGCTCCGCACAACGGCAGATGGACTATTTTGAGGCTGCATGCGTTAACCATTAGCTAATCCCTTTGGTTTTAATGTATAATGTGTCGCTTTATTTAACATTGGAGTTAGCATTCATGGCACAAGAACTTACCCTATCCATTATTAAACCTGATGCAGTAGCCAAATCCGTCATCGGCCAGATTTATTCCCGTTTTGAAAATGCCGGTTTGAAAATTGTTGCCGCCCGTATGGCCCACCTGACTCGTGAACAGGCTGAAGGCTTTTATGCGGTGCACAAGGCCCGTCCTTTTTTCAATGATCTGGTCAGCTTTATGATTTCAGGTCCAGTGATGATTCAAGTCCTGCAAGGCGAGAACGCGATTGCTAAAAACCGCGATTTAATGGGTGCCACCAATCCCAAAGAAGCAGCGCCCGGCACAATTCGTGCTGATTTTGCCGACAGCATCGATGCCAATGCCGTTCACGGTTCCGACAGCGCTGAAACCGCACGTCAGGAAATTGCTTTCTTCTTTGAACCGCACGAAGTGTGCACACGATAAGCCGTTATTGAGAAAATCATGAGCAGTAAAGTCAACCTGTTGAATTTTAATTACCAGCAAATGCGGGATTTTTTCACCGAGCTGGGTGAAAAGCCTTTTCGTGCCCAGCAGGTGCTGCAATGGATTCATCAGGCTGGCTTTCATGATTTTTCGCAAATGACCAATCTGGGCAAGGCACTGCGCGACAAACTGTCGCAGGTGGCTGAAATTCGTCTGCCGGAAATCGTTGCCTGTCAGAAATCCAGCGATGGAACCCATAAATGGCTGCTCAAGCTGGATTGTGGCAATTCGATTGAAACGGTCTTTATTCCCGAAGCGACGCGCGGAACTCTGTGCGTATCTTCTCAGGTCGGTTGTGGTTTGAACTGCAGTTTCTGCTCCACGGCCAAGCAGGGATTTAACCGTAATCTGAGCACGGCTGAAATCATAGGCCAGGTCTGGCTGGCGGCTCGCGAGTTGTCAACAAGCCAGGGTCACCATGACAAAAAGGTCACCAACGTGGTGATGATGGGCATGGGTGAGCCTTTGCTTAATTTTGACAATGTCGTGACGGCCATGGATTTAATGATGGATGATTTTTCCTATGGTCTTTCCAAGCGTCGTGTGACATTAAGTACTTCCGGCGTACTGCCGGATCTTATCCGCTTAAGGGAAGTAAGCCCTGTGTCACTCGCTGTCTCGCTTCACGCACCAACCGACGAATTGCGTAATGTGCTGGTCCCCATCAATAAGAAATACCCCCTGGCCAAACTGATGGAAGTCTGCCGGACTTACTTCAAGGATGAGCCTAAGCGCAAGGTGACTTTTGAATACGTCATGTTAAAAGGGGTTAATGATCAACCCGAACATGCCAATCAATTAATCAAATTGCTGCATAATGTTCCCGCAAAAGTGAATTTGATTCCGTTTAATCCATTCCCCATGACACAATACGAGCGCTCATCCAGAGAGACGATTGATGCCTTCAGGGATAAATTAATTGCCAAGGGAATCAATACCATAACCCGAAAAACCCGTGGCGATGACATCGATGCTGCCTGTGGTCAGTTGGCCGGAAAGGTCAACGATCGCACGAGTCGTTCTCAACGTTGGCAAAAATTACATTTCATGCCTAAAAAACCAGAGGGATTTAACGAAGAATCCTTCACATAAGCGTTTTGAAATTCGGGTATTCATGGTTATAATGCTCAATCTTTTCTAACGCGTTGTGATTACTGTGTTAAGACAATTACGCTTGCCATTGAATTCAATGAAAGACCAAGCTCGTTCAATCGCCGGTTTCTCGCCGTTTATACCGACTCAAGCCATTTCCCGTGCATTCCGCTTTCTCTTTTTTTGCGGCCTGCTGCTCTTACTGCAGTCCTGCCAGCACAGCATGGACGCCAAGCGGCAAAAAGCGGAAAATGTCCAGAAACTAAGCGATGCTGCCTCATTCAATGTGCAGCTGGGTATGGGGTATTTAAAGCAGGGCGATCGGCCGCGGGCGAAACGCAAATTGCTCACCGCGCTGGAGTTGGCGCCCGATTCACCTGATGTGAATGTGGCCATGGCTTATTTTCTTGAAAAAACAGGCGACATGGAGGAGGCCCGTGTTTATTATAAAAAAGCCTTGTCTTTAGCACCCAACAGCGGGGCGCAGCTTAATAATTACGGTACTTTTTTATGTCGCGCCGGTAAATACAACGAAGCAGAAAGCTACTTTTTGAAAGCCGTGAGCGATGTGCATTATGTCCACAGCGCCGGAGCTTACGAAAACGCCGGATTATGCGCCGCGGCTGTGCCCGATTATGCCAAAGCGGAAACCTATTTCAGCAAGGCCCTGGAACAGGATCCTGAGCGTAAACAATCGCTTCTCGAATTAACCACAATCGCAATGAAGCAAAGCCAGCCTGAAAAGGCGCTGAAATATTTACAGAAGTATCAGGAATTATCGTTAAACGATCCTGTCTTGCTAAGCCTGGCGGCGGATGCCGCGACCAAACTGGGGAAAGCAGAGGTTGCAGCGGATTACCAAGCGCGCCTGACTAAATTAACCCGTAATACCGACTATGCCGGAGATAAAAATGAATTCGACAGTGCCAATGGATGAAGCCCCAGCAGAGAACCCCATACACAACCCAGGTGCCCAGTTAGCCCATATCCGGGAAAAAAAGGGGTACAGCCGTGAATACGTCGCAGGCAAATTGCATTTAAGGGTGCGATTAATTGAGCTCCTTGAAGAAGATGCCTATGATCAGATGCCGGAGCCAGTGTTTGTTAAAGGTTATTTTCGCGCCTATGCCAAATTACTGGGTGTTGCGCCTGAGCCTTATGTGTCGTCTTTTAATAAAACCGCAGTGGCTGAACGCAAGCCTGAAAAAGCAGCGTTATGGCAAAGCAAGCGGGAATCCCATCGCGGTGAGCGTGCCGTGCGTTGGATAACCGCCTGTATCGTCATTGCTGCGGTGGCGGCAGTGAGCTTCTGGTGGCAGAAAAACAGCGATCAACTCTTTTTTTCGAAAGGCGATGGTCAGGTGGCTTCGCTGAAAAAGCCTGAAGCGGAGGGAGAAGAAAAACAGGTGGAAGTCAAACTGACCGATATTTCCAAGATGCAATCCATGTTTCGATTAAATTCAGACACCTCAACGGAGAAGTAATTTGGTTGAGAGAATTCAAGCAATTCGGGGTATGAACGATGTACTGCCCCATCAGACAGAGTCCTGGCGTAATCTGGAAACAGCGTTCATCCAGTGTCTGTCCCAATACGGCTATCAGGAAATACGATTTCCCCTGGTCGAAAGTACGCAACTGTTTAAACGAACCATCGGAGAGGTCACCGATATCGTTGAAAAAGAAATGTACACCTTCACCGATTTAAACGGGGATAGTCTGACCCTGCGTCCGGAAGGGACAGCGGGCTGCCTGCGTGCCTGCCTTGAGCATGGCTTGTTGCATAACCAGCAGCAGAAATTATGGTACATGGGTCCGATGTACCGCCATGAAAAACCGCAAAAAGGGCGCTACCGTCAATTTAACCAGTTTGGTGTGGAAGTGTTGGGTATTGATGGCGTCGCCATCGAACTGGAGCTTCTGGCGCTTTGCATCCGGCTATGGAAAAAACTCGGTATTGAACAGTCGGTGCGTTTACAGATCAATACGTTGGGCGAACTTTCCGAGCGGCAGCATTACAAAGAAAAGCTGGTGCAGTTTTTTAAAGCCAATCTGTCGGTTCTGGATGAGGACAGTTTAAGGCGTCTTGAAAAAAACCCATTACGTATTCTCGACAGTAAAAACCCGGATATACAGGCGTTGGTGAGTCAGGCTCCGCGTCTCATGGATTCACTCAGTGATGAAAGCCGGCGCCATTTTGATGCCCTGTGCGCAGGCCTTGAGAAACTGGGCATCGCTTATGAGGTCAATCCCTTTCTGGTTCGGGGACTGGATTATTATGGCCATACGGTGTTTGAATGGGTTACTGACCAGTTGGGAAGCCAGGCGACCGTCTGTGCGGGCGGGCGTTACGATGCTCTGGTCGAGCATTTAGGCGGCAACAAAACACCGGCCATTGGTTTTGCCATGGGTGAAGAGCGCTTGCTGCTGCTGATGGAAACCTTGCACTGTGCGCCACAATCCTGCAAAAAACCTTCGCTGTTTCTCATTGCCAGCGGAGATGAGGCAATGATGCGCGCGTTGACGCTGGCTGAAGAGCTACGTCAGCTGAACGCAGAGTGGTGCGTCATGACCAATACGGTTGGCGGAGGCTTTAAAAGCCAGTTTAAGAAAGCCGACAAGAGCGGCGCTGATTTTGCCCTGATTCTTGGGGAAGATGAAGTAAAAAGCGGACTGGTGAGCCTTAAAAACTTGCGTAATCAGGAAGATCAGGTCACTATCCCACAACAGGATTTAGCAACTCATTTACAGACTATCTTGGATGATGGCAGGAGAAGATGATGTCGGTTTATATGACTGAAGAAGAGCAATTAGAAGCGATTAAAAAATGGTGGAATCGTTACAGCACGATGATTACAGTAATCCTGTCTTTTATCATGTTGGGCGCCGCCGGCTACAAATATTGGCATTGGCATCAGGAAAAAATAAATACTCAGGCGTCGTCTGCCTATGAGCACCTGATGGTTGCCTTTTCCAATCATGATAATAAAGGCATTAAAGCCTATGCCAATCAGTTAATTAACGACTACGGTCAGACGGTTTATGCCGATGCGGCAAGAATGACGCTGGCAAAACTGCTGGTTACCAGGGAAAAATACAACGAAGCAAGGGACATGCTGAGTCAGGTCGCCTCAGCATCCCGGGTTTCTGCGTTAAAACAGATTGCTAAAATACGCATTGCCCGTTTGCTGCTGGCTGAAAAATCCTATGACAAGGCTTTAACGGAGTTGTCAGTGGTGGATGACAATGCCTATATGCCGGTCATTAATGAATTGAAAGGCGATATTTATGCGGCAACCGGTAAATATCAGCAGGCGATTATTTCCTATAAGGAAGCCATCACGGAAGTGCGTACGCACGGCATGGGCAATCTCTTCTTAGAGATGAAGACCAATGAATTGGCGGCCATGACCCAGTCCACCACCATGGATAATCATTCCTTACAAGCTGCATGAGAAAGAGGTTTTATGTTTTTTAAGTTGAGTAAAAGTATGATGGCGCTGGCTCTGATTGGTTTGTTGCCAGCTTGCAGTAAAATTGATGATTACATGCTCGGTAAGGACAACACGCCGCAACCTTCCGAGTTAAAGCCGGTTAAAGCGAAAGTGACTCTCGTTGAAAAATGGAATGCCCCTGTCGGAAGTTCGCGAAAAAATGAGGCCTATCTCCGCTTAAGACCCACTGTCTCCGGTAATATTCTGTACAGTGCGGATCATAACGGCTATGTTCAGGCCATTGATAAATCCACAGGCACTCAGCAATGGGCTAAAAAAATCCCCTACACGCTGGTCAGCGGCCCTGCGGTTGGCCAGGGCAGTTTGATATTGGCTACGGATGATTCATCCATTGTTGCCTTAAAGCAAAGCGATGGTTCAGAACTCTGGAAAGCCAATGTGTCCGGTGAAGTATTGGCAAAACCCATTATTGCTCAAAACAAGGTCATCGCTAAAACGATTGATGGTAACCTCTATGCTTTTGATGTGCACTCCGGTGAGAAAAAATGGGTTTCTGTCCATGGCGCTCCCAGCCTGATTCTTAAAGCCAGCTCGTCGCCTGTAGTCAGTGGCAATGTGGTTGTTGTCGGCTATTCGGATGGCAAAATGGATGCCGTTGATCTGGAGTCCGGGCATTTGTTGTGGCAAAAAAGCATTGTCTATGCAACGGGGTCAAGCGACGTGGAAAGGTTGGTGGATATTGATGCCGATCCAATTATTCGAGGCAATGTGGCGATTCTTGGCAGTTACCAGGGTTACATTGGTGCCTTGTCACTGACGGATGGGCAGTTCCTGTGGAACAAACCCGTGTCGTTGTATAAAAACATGGTCGTTCGCGGTAATAGCCTGTATCTGACTGACAGTGATGACGTCATTTGGGACATCAATACCCGTAATGGTCAGGTCAATTGGAAACAGGTTGCGCTAAAAGCGAGGGGATTGACCGAGCCTGTATTGATGGGGAATCGACTGTTTGTGGGCGATAAAACCGGCACAATGCACGTGTTGTCAACCCAAACTGGGGAATTTCTCGCCAGGGCGCCCATGAGTGGCGCGGTAAGTGTGGCGCCGCTGGCGTTAGGTAACAATCTCTACGTCATGACCTCCAATGGGAAGTTAAGCCGTTACACAGTGAGCTAATCGATGATACCTGTTATTGCTTTGGTCGGTCGGCCCAATGTGGGAAAATCGACGCTTTTTAATCGTCTGACACGTACACAAGATGCTCTGGTGGCTGATTTTCCAGGCTTAACCCGTGATCGCCAATACGGTGAAGCGGTTTATGAAAACAGACCCTTTATCGTGATTGATACCGGCGGTGTCGGCGTTGAAGACGAGGCGGTGGATGAACTGATGTCCAGGCAGTCAGAGATTGCTTTGGACGAAGCCAACATCGTGCTTTTTCTGGTTGATGCGAGAGCGGGTTTAACTGGTATTGATGAGCAAATTGCGCTGCAGTTACGGAAAATCAATAAACCGGTTTTTGTGGTGGTCAATAAAAGCGATGGTCTTGATGAGGAAATTGCTTCCGCTGAATTTCAATCCTTAGGCTTCAATCAACTGTATGCCATTTCGGCTGCCCATGGACGCGGAATGCATTCCTTGCTTCGCGCCATGACCCAGGATTTCCCGCAGGCCTCAGAGGATGAAGACACGGGTGAAAAAGGCATTAAAATCGCCTTTGTTGGACGTCCCAACGTGGGTAAATCCACCCTGGTTAACCGCATCCTCGGTGAGGAGCGGGTCGTGGTGTATGATATGCCCGGAACCACCCGCGACAGTATTGCCATCCCCTTTGTCCGCGATGAAAAAAATTACATTCTGATTGATACCGCCGGTGTGCGTCGACGTTCGCGCGTCGATGAGAAAATTGAAAAATTCTCCATTATCAAAACCTTGCAGTCCATTCGCGAGTCCCACGTCTGCCTCATGCTTCTTGATGCGCGTGAGGGTTTAACCGAACAAGACATGCACCTGTTGGGCTTTATTGTTGAATCAGGCAAAGCCCTGGTGGTTGTCGTCAACAAATGGGATGGGCTGGAGGATGCGCATAAAGAGCATGTCAAAGACGAATTGGCTCGCCGTCTTCACTTTGTCCAGTTCGCGAAAACCCGTTTCATTTCAGCCTTGCACGGCAGCGGGGTTGGTTTATTGTTCAATGACATTGAACAGGCTTATCGTTCCGCCATGCAAGGGTTATCGACACCTAAATTGACCCGGCTGCTGCAGGATTTGGTAACCCAGCACAATCCACCTTTAGTCAGCGGCCGCCGGATTAAATTGCGCTATGCCCATGCTGGCGGACACAATCCGCCGATTATCGTGATTCACGGCAATCAACTGGATGCCTTGCCGGACAGTTACAAACGCTATTTAACCAATGCGTTTATTCATCACCTTGATTTAGTGGGAACCCCCTTGAAACTGGAATTCAGAGGCAGTGAAAATCCATTCAAAGGCAAAAAAAATAAATTAAGTGAACGGCAGGTTAAACGCAAAAGACGGTTGATGAAACATGTGAAAAAGCGCTAGTCTTCGGGGGAAGGTGAAATGACCGGCTCGTAAACGTACACCAGGATGTTGTGCAGGGCGGTGATCCGATTAATTAACTCATCGTCCAGTTTGCAGCCTTTTTTAAGAAAAATAAAGCCTTCACTCGATTTCAAATCCCGGGATAACACCATGCCGCTGAGTAGCTGATGCGGCTCCAGGGCTTTTTCCATCAAAGCGGTTTGTTGTTCCGGCAACGAGGTAATTATATCCATAAACAACAGCAATAATTTTCGATCGTAACGTTCTTCATTTTCTTTCATGTAAGCCAAGGCTTGTTTGGCTGGGTATTTCTCCTGAAAAATCAAGCCATACATTAATTCATTGTAATCAACAGCGATGGCGAGAATGGCGGCATAAAGCGGTATGGAGTCGCCTTTTACTCCATGCGGATACCCTTTGCCATTGAAGCGCTCGCGATGGTAAAGGATGGTATTAACGACCTCTTTTAATGAAGGAAAAGCAGAAAGCGACATGGCGCCTAAAATCGGGTATTGCTTGAATTCCTGGTATTCTCTGGTCGTCAGTTGGGCAAAGGGTTTAAATCGTATCTCCTCACGCAACCCATTGCGTCCCAGATTATGAAGCATGGCCGCAAGGTAAATGGTTTGAATTTCCTTGTCATTGAGGTGCATGGCTTTTGCCAAAAGTTTAGCGTGGGTGGCTACTTTGCGGGAATACCCCTTGTTGTGATTTTCATTTAATTCCTGAATGGATAAAAAAACCTGGATGGCTGCTTCATGGGTTTCCTGTAAATCAGCGTAGCTGCGATGCAACTCCGCGGTACGCTTCTGGATTTTTTCTTCCAATTGACTGTTTAGAATTTTCAATTTTTCATTTTGTTGATTAATCAGTTCCTGCATGATGCGATTTTGATCACGCAGTAATTTGTTTTCCAGCATGCTGTTAATAGCACTTAACATTTCCTCCTTCTTAGAGGACTTGGCAAGGTAATAATTCACCTGACCGACGTTAATCGCGGCAATTGCCGTGTGAATGTCATCGTAACCCGTCATTAGGATACGCCTGACATCAGGCCAACGTTCTGCGGCTTCTTTCAGGAATTCCGCACCATTCATCTGTGGCATGCGCATGTCAGAAATAATGATGTCAATGGGGTTATTTTCAAGGATGTTAAGACCGTCCATCGCGGATTTAGCAATATGCACTTTGTATCCCTCAGGCGTCAGTGTTCGCTGCAGACTGATAAGCGTGCTGGGTTCGTCGTCAACGATTAACAATGTGGGCTGCACAGCGTATCCTCCCTGAACGCGGCGTGAGCATTTTTATAGTATAAGACAAATTTATCAGGTCAGTGACTTGACATACCACTGGAAAGTGATTGATATAGCTAAAAATTAATTAATTTCCATGTCAGGCGCCAGTCTTTTAATGAATCAGGGCTTAGGTGAGTGGGCGGACAGTATCAGAGAAGGTTTAAGGATGAAAAGTAAAAAAAATTACCCGGGACTGCTGATTCTTGGCTTCTACAGTATGACTTACGGCGCATCGATTTCACCGCCATTTGAAAGCATTGGCGACATGCAGGCTAAGCTTGTACAAGGGAAAACCTCCTGTACCGAGGTAATTAATCGTTATCTTAAACGGATAAGACAGTACAACCTCGGCGGTGATGACAGGCCACCGATTAATGCCTGGACAGTCCTCAGTACGCAAAGCGTGGCCGAAGCGCAGGCGCTGGATGAGTATTATGCCAGGACCCATCGTCTGATTGGGCCACTGCACTGTGTACCGCTCATTATCAAAGACAACATTGACTCGTATGATTCAACCAGTACTGTGGGCAGTCTTGCCTTGCTTGGCAATCAACCGGCCAGAGATGCCTTTTTGGTGGTTCAATTAAGGAAGGCAGGGGCTGTCATTTTAGGCAAAGGGGCCATGGATGAGCTTGCTTCGGGCATGTTTGGCATCAGCAGCCGCAGTGGCCGTATTGGCAACCCTTACAATACCGAAAAAAACCCGGGTGGCTCAAGCGGTGGTTCTGCCGCGGCGGTCAGTGCGGGGTTTGCGCTGGCAGGGATTGGTACGGATAACAGCGGCTCCATCCGTATCCCATCAGCCTTTAATGCCCTGTACGGGTTACGCCCCAGTAGGGGATTGATCAGCCAGGCAGGCATTTTCCCTAACGGCAACCTCGATGGGACGGCCGGTCCCATGACGCGCCATATAGAAGACATGGCCCTTATTCTGGATGCCATCGCCAAACCGGACCCTCATGACAGCAAAACGCTGTCGGTACCGCGGGTTACGACGTACCGAGCCTTTCTGAATAAGGATGGACTGCGGGGCAAGCGGCTTGGTATTGTGCGGCAGGTGGGTTTAATTAAAACGTTTCAGGGCATGCCGAAAGAGGTAGACAATCTTCTCCAGGGGACGTTAACTCAACTGCGTCAGGCCGGCGTCACGGTCATAGACAACATCTACCTCACTGATTTTATTAATAATCGTAATGTGAATATGTCCGGAATGGCTGAAGAAATCAATGAGTACTTCAAGTCATTTGCTTCTGTCCGAAAAAATTACCGTGATTTTTGCCAGTCAAACCGGACCCGGGTGTATGGTAATGTCAACGCATGCCTTGCATTTTTAACTGACCTGCCGGCGAAAGACAGCCGATCTTACCGGGAGGCTTTACAGCGTTTTGCCAGTAACCGAGCGTATGTGGAAAAGTACATGCGTGAGAATCAGTTGGATGTCTTGCTGATGCCGATTAGCCGGGTGGGTGAGGCCACTTACGATGCCTATCAGGTCAATACCTGGCAGGCACCGGTAGCGTCTAATGCCGGTTTACCCGCTCTTAGCATCAACATCGGTTACACTCGGAAGGAGCATATGCCTGTCGGTGTGGAATTAATCGCCCAATCGTTTCAAGAGGGTCTTTTGCTCGAAATAGGCTATGCCTATGAGCAGATTGCCCCCGCATCAATCCCACCCGAAATGCCGAGCGAAAATAAGAAGCTTGCGTCTCTTTCTCTTGCCGCTTATAACAACCTGCTTAGTGAAATCGGGTATCAAAGCTTTTATCAGGTGCTTAAAGACAATCAAAAGGAAGAGATAGAAGAGGCACTCACGCCAGGACGGTTTACCGAAATTACCCATCAAGTGATTCAGGGCTGGCCTTAGATGCGTAAAGTCAGCACATCACAGGGTGCATGATGGACGACGGCATGGGCGGTACTTCCCAAAAAGGCCGGCAAATGCCCTGGCGTGTGGCTGCCGATAATCACTAAACTACAGCCCAATTCCTTTACCTTTTTGAGCACCAGTTGTTTAATGGAGCCGATTTCGACGTGCTGCTGCGACACAGGAATAGCCAAAGCCTCGCCCAGCACATTCATAACGGTTACGGCATCGTCTTTGACTGGATTGGCCAACTCAGCAAAACCCAGTCCCTGAGCTAACTGCAATGACGCAGGGGGCTCAATCACGTGCAGAAGATGGAGCGTGCCTCCAAATGACTTGGCAATGGCTGCGGCCTTCTGGCACATGGCAAAATGGTTTTCTTTTAAATCCGTGGCATGCAAAATAGTGGCGTACACGATTCCCTCGCAAAAAACCGCCGTGGTTATATCTAGTGTAGTTAGTTCTTTAAAAAAGACAACATGCAATTAAAAGCGAAGGGCATCGGACAGTAGACGTCCGTCCGGTAGTGTTACGTGTGGATTCAGAGCAAGCAGAGGCAGGCAGGCGAAATCCCTTTCCAGCAGTCGCGGGTGAGGGATGGTTAGATGCAAGCTATCCATAATCAGCGAGCCAAACAGCAAAATATCAATGTCTAAGGTTCGTGCTCCCCATTTGATCTGACGCAGGCGCCCCTGAGTGTGTTCAATGCGATGGCAGTGAGTCAATAAGGCCTGTGGGGAAAGGCGGGTTTGAATAGCAGCCACGGTGTTGGTGAACCGAGGTTGAGCTTTTCTCCCCCAGGCCTGATTGCGATAAAAGGGCGCTGTCTGTAAAAGGCGGGTGTCAGGAAGAGTTCGCAAGGCATCCAAGGCGCGGCGTAATTGCCTCTCGGCTGAGCCGAGGTTGCTGCCTAAACCTAAATAAACACAAGTCATGACATGGTTTTAGGCTTGCGGCGTCGTTTGGGTTTGCGCGAAGGCGGTGGCGCTAAAGCCGCAATCATCGCCGTTTGTTCATCTTCGGGCGCGTCCTGGAATGTTGTCCACCATTGAGCCAATTCCATCGACTCATCACCGGCCAATGCTCGCAAGGCAAGAAAATCAAAGGCGGCGCGAAAACGCGGGTGTTCCAGCAGATTAAGAGCTCTTCCACCGTGGCGTTTATTAAAGCGAAATTGCAGAAGCCACATTTCCCGCATGACCTGAGTAAAGCGCTTGGGTATGGCGATAACCTTATTCTGTTCGGCGATAACATGATTCATGGCCCGTTCCAGCGCCGGGAGCGCAGGAATATTTTCTTCCTGTTGTAATTGCATGGCTTTGGCTTTTAAAGGGAACCAAAGCAATACGGCAAACAGGAAAGCTGGCGTGACCGGTTTGCTGTCACGAATGCGGGCGTCCGTGCTTTCAAGCGCAATCCCCAACAGGGCATTTACCGGGTAGTCGCTGTTTAACAGGCGATGGGTTTGTTCAAAGAGCTCCGCGAATAAACCATGTTCCTGCAATAAACGTTGCACGCTTTCACTTTCCCCGCACTGGTAGAGTTTGGTCATCTCGTCAAAAAGACGAGAGCCGGATACATGGCGAATGAGTGGACTTAATTTGGCAAGCGGCGCGCTGGTTTCTGGCGCCATGTTGAAATGCAGTTTGGCACAAAAACGGATGGCCCGCAGCATACGGACGGGATCTTCCTGATAACGGGTGGTCGGATCTCCAATCATGCGAACGAGCCGGTCGCTGACATCCTTGACGCCGCCGGTAAAATCGACAATGGACGCATCGTCCATGTTGTAATACAGGGAGTTAATGGTGAAGTCGCGACGCCAGGCGTCCTGATCCAGGGTGCCGTAGACATTGTCGCGCACCAGCATGCCCTGTTCATTGGTTTGCTGGTTGGCATCCATGGCCTCAGTGCCTCGAAACGTGGCGACTTCAATGATGTCACGGTGAAAAATGATGTGAACCAGTTTGAAGCGACGGCCGATGATTCGCGCGTTACGGAACAATTTTTTAATTTGAACGGGCGTGGCATTGGTCGCCACGTCAAAATCCTTGGGTGACTTACCCAATAAAAGATCACGCACACTCCCGCCAACAAGATACGCTTCAAATCCCGAACTGCTTAACCGATTGAGTACTTTTAGGGCGTTAGGACTGATATCTGTTTTTGATAAATGATGATGATTACGGGGAATGATGTAGCTGGCATTAACAGGCACGTGTTTAGTCCTGGTCTTCCGTAACAGCTTTTTGATTAGCTTAATTATTGTCGTCACCTACAAACGTTAATAGAACATGGCGCGTCATTATAACGAATCTCCTGCCTAATGTGAATCATTTACCTGGACGGCACGATCGTGGAAAATAGCAGTAATTTACCACGTCTAAAGAGATTGCAAATGGATGTTGTTGATATCATCGTCAGCTTGTCAGCGCTGATTATCCTGGAGATAGTGCTTGGAATCGATAACCTGGTGTTTTTGTCGATTCTGACTGAAAAGTTGCCCGCTGAAAAACGCCGCAAAGCCAGGCGTTGGGGCTTGACCTTTGCCTGGGTTACCCGATTAATGCTCCTGGCTTCTGCTGTGTGGCTGGTTAAATTAACTCGCCCTTTTATTCAGGTGGGCTCGTTCGGTTTTTCCGGTCGTGATTTATTTCTCTTGGCCGGAGGCGCGTTTTTAATCGCCAAAGCGACTCAGGAAATTCATCATGAAGTTGGGGAGGAGCCGACTTCAAAAGTGCTTAGTGGCAAGGGTGCGGCCACCTTTAGAGCCGTGGTTTTTCAGGTGGCGGTCATGGATATTATTTTTTCACTTGACAGCGTACTGACGGCCATTGGCTTAACAACGCGCTTTTGGGTCATGGCAACGGCCATTACCTGCGCGATTTTAGTGATGATCTATGCCAGTGAACCTGTAAGCCGGTTTATTGAAAAACACCCCACGGTGAAAATGCTGGCTTTGAGTTTTCTGATTTTAATCGGAATGGTGTTGGTGGCTGACAGTTTTTCTTTCCATATCCCTCGCGCCTACGTTTATTTTGCCATGGCCTTTTCGTTGGGTGTGGAAATGCTTAATTTGCTGCGAGGCGCCCGCCGCAATCGCAAAAAATCATAGGTTCTTCTCTCGGCGAAAAGAGAAAGATGGGTTTGGCATTGGGATATGGCCGGATCGCCACAATCTCCCTCCCACTGGCGGGGAGGGGGGCAGAAGAACAACCTTCGGTCATTCGATCTCAATCATTTCAAAATCCTCTTTCCCGGCGCCGCAATCTGGACAAAACCAGTTTTCGGGTACTTCTTCCCAGCGGGTTCCAGGCTCGATGCCGTCTTCTGGCCAGCCTTCCGCCTCATCATAAATAAATCCGCAGATAACGCAGATATAGCGTTTGTATTCTTGCATACCTGATGCCTCAACTAAAAAGCGGTAATTTAACCACAGTCAAAAACAATGTAAAGTTTATCCGCTTTTTTTTGCCACTCTTTGTAAAACTGGATATTATAGCCTTTTTTTGGCAATGGAGTCGTCATGAGCAATTCACACGAATTATTTTCCCGAGCCCAGTCTGTTATTCCTGGCGGCGTCAATTCACCCGTTCGTGCGTTTAAAGGCGTCGGCGGTGAGCCCATTTTCTTCAAGCAGGGCAAAGGCGCTTATCTGGTGGATGTCGATGACCGCCACTACATTGATTATGTCGGCTCGTGGGGGCCTTTAATTCTGGGGCATTGCTTTCCATCCGTGCTGGAGGCCGTTGCGAACGTTCTTCATAACGGCATGAGTTTTGGTGCGCCTACCGAGCTTGAGGTGCGTCTTGCGGAAAAGATCATTGAATTGATGCCAGCCATTGAGAAAGTACGCATGGTGAATTCTGGTACGGAAGCAACCATGACGGCCATCCGTTTAGCCAGAGGGTATACCGGTAAAAACAAAATCATTAAATTTAATGGGTGCTATCATGGTCATAATGACAGCCTGCTGGTTAAAGCAGGTTCGGGCTTGTTGACGCTTGGAATTCCCGCAACCCCCGGTATACCGCCAAGCGTCACCGAACACACGTTAACGGCTGATTTTAACGATCTTGAACAGACTACTCGCCTGATGGAACAGTTTTCAGGCGATGTGGCGGCGATTATTCTTGAGCCTGTGGCGGGCAACATGGGTTTTGTGCTGCCAAAACCTGATTTTTTGCAGGGTTTACGCACGCTCTGTGATACCGACAACACGGTCCTTATTTTTGATGAGGTGATGACCGGATTTCGAGTCGGGTTGGGTGGTGCTCAGCAGGTTTTCAAAATAACCCCGGATTTGACCACGCTTGGTAAAGTCATCGGCGGTGGAATGCCTGTCGGTGCTATCGGCGGCAAAGCGGACATTATGTGCCATTTAGCGCCGCAGGGGCCGGTCTATCAGGCCGGGACTTTATCCGGCAATCCTCTGGCCATGGCTGCGGGTCTTGCGACACTTCAGGAAATTGCCAAACCTGGTTTTTACGAGAAATTAAGTCTGACCACCAGCCAACTCGTTAAAGGCTTGCAGGACATCACCGCCGACATGCGTATCCCATTCTTTGCAGCCTCATTAGGGGGTATGTTTGGTTTTTGCTTTAATGGCAAACAAACCATCGATAATTACACCGATGTCGCGGCTTCCAATGAAATGCTGTTTAAACGCTTTTTCCATGGCATGTTGCAAAAGGGGATTTATTTTGCTCCTTCCATGTATGAGGCTGGTTTTGTGTCCAGTGCGCACGCAGAAGAGGAACTACGATTGACGCACCTGGCTGCGGAAACCGTGTTGGCTGAGTGCATGAAAACGACTGTTTAAATCGGCGAATTTTATAAGGATGCTGCCAATATGAACAAACCTTCGGTTTATACCTAAGGCTTGTTCATGATTAAGCATTTTTTGTCAGTATTTCGGCCACTTTTTGTGACATCAATTGCTCTTCGTCGCCGCGAACGACATAGATTGGATGGCCTTGGGAATGAATAGGCCACAGGTGATTTTGCGTGGTTTGATTCAGCGCCTTGTCGAGATGAAATCCCAGGGGTTTCAGTGGTTCGAGCACTGCCTCGCGGATAGGGTAGGCATTCTCACCAATGCCGCCGGTAAAAATAAGCGCATCCAGCGTGTCAAGCTGGCTCAGGTAAGCACCGATGGTTTTTTGAATTCGGTACACATACATGTCAATCGCAAGCCTCGCCTCGTTATCCCCCGACTCTGCGCGCGCCAAAATTCGCCGCATGTCATTGTCGTGGGCGATGCCTTTAAGCCCACTTTTTTTATTAAGCAAGTTATCAATTTCACGGGCAGTGTATCCCTGGTCAAGCAGGTAGAAAATAATGGCCGGATCAAGGTCGCCACAGCGGGTGCCCATCATGAGACCCGGCAGAGGAGTCATGCCCATGGTGGTGTCAAACGATTGGCCGTTTTTAATTAAGCAGGCACTGGCACCGTTGCCAAGATGCAAGGTAATGAATTGACAGGCGCTCAACGGTTTCTGTAAGTGAACGGCCATTTCTCTGGCCACGTATTCATGGTTAATGCCATGAAAACCATACCGCCTGATGGGGTATTTTCTGGTGAGTTCACTATCAATGGCATATTGATGCACGTAGGCAGGCATGGTGTGGTGAAAGCCGCTGTCAAAAAGGGCGACATGGGTGGCGGCGGGGTAAAATTGCTGTGCCAGAAGAATGCCCTCTGCATTCACCGGATTATGAATGGGGGCTAAATTGGCCAGATTCTCAATAGCCTGTAACACCGCAGGGGTAATCACCGTCGGTTCAAACAAATCAATGCCGCCATGGACGACGCGATGGCCTACGCCATGAATGGGATGCTCGTTGAGATCGCGCCGCAGTTGTTCGGCAAGCTCGGCAAAAGCCTGGCGGTGATCAATAAAACGGTGGGTACTGCTTTGTTTGCCATGGAACTGATGATGCCATTGGCTGCTGTTTTCACCGATGCCTTCAATCAGTCCGGAAAGAATGACCTTGCTGTTGCCATGGTCAACTGCATAGGCTTTGTATTTTATGGAAGAGCTGCCGGCATTAATGGTTAAAATATTCACGCAGACTCTCCTTCAACCTGAATGGCGGTGACCAGAATGGTGTTAATGATGTCCTGGGGCGTGCAGCCACGGCTTAGATCATTGACCGGTTTGTTTAATCCTAGCAGAACCGGTCCGATTGCCAGGGCGCCGCTTTCGCGCTGGACGGCTTTGTAGGTGTTGTTGCCGGTATTTAAATCAGGAAAAATAAGGACGTTTGCATCGCCGGCCAAGCGGGAATTGGGGAGTTTTTTACGGGCTACCTCGGGATCCACGGCGGCATCGTATTGAATGGGGCCTTCAGCCAATAATTCAGGTTGTTGTTGTTTTACCAGTGCCATGGCTTTGGCCACTTTTTCAACACTGTCGCCTTTGCCTGAACTGCCTGAAGAGTAAGACAGCAGGGCGACTTTCGGTTCAATGCCTAATTGTTTGGCAATATTGACCGCTTGCAAGGCAATCTCCGCCAGAGTAATGCTGTCCGGTTCAGGATTAATGGCGCAATCCCCATAGATGAGCACCCGGGAGGGCATGCACATGATGAAGATGGAAGAGACTTTGGTCACGCCCCGTTTGGTTTTAATAATTTCCAGGGCTGGTCTGACTGTATCGGCGGTGGTATGGACTGCGCCGGAGACCATTCCATCCGCTTGATTGGTATACACCATCATGGCGGCAAAATAATTGACATCGCTCATTCGTTCAAGAGCGATGGGTAAATTGACATTTTTATGTTTGCGCAATTCATAGTAGGCCTGGGCAAATTGCTCACGCTGAAGGCTGGTTTCCACATCGATGATCTGGACATTGGGTAAGGACAGATCCATGCGTTTGGCTAACAGGTGAATTTTATCAGGATTACCCAGCAACGTAATTTTTACCACGTTTCGTTTCAATAAATAGTCTGCCGCAATCAAAATGCGAGGCTCGTCGCCTTCTGGCAGCACGATGTGCCTTTTGGCCTGTTTGGCTCTGCGTATCAATTCATAAAGGAAAACAGCCGGCGAGAGGCGGTTGGGTAAGGATTGGTGCTGCAACAGGTTAATAACGGGTTCGTATAAAAACGGTTTAAGGGCAACGATGGTGTCGGCGACCTTGCCGGGATTGTCCTGATTTAAGCTGAATTTGGCGGAATAGAGCGTTGTTGCGGTTTCATAGGTTTTGCATTGCGTTAATAACACCGGGAATGGGCGTTCAAGCCCGGCGATAATTTCACAAAGCACACTGCCCGGCATTTCGCCGCCGGTTAACACAATCCCGGCAATTTTAGGGTAATTGGCGGATTGATCGGCCAGCAGCGAGCCTAGCAGAATATCCACCCGATCCGACGGGGTAATGATGAGCATGCCATTGCGATCCAGCCGCGACTCCAGGAAGTTGCCCACGGTTTTGGCGGCGATGGTCATTTGTTTAACGGGTCGAAGCAGCTCATCCTTGCCGCAAATGACGTCAGCCTTTAGTTTTTGCGCGACATCCTGGACGGTCGGATTAGCCAGGGCATCAAACTCCGGAATAACAGCGGTTAAAGCAAGGTGGCCGAATTCGGCGAGCAAACGTTCCTGATAATCGTTTTCGTCCGCGTGCGTGACGCGGTTAATAATAATGCCAACTAAGTTGGCATGTTGTTTCCGGGCGGCTTCAAGGGTGGTATTCAATAGAGAAAAAGTATGATCAAGCGTCCGTTCACGGGCAGATACCACCACGATGAGATCACAGTTCAGCTGCGAAGCCAGGGTGAGGTTGAATTGAAACTCAAACGCATCATTGTCGCTTTCGAAATCGGTTCCTTCAAAATAGCTGATTTTAGTCTTCTCAGTGCATTGAGTGGCTTCAAAAACCTGAGAAAGCAAATCCTCGGGTTGATTCCGCATCATCAAAATCCCCTGATTCACATCCATCAGCGGATTCAGTTGGGATTGCGAGAGGTCTTTAAGCAGAGGAATCTGGGAATTATCCGCTTCCGAAAAGAGTTTGTAGCAACGCAGATCGGGGCATTGCTCCTTCAAGCTTGCCAGGAGCCCAAGGGAAACAAACGATTTGCCGCACCGTTTTTCGATGCCGGTAAAATAGATTTTTCTCTGCATAATCAAATCCGGATTGATTTCAATCACTATAACGACAATTTAATTTTTACATCAACTTGTTACTAAAAACAGAGGGTATTTTACGCTACTTTTCGTGCTAAATACATTCTTTTTGAATTATATATGAGCATAGTGTTGTCTGTGGTGAAGTTAATTTATTTTTAAGACACAGTGATAATAATTTGTAAAGAAAAAGACCCCAATGCCAAGAAGATTATCTTTATTGTAAAACGGCGTAGACAGTCAAAAAATTGCATGGCATAGTCGACTTGGTTTGACTAAAAAAAGGAAGGCATTAATGTCGATTACGGATAGTAATAAATCAGCATGGAATAATTTACCGGATGGGATTGTTGCATTGTTTTTTATTCAAATCTTTTCGACTTTAAGCTTTAGCGTACTCTATTCAACCCTGGTGCTGTACATTACGGGCAAGCTCGGGTTGTCTCCGCGCCTGGCCAATAGCATTACCGGAGTATTCGTCGCCTTCAACTATGCATTACATTTGCTTGGCGGGTATTGGGGCGGGCGTTTCTTTTCCTATCGCTCCCTGTTCAGCCTGGGGATGATTGCCCAAATCATCGGCTGCATTCTGCTTGCCACGGTCAATCCGGATTTTCTCTACGTGGGCCTTGCGGCCTTCCTAACCGGTTGTGGCCTCAACGTCACCTGCATTAACTGCATGTTGACACAGCGCTTTAAACCCGCCGATACCCGACGTGAATCGGCGTTTTTATTTAACTACGCGGGAATGAATATCGGCTTTTTTATCGGTTTTAGCTTAAGCGGGTATTTTCAGCTCTCTCATAATTACCAGCGTTTATTCTTGTTAAGCTGTCTAGGTAATTTGCTGGCCCTGCTCATCTGTCTTTATTATTGGCATACCCTGTCTGACAACAACTCACCCTACAGTCGTCTCGATAAACCAGCGCGGCGTCGGGCTTCGCTGATGGGTATTGTGATGGTGTTGGTGTTGCCTCTGGTGTTGAGCCAACTTCTGCACTACGCGGAATTTGCCAATAAACTGGTGCTGGTCACCGGTGTTGCCATGTTAATTCTTGCCTGCGTGCTTGCACGTCAGCAAAGTACGCAGAAAGCGCGTGAAAAAATCCATGCCTTCGCACTGCTCATGGTGGTTGGAACCGTATTCTGGATGCTGTTTCAGATAGGTCCCATGGGGCTGACCCATTTCATTGCCCACAACGTGCAGCGTCACTGGATGCTAATGACCATTCCGCCGCAGTGGTTTCAAAACATCAATACCATCTGCATTGTGGTAGGGGGCCCCTTGATGAGTTTAGCCTTAAATCGACTGCGCGCCCGTGGAGTCAATGTCAATATCCCCACTCAGTTTGCGCTGGCATTGCTGTTGATTGGCTTGGCCTTTGTGCTGCTGCCGGCAGGAATTGCCAGAGCCACTCAGGATGGCCTGGTGTCGCCTGGCTGGGTGGTTTTAAGTTTTGTATTGCAAAGTGTGGGCGAGTTGTTAATATCGCCTGTTGGCTATGCCATGATTGGTGCATTGGCCCCAAGCTCCCTTCAGGGCGGCATGATGGGGATGTGGATGCTGACCTCTGGCGTGGGCGCAACGCTTTCCAGTTATAGCTCCAACTGGATGACTGCCGGAATGGACAGCACTGATCCCGTGATAACCAATGCGGGGTATAGCCATGTGTTTCTTTACCTTGGCCTTTTTGCTATTGCATCCGGGTTCGTTCTGTTCATTCTCGTCCCGGTCCTTAAACGCTGGATGAGCGAGGAGCCTTCTGTGGCGCTGGAAAAAGGCAATTACGCAACAATTTAACCGAGGGTGGTTTGAGTAGTCCCTTTACTGTAATTCAGACGGCAGACCTGACGTGGCGGGAAGGTCTGCCTTATTCCCCTGCATTTGATGATGTGTATTTTTCCCGTGAAGACGGTTTTGCGGAAAAGCAGTACGTTTTCATCGAAGGCAACCGTCTCAAAGAACGCATAGCCCGGCTGCATGCGCAGGAAAATCCCCTGTTTACTATTGCTGAAACGGGTTTTGGTACGGGCCTTAATTTCCTGTTGACCTGGCAATTCTGGCAACGTCACGCCCCCGAAAACGCGCGTTTATTCTATTTCAGTTGTGAAAAATTTCCGTTAAAGAAAGACGATTTGGAGGCTTGCCTGCAATTATGGCCTCCCCTGCAGGCCGTGTCACAACAACTACTTGATGAATACCCCGTTCTGACGCCGGGCTTTCACCGTTTGTCCTTTGAGCAGGGACGCATTCACTTAATTCTGATGCTGGGTGAAGTTCAACACTGCTTTGACGAATTGCTCCTGTCTGGCGACAGGGAATTGGATCGGGCCTTTTCTCATACTGCCGTGGATGCCTGGTATCTCGATGGGTTTTCACCCGGTAAAAACGAACGCATGTGGACCCACTCCCTGTTTCAAACCATGGCACTGCTATCGCGACCGGGCACGACAGTAGCCACCTATTCTGCAGCCGCTCAGGTTAAAACAGGGCTTGAGGCTTCGGGCTTTATCCTGACGAAAAAGGCAGGCTACGGCAAAAAACGTCACATGCTCACCGCTGAATTGGCAGAGGCAAGGCAATCCAAACGCAGACGGCAAACGCCCTGGTTTTATACTCCAGGTCTCACAGGACAAAAGAAAGCCATCATTGTCGGGGCGGGCTTGGCGGGGTGTTTCTGCGCCCATGCGTTAAGCCGGCGAGGATGGCAGGTTCAATTGTTTGACGAGGGGCCGCAGGCGGCGTCAGGGGCATCGGGCAATGAGCGTGCCGTGGTGTATCCCCGGCTGTCAGCCTACCGTTCACCTTTAACCGAATTCATGCTTGCGGCTTTTCTCTATGCGCAGGCTTTTTATAAACAGATAGTCGGGGTGACGATCGAAGGGGACATGCAGGGTATTTTGCAATTGGCCTGCACTGCCCGAGAATTAAAAGCCCAGCAAAGCATGCAGGATTGGCTGCTTGCCTACCCGCAATTGGCCATGCCGATGTCAGCGGCAGCAGCTTCTGAGCTGGCGGGGCTCCAGGTGGCGTTCTCCGGTTTGTTCATCCCGCTCTCGGGGTGGCTAAACAGCCGTGAATTATGCCATTACCTGCTACAACAATCGCCCCAGGTGCAGTGGTTTGGGCAGACCACAGTCACTGACCTGCAGGCTGAGGGCGGTCAGTGGCATGTCAATGGGCAGACAGGCGATGTTGTCATTATTACGTCGGGTTTTCGTGCCAATCAATTCGTCCAGACTGCCAGTTTGCCCATCAAACCCATCGGTGGACAAATCAGTTTCGTGCAGGCGCAGGAGAACAGTGCCAGACTGACTTTACCCTTGTGTGGCGAGGGGCATGTGCTTCCGGCGAAAAACAATCTGCACGCCCTGGGCGCCACCTACCATTTAAATCAGCAACGCGTCCTTTGCCGCCCTGACGATGATTGGGTCAATGTACAGAAAATCAGTCCCATGGCTTGCGAGCTTCAATTTCATCGTGACGCGGTTGCCAGCAGCTGGGCAGGCGTCAGAGGCGCAACGCCGGATTACCTGCCTCTGGTGGGTGCAGTCCCGGTTGAAGAGCGGTTTTTAGAGTGCTATGCGGACTTGGGCATCCATGCCGAACGCTGGATTAACAGGCCGCCACCGGTGTATCCTGGACTGTATGTTTGCGCTGGGTTTGGTTCGCGGGGATTAACGACTATTCCTCTCAGTGCCGAATGGCTTGCCGGGCAAATCAGCGGTGAGCCTGGTTTTTTTTCAAGAAGCATGATGAAAGCTGTGTCGCCCTCTCGCTTTTTATTACGGCGAATTATTCGTTCTCGTCAAGCGCAGGCAGAAGAATAGTGAGTTACCGTCTAATAAATTCTTGCAATGAATCCATCAGGTGGCTAATCTTGCCATCCTTGTTTTAATTATGAGGTCTGCTATGCAAAGTATGGAAATTTTCCAGATCGATGCGTTTACTGATAAGGTCTTCCATGGCAATCCTGCCGCGGTGTGCCTGTTGAGCGAATGGCTGAATGACGAACTGATGCAGGCCATAGCGGTTGAGAATAATTTGTCAGAAACCGCTTTTGTTATCCGTGATCACGAAGGGTTCCGTATCCGCTGGTTTACGCCCCGGGGTGAAATCAGTTTGTGCGGACATGCGACGCTGGCTGCCGGATTTGCCCTGTTTGAGCTGGGATACGTCGATGGGGAACACATTGAGTTCAAAAGCCTCAGTGGCTTACTCAGTGTGCGCAAACGCGGCAATCGCTACGTCCTGGATTTTCCGACGCTCCATTACAAAGCCTTTGATAAACCGGCCTTGCTGATTGCCTTGGTGGATGAACCGCTTGTGGAAATGTATGAAAGTGACCTTGATTACCTGGCTGTCCTTGACAACGAGGCACAGGTGCTTAAGGCTTCTGTGAATCTGACCGAACTTGCCAAATTACCCAAAAGAGGATTAATTCTCACGGCACCAGGCGTGGAGGTGGATTTTTATTCCCGTTGCTTTTATCCAAAACACAATATTCCGGAAGATCCGGTGACTGGTTCTGCGCATTGCGTATTGACTCCCTTCTGGACTCAACGTTTGCAAAAACAAAGCCTTAAGGCGGTGCAGGGCTCATTCCGCAAAGGGGAATTGCACTGTGAAATGCAGAATGAGCGGGTCTTTATTTCCGGAAACTGCCGCTGGTATTCCAAAGGGCAATTGGTTATTTAGCGTTCGATGGTTTAATCGAGCGCCTGCAACAATGTCGGCTCAATGGTGAAATTTTTTTTCTCTTCTTTGGCAAGTCATCCCTATTTGAGCTATTCTGAGATCACTTAAGGTATTCTTAAGTAATCCTAGATCAACTTTAACAAGGACAGTAATAATGAACGCTTGGAATAGTGTAATTTTTATGAAGTCAAATAAGCCTTGGTCAGATTTAAGTTCCATGATGAAATGGGATGGTGTTGAGAAAATGTGGTCTACCACGGGTGACTGGGACTGGTGCATTAAACTCGATAAAAATTCCTCAACCCCTGAAAAAACAGAAGCCTTTGTCAACCGCATGCGCGAAGGCAACTGGGCTACTGACACCAAAACGCACTGGTGGAAAGAACTCTCTGCCAAATAAGCGTCCAGGCCCGGGGTATGCCCCGGGCTTCTTCCTCTCTCCAGCTGTTTTTCACAGAAATCAGAGGATTTTTCAATAACCTGATTGTTGCCATCCATCTCCCGTCGTGATAAAAAAGCGAATTGGATGTTTAGGGAGAGCAACGTGTCATCATGTCCTTCAGGGAGACAGTTTCGAAAACTGATCAGGGAACAAGCGCCTTTGCAGGTAATGGGAACCATCAATGCCTATAGCGCCATGCTGGCGGAGCAGGCTGGGTGTCAGGCCATCTATCTTTCCGGTGCCGGGGTGGCCAATGCTTCTTATGGTCTGCCCGATTTGGGAATGACCAACCTAAGTGAAGTGCTTGATGATGCACGCCGTATTACCGATGCCTGCGATTTGCCGCTGCTGGTTGATGTGGATACCGGTTGGGGACATGCCTTTAATATTGCCAGAACAGTCAAGCGGATGGAAAAAACCGGCGTCGCCGCCATTCACATCGAAGACCAGGTTCTTGCCAAGCGCTGCGGCCACCGCCCCAACAAAGCCATTGTTTCCCAGCAGGAAATGGGGGATCGAATCAAGGCCGCTGTCGATGCGCGTACCAGTGATGATTTTGTCATCATGGCGCGGACGGATGCCTATGCTGTCGAAGGGATGGCGGCAGCGGTCGACAGGGCGCTGCGTTGTGTGGAACTCGGCGCGGACATGATTTTTCCCGAAGCCATGACCCGATTGGAGGAATACCGTGAATTTGCTGCGCGGGTGAACGTGCCCGTGCTGGCCAACATCACCGAATTTGGTAAAACCCCCTTGTTTACACGGCAGGAACTGGCGGATGCCGGGGTAAGCCTGATTCTTTACCCTTTAAGCGCATTTCGCGCCATGGCTTACGCGGCGTTAAAAGTCTACACAACCGTGGTGCAGGAAGGGACACAGCGTGAGTTGCTGGACATCATGCAGACGCGCAGCGATCTGTATGATGTTCTGGGCTATCACGATTATGAAAAAAAACTGGATGAATTAATGGAGGGAGAACATGGTCAATAGTACAGCCGGTCTGGAAGGGGTGATTGCGGGCCAATCGGCTATCGCGACTGTGGGACATGAGGGCGCAGGATTGAATTATCGCGGCTATTCTATTGATGATTTAGCCGCCTATGCCACATTTGAAGAAGTGGCTTACCTGCTGCACTACGGCCATTTGCCAACACGTAATGAACTGACCCGTTACACTCAAAAGCTGACCGGTTTAAGGGAAATCCCCGACACGTTAAAAACGGTGTTGAAGCTGATACCCAAAAACACGCACCCCATGGATGTGTTAAGAACGGCCTGCTCCATGCTTGGCACCCTCGAACCTGAGCATGATTTTAAACAGCAGTATGATATTGCTGACCGTTTGCTGGCGCTGTTTCCGGGGATTATGTGTTATTGGTATGCCTGGCATTTCAACGGCAAGGACATTTCCGAATACAGCGACGAAGAGACCATCGGTGGTCATTTCATGGCCCTTCTTCATGGGCGTAAGCCGTCCACGCTTGAACGTGACATGATGAATGTTTCTCTGATTTTGTACGCGGAGCATGAATTTAATGCCTCAACCTTTGCGGCCAGAGTCACGGCGGCGACTTTATCTGACTTTTATTCAGCCATTACCACAGCCATCGGCACCTTAAGAGGGCCTTTGCATGGCGGCGCCAATGAAGCGGCCATGGAGCTGCTGAGTCAGTTTCGCGATCCGGATGAAGCAGAAGAAAAATTAATGACCATGCTGGCTCAAAAAGCCAAAATCATGGGTTTTGGCCATCGGGTGTATAAAGATTGCGACCCGCGTTCCGACATCATCAAATCCTGGTCAAAAAAACTTGCCATGGCGAAAAACGACACGTCATTGTTCACCATTTCCGAGCGTGTCGAGGCCGTCATGCGACGTGAGAAAAAATTATTCCCCAATCTGGATTTCTACAGTGCATCGGCTTACCACTACGTCGATATTCCGACGCCGCTGTTTACACCCATTTTTGTGATGTCACGCATTACCGGCTGGTCTGCGCATGTTTTCGAACAACGCGCGGATAACCGGTTAATCCGCCCCACGTCGGAATACACGGGGCCTGAACCACGAGCCTATATAGCCATTGAAGCAAGAGGATAATATGCATTCGTATGTTGAAGACAATGTAAAACCCGATTATGACAAGGTAATCAGTGACATTGCAGATTACGTGTTAAACCATGAAATCAAGAGCCCCAAGGCTTATGAAACGGCGCGCTTGTGCCTCATGGATACCTTGGGTTGCGGCATGCTGGCATTAAATTTTCCAGAATGCACCAAATTGCTTGGACCTGTTGTACCGGGCGCCATACTGCCCGGCGGTGCGCGTGTTCCGGGCACAGGGTATGAGCTTGATCCCGTGCAGGCCGCTTTTAACATTGGCGCCATGATCCGCTGGCTGGATTTTAATGACACCTGGCTTGCAGCCGAGTGGGGCCATCCTTCGGATAATCTGGGAGCCATTCTCGCAGTAGCCGATTACATCAGCCGTCAGAATATAAAAAACAACCAGCCGCCGCTGTCGATGCACACTGTCTTGACCGCCATGATCAAGGCTCATGAAATTCAGGGTTGCCTGGCTTTGGAGAACAGCTTTAACCGCGTAGGCCTTGACCATGTCATTCTGGTTAAAGTCGCAAGCAGTGCGGTGGCGGCTTTATTGCTGGGTGCAGACAGAGATCAACTGATGCGCACCTTGTCGCAAGTGTTCGTGGATGGCCAAAGCTTAAGAACTTATCGCCATGCACCCAATGCCGGTTCCCGCAAATCCTGGGCTGCAGGTGATGCCACATCCAGAGCCGTTCGTCTTGCCCTGATGACTGCAAGTGGAGAAATGGGGTATCCCAGTGCCCTTTCGGCGCCCAAGTGGGGTTTTTACGATGTACTGTTTGATGGGAAGCCGTTTAAATTCCAAAGACCGTATGGATCGTATGTGATGGAAAATGTGTTGTTTAAATTATCTTATCCTGCCGAATTCCATGCCCAAACCGCGGTGGAGTGTGCGGTACAGTTGCATGATCAAATTAAAAACCGCCTTGCGGAAATAAGCCGCATTGAATTGGTGACGCATGAGTCAGCGATCCGCATTATCAGCAAACAGGGTGCATTGCATAATCCCGCCGATCGTGATCACTGTTTGCAGTACATGGTGGCGGTTGCTTTATTGCATGGCGACTTGAAAGCAGAGCACTATGAAGACGACGTGGCTTCCGATCCCCGGATTGATGCCTTGCGTGCTAAAATGCAAGTCAGTGAAAATGTTCGTTTTTCTCAAGACTACCATGACCCGGAAAAGCGTTCGATTGCTAATAGCATGCGTATTCATTTCAATGATGGCAGTCAAAGCGAGTTAATCACGGTCGAGTACCCCATCGGTCATCAACGGCGTCGTGAAGAGGGAATTCCCGTGTTGATGGATAAGTTTATTCGTAATCTCAACACCCGTTTTTCTGACGAACGGTGCGATGAAATACTGAAAGCCATGAATGACACCAATACCCTGAGCGCTATGCCGGTTACTGACTTCATGACGCTCTGGCAAGCCTAAGGCGATTGTCACGGTGGATCCAATCCGGGTGTGGCTTATCAGGCCAACCCGGATTATTCCTCGCAGGTTCCCTTGTATCTGCTTGATGGCCAGCAGGCCTCATCAAGCAGGCAAGACTTAAAATTTCCGCTTGATTCCAGCGATGGCTAATACCTTGGTCGCTATTTCCTCAATGGAAAAACGGGTGGAGTTAAGGTAAGGGATGTTTTCGCGTCGATACATGGCTTCGACTTCAGCGACCTCAAGCCGGCACTGTTCCGCCGAGGCGTATTTGCTGTTAGGACGCCTTTCAGTACGAATATGCTGCAAACGCTCGGCATCGATGGTTAAACCGAATAATTTACTCTTGTACGGGCGCAGGCTATCCGGTAAGCGAAAACTAGTTAGGTCTTCTTCAGTAAAGGGGTAGTTTGCCGCCAGAACGCCAAAATGCAGGGCCATGTACAGGCAGCTTGGTGTTTTACCGCAGCGAGAGACACCAATGAGGATGATGTCGGCCTGATCGTAGCCGCGAATTTTTACCCCATCATCGTGTGCCAATGCGTAGTCGATGGCTTCAATACGGTGGGTGTAGGATTGGGTGTTGGCGACCCCATGCGCGCGGCCCACCGTATAGGATGATTTGGAATTGAGTTCTTTTTCCAGGGGGCCAAGGAAAGTATTGAATAAATCATAAACGCAGGCCTGGGCCTGTTTAATGGTTTTGGCAATTTCACTGTTGATGAGGGTCATGAACACCAGCGGCTTAGCGCCGGTTTCTTCAAACCGTTGATTAATTTCCAGTACTACCGCCTCGGCTTTTTCTATGGTATCGACATAGGGAACCGTTCGCTTCTCAAAAGGGATATCGCCAAACTGGGTCATCAGACTATTGCCCAGGTTTTCAGCGGTAATACCCGTTCCATCGGAAATCATAAACACATGTCGCATCAAAAACCTCATCTAATAACGTTTGCCTGTCCGGATGATGCGGCGGACGCACATTTGCTTTGCCTAATTCCGCATACCTTCTTATAATCATTATGTTACAGGAAAATAAAGAAAATTGTGCAGAGTCATTGCAAATTCCAGATTTTCCCCTACTGAATGGATTAGGCATTATGGAACATGATCGCTTTGAGCAAAATAAAGTTCTCTTCATTATTGGCATGATAGCCTTGGTCGTTGGCTTAAGCTTCTTGCTTTTTTCATTCTATATTTTACCCGCCGCGCTCTGGAACTGGAATTACGATGTACCGGAATTCGTCTTTATCTGGCGGGAGAATCTGAAAGAATCGTATACGATGAGTGAAGTCGGTGCGGGTGGTGTTGTTTTTCTCATTGTTTTGCTGCCAGCCATTATCGCTGGGATTATTTCCTATTTTATTTCCAATGCGATTGATAATCGCATTCATGGTATTGTCAATGAGGAAATGGACGAAGAGTCCATGGTTAATCTACGTCAGGATGTTAAGGAAACATTCAGTTTTGGCGGCAAATTGATTATTTTAATCATACTGGCCGTAGTGGCTCTGTGGTTTTTTGAATGGCTGATGGCTGTACCAATTATCGATTAAGGGGGACGAGATGATTCTTTTTAAGGGCCATAAAGTGAAGTCATTGACCAGGAAAATCAAGTCAATGCAGCAAAGTCGTGTTCATAATCAACCCACAGAGGACATGGTGACTAAGGAAATAGGCCTATACCACCAGTTGGCTTCTGTTTACAAGTTATTGAGAGGACATAAAAAATTTCCGTTTGCCGATGAAATGGTATGGGAAACCTTGCGTGCCTCTACCAATCTGGATGACAGTGCCGCACAATACGAACTGGGCAGTCATCTGCTTGAAGAAGCCAAGTGCCGTGATGAACTGCAAAAGGGTGGTGTCTTTGCCAGCCCCAGCAATGAGCGGCAAATGCGCCAGCTTTATGATGAAGCGCTGGCTTATTTGCAGGCAGCGGAAGCACTGGGACATGTTCAGGCCAAGCGACTGCACGGCTTATGCTACATCAATGGCTGGGGCGTGACTGTGGACAGGGATAAGGGGTTTGAGTTGGTTGTCGCAAGCATTGAACAAGAAAACAGCTGGGACAAGGTGCCGCAGATTTTTGCAGCCATTGGCCTTAACAAACCGGAATTCTTTTCTGCCCTGATGAAACGCCGAGGTGGCGGCGGTACCTCACTTAATGCTTAAGTCAATTTTCATTGCACATTGTTTATGATTATCCACCCGCACCGGCGGGGTTCAGCCCGCATCTAAAACCAAAGTTTCAGGTACCAGTGAATGATGTCTTTACCGAAAAACAGTGAAATGAGTGCGGCGATGCATAAAAAGGGACCGAAAGCGATGGGGGTTTCTCTGCCTTTTTGTTGCAGGCGCAGATAAATCGAGCCTATTACTGCCCCCGATATGGAGGCCAGTAATAAAATAAGCGGCAACTGTGTCCAGCCAAACCAGGCGCCGAAGGCGGCAAACAGTTTAAAATCGCCATTGCCCATGCCGACTTTACCCGTCACCAGATAAAATAACTGAATAAATAGCCAGAGAATCAGGTAAGCACCGGCTGCGCTGAGCACGGCAATGGGCAGAGGGGTAAAAAGATTGGCAGTATTGGCAAGAAGACCAAGCCAAAGAAGCCCCAGCGTTAAACTGTCAGGAAGCAGCTGATGGTCCAAATCAATGAAAAACATGGGAATAAGCAGCCAAATGAACAGCAGAGCAAAGGGCAAATGCAGGGTTAAGCCAAAGTGCCACATGGCTACTAATGACAGCAGCAGGGTTATTAATTCAACCAGTGGGTAGCGTTTGGAAATAGGATGGCCGCAATAAGCGCATTTTCCGCGCAACCAGAGGTAACTCACAAGGGGGATATTGTGGCGCGCTTTGACCGTGTTTTGACAGGCCGGGCAGAACGAACGTGGTAAAAACAAATTAATGGATGGTTTTTTCTCATGGCTCTCCTGGTTTGTCAGCTCCTGATAGTCTCGCAGGAATTCAGCGCGAAGCATGAGAGGAAGGCGATAAATAACCACATTGAGCAGGCTGCCTACCAACAAGGAAAGAATGCCAATGAAAACATAAAGATAGGTTGCGAGAAGATGATTTAATTCCATGGAATTCCTGTTCCTTAGACCGCTGAACCCAGTTTGAAAATCGGCAGGTACATGGCCACCACCAGGCCGCCGACCAAAACCCCTAAAATGGACATGATAATGGGTTCGAGCAGGCTGCTCAAGGCATCCACGGCGTTATCCACTTCTTCTTCATAGAAATCCGCCACTTTACCCAGCATTTGTTCCAGGGCTCCGGATTCTTCACCGATAGCCACCATCTGAATGACCATATTAGGAAACAGGTGTGTGTTGTCCATGGCCACCTGCATTTGCTGCCCGGTGGACACTTCCTCCCTGATCTTGTCGGTGGCTTTGGCATACAGGATGTTACCGGTTGCTCCGGACACCGATTTTAAAGCTTCAACCAGAGGCAAACCGGCTGCAAAGGTAATGGACAGGGTTCGGGTAAAACGGGCAATGGCCGCTTTCTCAAGGATGGGGCCTACCACCGGGAATTTTAACATGGCCCGATCAATGGAGTGGGCGAATTGCGGCGAGTGATTTTTAAAATAGATAAAGGCATAAATGGCGCCGCCTATGGCGCCGAACATAATGTACCAATAGGATTGGAAAAATTCAGACATGTCGACAACCATTCGGGTCATGGCGGGTAAATCAGCACCAAATCCTTCAAACAAGGATTCAAACTGGGGTACCACAAATATCATTAGCGCGGTGGTCACTAAAAAAGCGACAACCAATACAGCCATGGGGTAGGTTAAGGCTTTCTTGATTTTCTTCTTAATGGTTTCAATTTTTTCCTTATAAGTCGCGACCTTGTCCAGCATGATTTCCAGGGAGCCTGATTTTTCACCCGCATCAACCAGGTTGCAAAAGAGTTCATTAAAATACGCGGGGTGTTTCTGCAGTGATTCAGCCAGTGTCAGGCCAGTTTCCACATCCCGTTTAATGGTCTCGATAAGATCACGCATTTTCTGGTTGCTTTGGCCCTTGGCAACGATATCGAAGGATTGAATTAAGGGAATGCCGGCTTCAATCATGGTCGCCATCTGACGGCTGAAAACGGTAATATCACCCTGCGTAATTTTTTTATTTTTTTTGTCAAAAAAGGGCTTTCGTTTTTTGACGACTTTTTTAGTAATGATCCCCTGTTTGCGAAGGTCGGCTTTGGCAATGGCAAGGCTTCGGGCATCAATGACCCCATTCACCTTCTCGCCGGCTTTATTCACCCCTTCCCATTGGTAGGTTATGATGTCGTTTTTTGCTTTTTCCATAGCCTTTAATCAACGGTTACCCGATTGACCTCCTCAATGGTGGTGACACCGTCTTTGATTTTTTCGAGACCCGATTGATAAATCGTCAGCATGCCTTCGGTTTGAGCCTGTTTCAGGATGTCCAGTGAGTTGCCGCCCGTCATAATGATTTGACCGATGGCTTTTGACATAGGCATGACTTCAAAAAGGCCCACCCGTCCCCTGTAGCCGTTATTACATTGATTGCAGCCTACCGCCTTGTAGGGCGTGACGTGCTGTGCATCCTCTTCTTTAAAACCCAGCTCAATCAAACTTTGCGGCGTGAAATCGTCACGCGGGGCTTTGCATTGTTCACATAAACGCCTTGCGAGACGCTGGGCGATTAGCAGGCTTACCGAGCTTGCGATGTTAAAAGACGGGATGCCCATGTTAATCAAACGGGTCAGGGTCTCCGCCGCACTGTTGGTGTGCAGGGTAGACAGCACCAGGTGTCCGGTCTGGGCAGCCTTGACCGCGATTTCTGCGGTTTCAAGATCGCGAATCTCCCCGACCATGATGACGTCCGGATCCTGGCGAAGGAAAGATCGAAGTGTGCTGGAGAAGGTCAGGCCCGCTTTGGGGTTAATATTCACCTGGTTAATGCCCGGTACTTTAATTTCCACCGGATCTTCGGCAGTGGAAATGTTGGTCTCTATGGTGTTCAGGATATTTAATGCCGTGTACAGGGAGACGGTTTTACCGCTTCCTGTCGGGCCAGTCACCAAAATCATGCCTTGTGGCTTTTCAATGGCTTTAACAAAGTGCGCGCGTTGCCAGCTGCTGAATCCCAGGGCTTCAATCCCCAGTTTTGTCGAGCCGGGGTCAAGAATACGCATCACCACTTTTTCGCCACCGACGGTGGGGCAGGTGCTGACCCGGAAATCAATGGCTCGGGTGCGTGAAAGCTTCATTTTAAAGCGTCCATCCTGAGGAATACGACGTTCTGAAATGTCAAGATTCGACATGACTTTTATCCGGGCAGTAATTCGGCTGGACAGGCTGACCGGCGGCGTGGCGACCTCCGTCAAAATGCCATCCTGACGATAGCGGATACGGTATTCTTTTTCATAAGGTTCAAAATGGATATCCGACACGCCTTTTTTAATGGCTTCAACCAGAATTTTATTAACAAATTTAACCACGGGTGCATCATCGTTTGCCGTACTGGAATCGGTATCCTGTTCCTCATCGTCAGCACTGATTTCAAGGCCTTCAAGATCGCCGGCGCCATCCTCCACATAATCGGTCAGGCCCTGGCTATCCTTCTCGTTCAGCAATTTGTCGATTAATTTATTGAGTTTGTTGGTTTCAACGACTACCGCATTGGAGTGCAGGCCGGTGTGAAACTGGATTTCTTTAAGAGAAGCCTGTTTGCTTGGATCGTCGGTTGCCAGAAACAGATGATTATCGCGGGTAAAAAGTGGCACGATGGAGTGGCGTCTGATTAATTTCTCGTTAACCAGACTTGTTGGCATGGTATCAGGGTCAATCGCATCGAGATCAATCAGGGGTACACCAAAATTCTGGGCTACGGTGAACGCAATTTTTTCGGCAGAAAGCAGGTTATTGGAGACCAGGTACTGCAATAGTGACTGCTTGTTCGCCTGAGCCTGATTCTGGTACTCAATAGCTTTATCCTTGTCCAGAAGGCTCTCATGGACCATCAGCTGAGCAATTCCCTGTAAGCGTTGTTCTTCTGCAGCAGTTGCCATGGAAACTTACCTTTTAATTATATGATAACTATAGACAAAAATTACCACTACTGCATTTAAATCGGCTAAATTATAATTTTCTTGACTACTGATCATAATTTATTGATAAATCTCCATATTTGAACATTGCTTGCTGGTGCGGCGCGGTCTATGATAAAAAATATACTTTTTTTTCCTGCCTGAGGCTCATGTTGGCTTGCCACGACCCAATCGATCGTTTTTGTGCACTTGAGCAATGGTTTGCCAGTCCTTTGGGCAAAGACATTGCTCAGGCATTCGAAACGGAATTGGCTCATCTAAAACAGCTTCTCCATGGCGAAATTATGCTACAACTCGGCAGCGGTAGCGAGAACTTATGGTTTTCTTCCCTTCGTTTTCAGCATAAATGGCTTGCCATGACTCATTTTGATCCAAATAAAACCACGCTGGTCACCAAATTTAATCAATTACCCCTGGATCGTGACAGCGTTGATTGCATCATCGCGCCCTTGGCGCTGGAGGCGTTTACTCATCTGGAACATCCACTCGATGAATGGGACAGGGTGTTAAAACCGATGGGGTATCTGGTTTTGTTGGGGATTAATCCCATAAGTCTGTGGGGCGGGTGGTTACGTTACTCCAAAAACGCCTGCTTTAACGGTGCCTTGGGCTATCCAAAATCGGTTTTTTCCATCAAACGGGCGCTTATCCACCGTGGTTACATGCAATGCCATTTTAATACTTTCTATTATGCGCCACCCGCTAGAACGGAGAAATGGCGGCGTCGATTACAAATCCTGAATGTGATAGGCAAGATGATTTCACCGCTACCGGCTGGCTTTTATTGCCTTGTCGTGCAGAAATACGTAGAAAGTGATTTACTCCCTGAGCCCGAAGCGGCGGATCTGCTGGTCGATTCAACCCCCATTTTCAGGGCCCAGTGCCGCAATCCTCATCAATAGGCTATTTTACTGTATCCCTCATTCAAGTTTGGTTATACTTGGCGGCAAGTGATTTTGTGAGTCAGTGTTATGTCAAAAAGACGAATTTATCGTATCACGTTCGCCAATCAGGACAGTGTATACGAAATCTATGCCCGCAAAGTGAGCGAGAGCGAGATGTTTGGCTTTCTTGAGGTTGAAGAGTTTGTTTTTGGAGAAAACACGTCACTGGTCGTGGATCCCTCCGAAGAACGTTTAAAAATGGAATTCAGCACAATCAAGCGCACCTACATCCCCATGCACACCATATTCCGTATTGATGAGGTAGAAAAACAGGGTGTGGCTAAAATGCGAGATAAAGGGCGTGATGATAACAAGGTCAGCCTGTTTCCTATGGCCGGAAAGCGGAAAGAGTAACCATGGCCCACGCGCAGGCGCTGGTGAATATCAATAAAGCTGTTAGAATACCCTGAAAATTATTATTTGGAATTTTTGATGTCTATTCCCGAAAAAATTAAAGAAGTTTATGAAAAATCCACTCTTTTATTCACCACAAAAGAGGTTGAAGCGGCGCTTGATCGCATGGCCATTAAAATTCAGGAAACACTGCACGATAAAAATCCCATCATTCTCTGTGTGATGATCGGGGGTCTGGTCCCCATGGGTAACTTGTTACCCCGGCTCGATTTTCCGCTGGAGGTGGATTATGTACATGCCACTCGATACCGCGGTGATATTACCGGCGGCGATTTGGTATGGAAAGTAAGGCCAAGCGTGGAATTAACCGGCAGAACGGTGCTGGTTGTCGACGACATTCTGGACGGCGGCGTGACCCTGGCAGCAATCATTGAAGAAATTAAAAAAATGGGTGCTGGGGAAGTGTATAGCGCGGTTTTGGTTGATAAGCATCACAAGCGCGTTCCCAACGGCCTGAAAGAAGCGGATTTTGTAGGCCTGCAGGTCGATGACCATTACATTTTCGGCTACGGAATGGATTACAACGAATACCTGCGTAATGCCCCGGGTATTTTCGTTGTCGCTCCCGAGCATGAGTAAACAAAGTACCTGACGCTTACCCTGGCTTTAGGATTAGCGTTCACGCAGTGCGGTCTGTTTGGCTTTAAGGATGGGTTTAAGAAGATAATCAAGAACCGACTTATGGCCAGTAAGAATATCCACAGTGGCCATCATCCCGGGAATAATGTAAAGGGGATGGGCCTCTGTTCCCAGGTAATTCTTATCCGTACGTACGCGGATAATGTAATAAGTCTCTTCCTTGCCTTGCTTGTCATCGGTGATGGTGTCTGCGCTGATCTGCTCGACCTTGCCGGACAGGCCACCATACATGGCGTAATCATAAGCTGTTAATTTCACCGTGGCGGATTGGCCATGCTTGATAAAGCCAATGTCTGAGGGTTTGATTTTTGCCTCAATCAGCAAGGTGTCATCCAGCGGCACAATTTCGATGATGTCCATTCCAGGTTGAATGACACCGCCGACTGTATTGATTTTGATGCGCTTAACAATGCCTTTCACTGGTGAGCGTACCGTCGTTCGCACCAGACGGTCTGCATCGGCTGTGTGTGCCTCTTTCAGTGCCGCAAGATCACCCTTGGCTTTGTTAAGCTGCTCCAGGGCTTCTGATTTGAATTGTGAAATTTTGCCTTTTATCTCATTGACAGTACGCTCAAGACGTATGATTTCCACCTCCGAAACCGCACCCCGGCTGACTAGGGGTTTGGATAAATCCAGCTCTTTGACGGCCAGTTTGAGGGCTAAGTTGAGTTGTTTTAACTGTTCCTGACGGGAGTCAAACAGTGCTTTTTCAGCCTCAGCAAGTTCAGGGTTTTCTTTTAACAGTTCCTCGGGAACGACCATCGGGGTTTCATTCATCTCGGCATTAATGCGAAGAATCTGCATTTGCAGAGAGACCATTTTCTTTTGCGCTTCGTTATATGTGGCCATGAAGCGGGTATTATCAATTTGCATCAACACCTGATTGGCATCGACGACTTCGCCTTCCTTCACAAACAGTTTATTAACGATGCCTCCCTCCAGGTTTTGAATGATTTGCACCTGGCTTGAAGGGATCACCTTGCCTTGCCCGACAGTCACCTCATCCAGCACGGCAAAATAAGCCCAGAGCAGGGCGCAAAGCAGTAATAAGGCTGTGCTCCACAAGATAACATGGGCAAAGAAACGAGGTCGTTCAACGTGAATCATTGGCCCCCCTTGTCAATGGGCATGCCTGCTTTTAGCGCAGCGAGCACCGACTCTTTAGGTCCATCAGCGATGATAAAGCCGTCATCCAGCACAATAAGACGATTAACCAGCTCAAGCATCGATAATTTATGGGTCACTAACAGCAACGTATGTGTCTTGGAGAGATGGCTATCCAGCGCCTTTTTCAAGCGACGCTCACTGTTGTCATCCATGGCCGAGGTTGGTTCATCAAGTAGTAAAATGTTCGGGTCACGTAACAGGGCCCGGGCAATGGCAACCGCTTGACGCTGACCACCTGACAATTCGCTGCCTTTCTCACCCACCTGTCGATCAAAACCATTAGGGTGCTTGTTGGTAAAGGCGCCGACTCCCGCGATGTTGGCCGCCCGAATCAGAGCGGCGTCATCAATAAAGGGCGCGCCAATGATGATATTTTCCCTGACACTACCATAAAAGAGTGACACATCCTGAGGGACATAACCAATTTGCTGGCGTAAATCGTCGGGATTGATTTGTCGATAATCCGTACCGTCCAGCAAAAGGGTGCCCTCAGTGGGCAGGTACAATTTTAAAATTAAACGGGCTAAGGTAGACTTTCCTGAGCCTACTCGACCAATGATGGCGACACGCTCGCCCGGAGCGATTTTAAAATTGATGCGTTTAAGCACGGCATTGGCATTGTCATAGGAGAAACTAACCTGCCTGAATTCAATATCTCCCTGTAAGACCGGACGGTTTAAATAACGGACCGTTTCCTCCGCATCAACCGGCAATTGCATTATCCGGTTTAAGGACTTAAGCGCATTGACAGATTGGTAATAACGGGTCAGGAGCGAGGCCAGTTGCGGCATAGGTCCCAGGGCACGGCCAGTGAGGATAGTGCAGGCAATCAAGGCCCCGGTTGTCAATTCACCCTCGCTGATGGCATATACGCCCGCAATGATGACAATAATGGTTGCCGCCTGTTGGGCAAAGAGACTTAAGTTAACGCTGGAATTGGATACCATTCTTAATTTTATGCCGTTTTTGGCAGCGAGATGAATTAACTGCTCCCATCGGGATTGCAGAACGGATTCGGCGCCGGTTGTTTTAATGGCTTCTATGTTTGACAGTGATTCAAACAGCGTCGCCTGCTTTTCGGCGGCAAACTGGTAAGATTGACGTGTTAACTTAATCAATGGCCACTGCAGAACAACGCCAATGGCCAGAATCAGGGGAATAATGAGCAGCGGCACTAAAAAAAGATTACCGGCAATGAAATAAATGACGAGGATATACAGTAGGGAAAAAGGCAGATCAATCAGCACCGTAATGGTGCTTGAGGTAATAAAGTCGCGAAAAACCTCAAACGATTGGACGGTGTTGGCCAATGCGCCGACCGATTTGGGGCGGGTCATCATGTTAATACCCAATATCTGTTCAAAAATGGAAGCGGACAATTCTTCATCCGTGCGCTTACTGGCCAAATCAAGGAAGTAAGCACGCAATGTTTTGAAAATTAAATCAAAAATGAAGACCAACGCCACGCCACTGGCTAATACCCACATGGTTTCGATGGCATTGTTCGGTACGACCCGATCATAGACATTCATGGTAAACAGCGGGATCACCAGGGCAAATAAATTGATTAGCAGGGAGGCCACCAGTACTTCTGAATAAGTGGGGATGGATTTAATGATGACTTTCCAAAACCAGTTTTTGGGCGGCTTGCCCAGTGTTTCTTCAGAGCGAGTGCTGTATTTGTAGCGTGGTTGAAGCTGAATAGCCTGACCGCTGTATTCGTTTGCAATGGTTTCCGGCTCAGCTAAAAGGCAGGGAGAGGCTGGATTAATGATTTTCTGTTGGCCCGCATCATCCCGGATGAGCAGACAGGCATTGTCATTTCTCAGCAATAGAATGACCGGCAATAAGTCCTGATTGAAGTCATTAATACCACCTCGCAACACCTTGCTGCTTAAAGACGCTCTTTCCGCTGCGCGAGGCAGGAGATTAACATCCAGACGGCCTTTTTTCAGTGGGAGCCTTGCTATTAAGGATTGTGCTGAATAGGGATTCTGATAATAACGGGTTAACAGCACCAGGCAGGCGAGTAGTGAGTCCTGCGGGGGCAGGGATTCAAAATCAATGGTAGACCAGGATTGTTGACGGAAAGTAGGCATGCCTATATACAGGTTATTTTTTTATCAGTATAGTGTTTATTTTCTGCAATGACATCAAGACGGCCTACGCGGACTTAACTATTCCTTAATTTACCCTGAGTATACTCACAATACTAACAACAAGGCTGGGCATTTCCAGAATGGTTAAATTGTATTCCAAGAAAAGAGTCAACTTTGGCAAGCCCGAAGTAGGCGACTTACCACGGTATGAATTTCACCGCAGTGCAAGACAAGCCATCGAGTTGTCCGCGACCAGTTTCTCTTATCAGGAAGTCAGAGGAGGGATGGTTTACCAGTGGGATAACATTGCGCCTGAAGTGGCACTGGCTATTTTACAGGATGCCGAGAAAAAGGGCATTGCTATTCAACAGGAAGTCATCAAGACACTCGGGGTTAAGCTTTACAATGAATCCATTTTACAGGCCGTAATTGATAGATTGAATGCCAATGCTGATTACGCATTGTTTACCAAAAAACTGGCACTCAGAATCAGCAAGGGGCATTCCAACCAGTTAACCATGGATGTACTCTCTTCTGCAGGAATCAGGACGGAAGGGGAAATGGATCAGATTTTAACGGACATGCTGCTGCAAGAAAAGAAATTAGGTAAAAATTACCCGAATTTTTCCAAAATTAAAAAAACTGACGATTATCAGCAATTGTTAGATTATTTAGCCAGCAATCCGGTGTTTGATAAATTTCTGAGATCGTTCACTGACAGAATAGCTTACGAGTACAATAAAAGCCGTCCAACGGATCAGCAGGTCACGGCGCTTGCCTCACTTAATCGTACAAGCCTGGCTGACTTTTTAAAAGCGGTCAGTTACTCGGTTGAACGCGGTGGGCCTAAAGAGGCTTTAAAAAGAAACACCCTTTACGTTGAGGTTATAAATCAAAGCCTGCAATATACTGTCATGTCGCCCACTGGGGAAAAAATAACCGATACCATCCCCTTAAAAAACCTTGGATTGGATTGGGATGAACAGACCTTTCAGGAACAACTGAACGAACAGTTGCCGGCTATACTGGCGATTACCGCACCACGCGGGCATACCGGCGACCTGGCCCTTCACTCTACCGAAGCATTAAAGATAAAAGGGTACCGTTACTTAGCGGGTGAAGAAATCAATCATGATGTCTTTTTGTCTTACTTACCCGCGATTGATCTGGTCAGGGATGAAAAGTTCAAATTCACGCTCTATCGATGGTTAGAACAACCCGGTAATCTGGATAAGCTGAAGGAGCAACTGGTTCAAGGGGCTTGCCAACGTCTGATGAGTGAAGTGGATAAACACGTCAAGGAAGCTGCATCATCGCCAGAAATCCCTTCCGAATTGAAACAGGAAATTAATCAGGTTGGGCATCTGTTGAAAGAAATGATTCAGTTGGTGGCTTCGTTGGACAATGACCTTAATGCCCTGGATGAGGTACTGGATAAGAAATTAAGCGAGTTGAAAAAACGCCTGTTAATCATCAAAGAATACTACAGTACAACCCCGATTGCGGTACCGGGACTCTCGACGCCGACCACTGCAGGGAATTTTGAACACTTTGTTAAACGGGTTTTATTCCATAGCGCCAGTGAAAAAGTGATGCAGATAGTACCGAACGCCAACATGACGTCCAAAGCCTTACGCCTGGATTTGATGGATGTTGTGCAGGCATTCATTCATGATAGAACGTATATTCTAGCGAGGGACAGTGTCAGTAAAAAAGAACAAAGCCTACTTCAGGATGATGCCGGTGAATTGATAAGTCCTGCCGTAGCCTTAAGAAATGGCTTAAAAGCCAATATAACGACCAGGCTTAAAACCAGCATCCACCATTATCATGCCATTCAGAGTTATCAAAACGATAAGTTAAGTCTGCAACAGGCTCCGCTGAGTTTTAGAGGCGGAAACTTAACCAATTCGTTGGCGGAGACCAAGTCATTTGCTAAAAAAATGACACGCGAAGGGGAATATTCAGCGGATAGCCATTTACTCATTGGGCAGGAAAATAATTTACACAAGCACGAAGTGCGCTCAGGTGCGGCGGCCACGTTAATTGCGGCAACCGGAGTCGACGGGACCCGCTCGGTGACGGATAAATTTACTATTGCCATTGATTTTGGCGGGCAGAAGGACGTCAAAATTCTCTATGTTTTACGAGGTAAACCCGCATTCCATACTCAATCGTTTGTCGATCCTTTCGGTAAAAATAAATTAAGTGAAATTGCTTATACCCACATTACCCCTGATGACTATGTTATGACAGTTATCTACGATAAAAACAACGTCATTCTCGATGTCATTCCTGGCAATTTAAGTGGTGAGATAGAGGGTGTAAGTGATTTTTCTCAAAAAGTATTGGCTGCCTGCCTCGAATTTTACAACCAGAAGCACAATACCGATTTAGACTACAAAGCCCCCTTGAAATTGCCGGAACCTGATGCGCAAACTCACCTGCCTACGGGGCACTTGTACAGGCGTCAGTCTTTCATTGATATACTCCGTGCTCATCAGAAAGACACAGGCAAGCAGTCTGCAGAGCGGATTACCCAGTTAGGCGCCATTCGCATTGAGCGTGTCATTGAAAATGGGCATAAAAAATTAAAGATGCAAACCCTGCAGATCGAAATCAGTCTGGTTTCGTCTCCTGCCTTTAAATTAAAATTCAATCAGGATCCGTTTCCCCGCGGCGTGATCGAACTGGAAAAAGAAAGAGAGACCGCAGTAGCTCATTACAATATGAGACACATTCTGACGCTGAAAGGATTTACCCAATGGACTAAAAAAGAAAGGAAATTGCAGGAAGAGTTTAATCGAATCTTGCAGCCAGAATTCATGGAGGGGGACATCCAGCAGCAATTAGCCCAGGCTGATATGGCTCAGGAGGGATGGCTCACGGATGTTCTGGTGCCGACCATCCACACGGCGTTTTTACTGCATGTGGCGGCGCGCTTGATTACCGATTATCAAATTGATGTCGAAAAGGTCAATGAATGGGCCCAGATGCTGTGTCAGGATCAGGAATTTATCGTCAGTGAGGCGTTCTCTCAATTAAACCAGCAATGGAAGCAGGGGTATGACGTATTCACACCTCATGATACCACGGGTGTCTATCAACAGTGCTTAAGCCGGGCACGTTCAAAAATGACGACCCTTTACCCTCATCTGGAGGAGGGTTCTGATATCTACCGTGAAAAATTTGAGGCCTGCATGGCGATGGAAAGAAATAAAATACGCAAACAGGTTGTCCACCAATTGATGTCGGATTTCCTGGATAAACACATGGACAATCTGGTGGCAAAAGCCAAGCTCGCTAAAAAACCGGTTTATAAACTGGAAGACAATCAGGACTATGTTTTCTTAGGCCCTGCTGCAAGCGGTAAAAGTACTATTTCCCGTCAATATGTTTCTGAAAGTGATAAAGTGAAGTATGTTTCTTTAGCCACCGATGATTACCGTGGAATCTGTAAACCCAATACCAAGGCCTTCGAGCAGAAGGAAACAGACCAGGTCTTTATTCGTACGCAAGACAGCGCCTATTTAGTCGGTGAACTGGTTGAGGCTCGTTTGAAAGCGAAAAAGGAAGAAAGGCCGAATGTCATCGTGGATGGGGTAACCTACAAATCGTTTCATCGTGAACTGGTGGAAAAAAACAGCAATTCCGTCATCGTCTGCGCCTGCCTCGACAATGTGGATGAAGTGGTCAAACGGTGTTATGCCCGCGCAATACAGGAAGATTCCGGATCGGCCGGCACGTGAATACCACCAGCCTGCTTGACATGCACAAAACAGCCAGCATCAATTTAATTGCGTATTGCCCTGAAAATACCGTCATCAAACTTTATAATACCAATATTGCTAAAGGACAAACCCCGCCACTCATTGCGACGCTTAATACGATGAACAATCAAAGAACCTTGACCATCAGTCAATCCAGCGGAGCATTGATGGCGATGGCCTCCTTTTTTAACAAATCGCGTTTAAACAGTGAAGCAAAAAGTACCGATAGCTTATTCATCCGGAAAATGGAGGATCCCTCATTCAAGATTGATTCATTATTCACTACGATGGATGGCGGCTTCAAGATTATTCTCAATGGCGAGCAAAGCAAGCCCTGTATCATTCTTGAAAAGAAAAACGGGGTCATTGTCATGGACATTGTTAATCCCATCGAGATTAAAATTAAGCTGATGGAGAAGGGGCCGGATACATCCTTATTAAATCAGCTAATCTTGTATGGAGAACTCGGAAGCCTTAGAAAGCTCAGGGAAGAATGCCTGCTGCATTCGGATATGGGCAAGGTAGTACTGGATTACCTTGATAAGCGGATAGCCGTTATGTCGCTTCACCAACAGGGCAGCGTGCCTTTTAGAGTAAGTTAGGCCTATCTGGACCTACGGGGTATAATGGCCCGAAAAATGGCATTTTGGAGAGGGAGATGACTTTTCATAAAAAAGAAGTACAACCGTATCAACACAAGATGAATGAATACCTTGCAAGAGTTGCAGAATTTATCGACAATGTCTATAGTGCCATGACGAGTCAGACCATTGACGAAAAGGAAAGGCAGCATCGTTTAGACGTCTTTACGCTGTTATTGCTGAAAGCCACCCATGCCGAGCCTAAGCAATTCAAAAAGGAATTTTGCAGTTATTTTCCGTTGATGGAGAATGATACGACCATTCAGTATATCCATAGCTATTTATGCGAGATTAATGGATTTTGTACAAAAACACTGAGTGATGAGTATGAAAATTACAAACCCATTTTTGATGCAATCACTTTTCCTTTGCCAGAAACCAAGCAGTTAATCAGGGATCAGCTCAGCAAACAATTAAGCGATTTGGTTTTTCAAAAGACAAAAACCCCGCATTTCTCTCTGTCGTTGTCGAAAAATCCAGGAAATTCCTGATGTACCCAGTGAGGACGGCAGGACAACCGTTTTCATCAGAAAGACAACCAGGATGCCATGCCAGCGAGTCGATTTAAGACATTTTCTTTCCTGCTTCAAATGGTTTGAGCGCGGCCTCAATTTGCTTGTAGAGCTCAGGCAGCCATCGAGGCTGAGCAAAATTGGAGGTGGCTGGTTTGTCCTTGCGTAAGTCATTGGGGGCTATAATTACCTTGATATGACTGAGCCCCACGCGTCTTGCCAGCAGGAACAGCTGATCGATGGGGCGATCGCCAATGGCCAGGCAGCCTACAGACATCGATTTGCCATGCAGGAAAATATTATTGCCGAGGCGCCGCCGGCCATCTTTAATGGCCTGAAGACGATCAAAATTGTTAGGATAATCGATCATCATGGATAAATGCATGCTGCTGAATGGGTTAAACGTCACCAGACGGTAAATGCCCTCAGGGATCTGGCCATCCCGTTCTTTTAATTTCGGCCCTAAACGCCCACTGAAGGCTGTTAATGGATAGGTATGAATATAATGCCAGGCCTGATTATCATTTTTTGCCCAGAGTTCAATGCGGCGCTCTTTTTTAAAGGCCAATAATGCCACGTCCTTTGGAGGATAGGCCACCTGAGCTTTGGCAAAAAAGCGTTTTAATTCGGGTTCGGTGCGTAAACCGTAACGAATGATGGCATTGTCAACCGCTTTATCCCAATTCAGCTTGGGAGCCATCGCCAGGGTCATACTGCAAACCAGGTATAAAACAGTAAAGAATAGAATGCGCATAATAATCATAGCATAAAAATGTTCATCATGTTATCAAAATAAGAACAAAATGGAACAATGTAACCACTTTGCAAAATTTAATGCCTCTCTGCCTGCTGCCGGTTTTACCATTAACTGTTGCCTTTCAAGGTATCCTGTTTAAACTTAATTTGCAATTGTGGAGGCAACTGTTTAATCACAAATTGCGGAGCAGCATCCAGGCTACCTTCGGAAGGTACAAAACCATAATGGTTGGGGCACATGTAATTGATTTTTCCTTCCTGGCTGACTTTGTAAAATACATAACGGTAATCGCAATAATCCATCTTTTTAAAGGTGGCTACCTGCAAAATGGGGGTATTGGGCATCCGATCACTTAAAAAGTGAGCATTGACCCAGATGTTAACCAATAATAACAGGGCACCGGTTACAAAGCAGGCAAAAAACAGACTGCTAGCGTAGCGCAAAATTTTTCTGGCGCTGTCTTTAATGGAGGCGGCGACCAGATAAATGGATGAAACGAGTAAAACCAGCAGATTGATTGTGTAAATGGTGGCTTGTTTGTAATCAAAATAGCTGCCAAGAATTTCTCCCCTTGCTGTCTGATAATGCAGAATTGTAGCAATCAGACTTAGCCACAAGGCTGCAAGAAGCGAATTACGGTGTTGAGTCGTTAAACCGATGACTAAAAGCATCAGCGTAAAAAAAGGAAAAATGAACTGCAAATAATCACTAAAGTAGTACATGTGCCCAGCCCTTTGTAATTAAATTGAAGTAGCAACTAGTGTATCGTAACGGGCGGATGTTGTCGTTAGTAAATCCCGGAAATTAACGGCTGTTTTCTGAGATTAATAACTGGCTTGGAAACTTAGGAAGTCATTGGTTACAGCCGGCGACAGGGAGTGTTCATAATAAGGTATCACTGTGAAATTAAAAAGCTCACTTGGTGCGAGTTCCTTGATGAGCAACAACGTGGGTTCGACATCGATAAGCAACTTTTTCGATGGATTCACCGGCAGGGCCACTTCCCGCTGCAGGTATTGGGATAAGGCCATACGAACATAGTAAAGTGCCGGGTGATGGGATGTTTTAGTTTCGGTGGACATCAACTTTTTAGAGAGTGCTTTGGAATGGACGCTGCCAACCCAGATGGGCTGACGGTAGTGTTTTAAATGGTAATTGGAACGCCATAGCCGCAACACAAGGCTGGGACTGCCGTCTTTGGGATCGTAGGTCATGATCAGGACGGGTTTTCTGTTCTGGTATAACTGCGCCATCAAGGGCATTTCTGCATAAGAGGAATGCCCATTTAATCGCTTAAGCAGGGAGCGGTAAAGCGATTCATTTTGTTTACGCCAGCCAAAGGCGCTCAGCGACGATTCTATGCGGCTTACGGTCCCTGCGTACTGCAGGTTAAAGTAGCTGACTGGATGCCCAAGCCGGTTCACGCGATAAATCGGTAGAAGGGGTTTGGATTGATTCCACCAGAGCTGATCTGTGAAAACATATTGCGCGAAATAGGGTTGATGGCCCCGCAGCTCCTGATTGTAATTCATTAAGCCGCTTAAAGCGGAGGCAACGAGTAGCAGGAAGGCTAAACTGGAGGCCAAGTGAGATGAATAGGCAACCGATGCGGGATTACGACGATAAAACAACCAATGCAGCACGCTTAGGCTAAGTCCTGCAAGGTATGCCCCGAGGATGTCGGTAAACCAATGATCACCAAGGTATAAATTAGCAAAACCGGCGACGAGCAAGGCCAGATTAAAAATTAAATTGATCGTGGGTTTGATGCGACTATTGCCATACTGGCCAATGTAATACAGGAGCGCAGAAAAAATGGCTGTGGCATAAGTTAACTGAACAGCTGGGTAAGAGTGGCCCGGCTTCACTTCCAGCAATCCGCTGGGCCGTTGGCTAGGAATAAGCCAATGGGTCAGTAACAGCAATACCGTGGTACTGAACAGCAGGCTTGCAAAGAAAGCCAGCGTGCGCCAGTCGCGGTAATAAGCGGTGATGAAAACAATGGACACCGTCAGGGTGATTAGCGTGAGGGGACTGCATAGCTGGGCTGAGACGATAAAAAAACTGTCGAACGATGCCGTTCTTATGCTTTGTAAAAGCAAATGAACCGGTTGATTGACGCCCGTGACCCAGCCATGATGCAGCGCCAGACTGGTAACCATGCAGAAGCTTAAAAAACAAACAATAAACAACAGAACCAGGCCGGCCGTCGCGTAGTGATTGGTTTCTTCGGCAGGGGTAATGAATTGAAAAAAACGGGCTAAATGGGGATGACAGGCAGACCAGGCCCAAAAATCATGAAGGTGGGTTTTAAGAAAGCGATTTAAACGAATGATCAACCATTTCACCAGCACACTGGCCAGCCAGATAACCCCAAGCACTATCAATACAAAGACAAACAGTTTGGTCGCGCTTTCTGGTGCCAGTTCATTGCTAGCCGCCCCAATCAGAATGCCAGGAAGCACATACAAAATAGACCAGGCAATGGCCGAAATGACATTGGCAATGTAAAAACGCAGATGACTCATGTGCATCATCCCGGCAATAACCGGGATTATCGAGCGTAGTGGGCCTACAAATCGACCAATCAAAACACTTTTGCCGCCATGGCGGGTAAAGAAATCCTTGCCGTAGGTCAACCACTGGGGGTAGCGGCTGAAAGGCCAGATGGTGCCAAGTTTATCGCTGAAGGTGTAACCGAGCATGTAGCTGGCGCTATCGCCAGCCACCGCCCCAAGCATGGCTGCCAGCAGGGTTAAATCAATGCGCATCACTCCAGAGCCCGCGAGGATGCCGATCGCTGTCATGGTCACTGAACCCGGGATGACGCTGCCGATAATGGCTAACGATTCGGTAAATGAAATCAAAAATGTAAAAATCAAAGCCCAGTGCGGATGTGCATGGAGCCAGGCGGTAACCGGTTGAATGTACTCAGCAAATAAAGTCATAGTCCGTGCTTTTCAAATTGCCTGAGAAAAAGGTGTTTAAATTTCTCGGCGGTCTCAGCGACCGTGGGATAAATAGAATAATCGCTTATCTGGGCCATTTCCAATTGGGAAAAACCACAGGGGTTAATGGCCTTAAACGGCGAGAGATCCATCGCGACATTCAAAGCAATCCCATGATAAGTGCAGCCATTTTTAACTCTTAAGCCAATGGATGCAATTTTTTTATTATCGACATACACACCCGGGGCGCCGCATCGGGTTTCCGCTGAAATACCGTATTCCTGCAATACGGCAATAAGTAGTGTTTCAAGGTGGCACACCAGCGAACGGATACCCAGATTACGGCGGCGGATATCCATCAGCACGTAGGCTACCAGTTGCCCAGGGCCATGATAAGTTACCTGGCCGCCGCGGTCCGATTGGACAATGGGAATGGCATTACGGTTAAGGACATGTTCCGCTTTACCAGCCTGTCCCTGGGTATAAACAGGGGGATGCTCCAGCAGCCACAGTTCATCCGCTGTGGCGTCATTGCGCGAAAGCGTAAACTGTTTCATCTGTTGCCATGTTTCAAGATAGGGTTGTTGACCAAGGTAGCGGCTAATGATCATTTAAAGCACCATTTTTATGGAAGGGTGGCTGCTTAATTCCTGATAGAGCGCATCCAGTGAGGCTTGATCAAGCACATACACCGTGGCGGTAATGGACAAATAATTTCCCTCTTTGCTGTCCTTGCACACAATCGCCTGTTCTTGCGTGTCGGGGAAATGGCGGGTGACGATGGTGGTGATTTCCTCGCTGAAATTCAGTGAATTCAAACCAATAATTTTAATCGGAAATTGACAGGGGAACTGCATGAAGGTTTTTTTGTCAGTCATAAGTTTTTCCAGTCAGTTGGTGATAGCGCTCGTGGAGATGCCGCCAGCAGGGGCCGCCTACTCCCTCTCCTATTACTGTCTCATCGATGCGGGTAACAGGATAAAGTTCTTTGGTAGTACTGGTTATCCAGACCTCCCGGGCATTGAGAACGGTTTGCACCGGCAAGGGCTCTTCGCTGAAGGCGAAATCCGTTTTACTGAGTAAGTCCAGGCAGATTTCACGGGTGATGCCAGGCAGGCAATACTGATTGAGGGGCGGTGTTTTGACCTGCCCATTGTGATCAACAATAAACAGATTGCTGGCGCTTCCTTCAGTAACGAAGCCATCGCGGACCAACAGGGCGGTATGACAACCCTGAGACACGGCATCGTCATTCACCAGAATATTGCCAAGCAGCGACGTGGTTTTTATATCGCAGCGTTGCCAGCGGATATCCTCCACCAGTTTTGCCCTCAGGCCTTTCTGTTGCTCTACGAACCCAGGATAAGGCGTGTGAAGGGTAAAGGCAATGACACTCGGGGCAAGCCCGACAGGGATATCGTGCTTACGCACCCCCTGGTTGCCACGGGTAATTTGTAAATAGAGCTGCAGATCGCCGCCGCCATTTTGGCGGATGAGCTCCTGGAAAAGGGCGTGCCAGTCGCAGGGTGGATTGGGAATGCGGGCCTTGGCAAGGCTTGATTCAAGACGCAGCAAGTGTTTTTCCAGCGCAAAAGGTTGGCTGCCATAAACAGGAATGACTTCGTAAACGGCATCCCCAAACAGGAAGCCGCGGTCAAACACCGAAATGCTGGCCTCATGCGCGTGGCAATATTGGCCATTAACATACACTACGCCCGACATGGTGGAATCCTAGCCGAACCAGCGTTTGAACGCCAGGCGAACGGAATCTTTGCTGCGCTTGAAGAAACCGCCGGATTCAACGGAATTTAACGCGTACAGGGGATGCGTATCAATGACCTTGTCGTCAAACTTGATAATCATTTCCCCGATTTTGTCGCCTTTTTTAACCGGGGCAATCAGGGTGGAAGGGACTTTGGTCGTAATACTTAAGCGCTGATACTGACCGTTGGGGATGGTAACAAATTTGTTTTGCAATACCCCGATTGCCAGGGTGTTGTCTTCCCCTTTGTAAACAGGCATTTCCGTAATGCTTTTCCCGGCTTTGTACAATTCGTGGGTTTCAAAGAAACGGAAGCCGTAATTCAACAGGCGCTCGCTGTCGTCAGCCCGCACGGAATCATTCGGCGCGCCAAGCACCACTGACAGCAGACGCATGCTGTCGCGTTTAGCGGAAGCCACGAGGCAGAAACCGGCATCATTGGTGTGACCGGTTTTCAGGCCGTCAACCTGGCTGTCGCGCCATAACAGGCGGTTGCGGTTAGGTTGGCGAATGCCATTGTAGGTATACCATTTTTGCTTATACCAGTGGTAATACTGGGGAAAGTCATTGATCAGGGCACGGCCTAAAATCGCCAGGTCCTTCGCGGTAGTGTACAGACGCTCGTCAGGCAGGCCAGTACTGTCAGTAAAGTGGCTGTCTTTCATGCCCAGATTTTGCGCCTGCTGGTTCATGATGTCCGCAAACCCAGGCTCGCTGCCGCCGAGGTGTTCGGCCATGGCAACACAGGCATCGTTACCGGAATCAACAATGATCCCTTTTAATAAATCTTCAATGGCTACCTGTTGCCCCTCCTTCACAAACATGCGTGAACCGGCCGTTTTCCAGGCATCACGACTAATCCGCACATTGTCAGTCAGGTGGATCTGGCCATTATTTAAGGCATTGGAAATCACATACAGCGTCATCATTTTAGTCAGGCTGGCTGGCGGCAATTTAAGGTCGCTGTTTTTCTCGGCGATAATTTTACCGCTGTCGACATCGATGAGAATAAAGGCCTTGGCATTCACCAGCGGCGGAGAAGGGGTAATTAAAGGTTTACTGTTCACCGGCATGGGCTTTGGCGAGGCGGTGGGCAATACGGAATCAGCGTACGTCACCGGAGACAGCAATGAAAGCAGCAGCATCATGCCTAAATAAAAACGCATTGGTTTCATGTTTATTATTCTCAATATTACAAAATCGCTAATCTTAACATGCCTGTTTAAGCAACCAAAGACCTCTGGAGTATTTTAATCGCGGGCTGCATTGTATATATTAATGCGATTAATAAGAAAAATTAGGTAAGGTCATGCGGTTTTTATGTTTACTTCTGATTCTGGTGTTATGCAGTTGCGCTCAACCCCCGCAGGTTAATCAGCCAGGCAGTCACTCATCAACCCGGTCAAATCCTCCAAAAAAGCCCTTTAGACCCACACAACAGGACGGTGCTCCCAAAGGACCGCTGCCCAAGACGTTTCAGAAAGTTAAACCGGCCAATGAGCCTTTAAGCCGTTACGGTAACCCGGATTCCTATGCCGTCAATGGCAGAAAATACGAAGTGATGCGGTCGGCCACCGGCTATAAAACCCGTGGCATGGCGTCGTGGTATGGCACAAAATTTCATAGCCGCAGGACCTCAAGCGGTGATGATTACGACATGTATGCCATGACCGCTGCCCATAAAACCTTGCCTTTGCCGTCCTATGTCCGTGTTAAGAATTTAAGTAATGGGCGCGAAGCGATTGTAAAAGTGAATGATCGAGGTCCCTTTCATGCCGATCGGGTGATTGATTTATCCTATGCTGCTGCCACCAAATTAGGCCTGTTGCCTAAAGGAACAGCACCGGTGGAAATTGAGGCGCTGACTGTCAAATCACCGGCTGGTCAACATGTGGCTTACTATTATGTTCAGGCGGGGGCTTTCAACTCCCAGGACCTGGCCAATGCTCTGCGCGAGAAGCTCGCTAAACTGACGCCCTCACCCGTCTTTATAGAAAATTATCAGCACCGGTATATCGTCAGAGTCGGGCCGTTTGCGAACAAGGCCATGACCGAAAGCCTGAAAATGCGCCTTGCTGCCAACGGCGTTAATGGATCGTTTTCCCTGTTGCAATAAGCAGCGTGCAGCGGTGATTAATGCTGGACCGCGTCAATGATGACGCGTGTGCCCCGCATGCCATCGCCAGGGACATCAACAAATTCCTCATTGAGCCAGCGCGCATCTTCGGTGAACATCCTGACACAGCCGTGACTGGCGCGATAACCCGGCACGGTTTCGCTGCCATGCAACGCATAACCTCGAAAAAAGTGCATGCAGAAAGGCATTTCCGCACCGCCGTTGTTGCCATCCGCCCGTCTTGGAAAGGCAGTGGAAATGCAATCGATATCCTGTTTGCGGATAATTCGAAACGAACCGGTGGGGGTTGAACACCCGCCGATGACGCCTGAGCAATGATCGGTTCCTGAAGAAATAGGGCCCCACCAGAGTAATTCACCATCCTCATCATAAGCCGCCCAGGCCAGTTTATTCTGACTGACGTAGATGGTTTTTTCGCCATCTGACTCAATGTAGCGCGGAAAAGGAGAGACATCATAGATTGTCAGACGGTCTAAATTTTTGGGAACGGCAATAATCATACCCGGGCGCAGGTTCACATTCATGCGATTGATGCGGCGGACGATGTCTTTGGCTTCAGGATTGGGAAAAAGCCTGCTCCAGCTTTCCCCTGACTTCACCTTGATGCAAAAATAGTCGGGGTTGGTGCAAAGGGTTTCACCAAATCGCGCTTCAGACCAGATTGGTGATGTCCATGCCAGCAGCATTATTGTTATTAGTACAGGTAATCTCTTCATAATGATCACCTCGATTTGTCTGTGCTTTGATGTCACTTAACGGCAAACAGGTTAAAAACTTTACAAAAACTGCTAAAAATCGGGGTTGTCTTTTTTTATCTGTTGCCAGGCCCCATGGATTTCAGCCAGCAACAGATTGCTTTGCGTCAGTAATTCAACGCTGTTATCAATGTTGGCTTTTAACAGAATCTGTTGCACATAGTCATATAATTTGTCGAGATTACTCGCCAGTTCCCCGCCTTTTTCGTGATTAAGACTGGTTTTAAGGCCCTCAATGATGCTGATCGCTTTGCCGATGTGCTCACCTTTTTCACTGATTTGATTGCGCTGAATATTTCCCTGGGCGGTGGCGATGTGCGAGCGTGCCCCCTGCAGGAGTAAATCAATCAGTTGATGCGGCGAAGCCGATTCAATGCGGGTCTGCAACTCAATGGATTTGTATTGATTAACTGCTTCAGTGTATGGATTTTTCATTATGCTTCCCTACGAATTTATTTTTGGTAAGTTAGCCAGTTGCTGCGTTAAAAACGCACTGGTGTCCTGTAATGACGCAAGCAGGACATCCAGACGGGTAAATTGCGCCGTATACCGAGCTCTCAGGCTGGTCATGTGGGTATCCAAACGCAAACGCTGGTTGTCCAGATCCTTTAAATTATCGTTTAATTGCTTGGTTCGGTTGGCCAAATCGCCCTTGTCGCCTAAATAATCGGTCACCAGGTTATTGAGTTGAGCGGCTATGCCGTCACTGACAACGACATTGCCTCGATCCCCTGTACTGCCGCCGATGACTTGAACGGAGAGATTTTTTAATGCCCCGCTGCCCTTGAGCGTCAGGCCATCGCTGGAGGTGGCAGATAAACCGCCAATGGTACCGGCTAAGGTAACCCCGGCGGTAAAGCTGCTGATGTTAACGGCGTAGCTGCCTGCTTTGACATCGGCACCGACTGATTTAATACGGATATTGCTGTCAGAAGCCACGGCAGTTTTAGCAAAAAGATGGCCTATGGCATCATAATGATCATTGACCGCCGCATCAAAATCGGCGGTGTTTAGGGCCAATAAGCCCTTTGCATCGGTTTTAATACCAATGTCTGCCAACGAATTGATTGCGTTGTCGCCGGTGTCAATCGGCTGGCTTAAAATTTTGCTGATGTTTAATTTGAGGTTTCGTGTGCTGGAGTCGCCCTGGAGAAGACCGCCTTTCTTGGTCTCCTTGTTGTATCCGGTCAAATTGTTCAGCGTCGTCATGGCCTCGTTAAACTGTTTGATAAACTCATTCACAAAACCGGTGAGCTGTGACTTGTTGTTTTCAATGGTCAGCGAGTAGGTGGTGCCTAAATCGGCTTTTCTCAAGTCGATTGTCACGCCGGCTAAGGCATCTTTGTATTGATTGGTGCTCTGCGTCAGTGTCAGGCCATTGATTTTAATTTCACTGTCCCGGGCGGCGGCGGTTTCCTGAAGGTTGGTAATGCCGGCCGTTGGATCATAAGCTAATGCGGACAGGCCGGCGCCATTGGTGTTATTGCCGTCGGCGTCATTCACTGAAATTTTCATGGCCAGGTTTTTACCGGTATCCGGGCTGCTTAAGGTCAAGCGTGCCCCCTGTGAATCCTGAACGATCGCGGCTTTAACGCCGGAGCCGTTGGCGTTGATGGCGTCGCGGATAGCCTGCAGGGTGTTTTGACCCGGAGCGATAGTGATAGTGACCGATTGTTTGTCGGGATTGGCCGTAAAAGTGGATAAATCATTGCTGTAAGTACCAAAATCAATGGTGATGCTGCCGTTACCGACCACCGTATTGGCGGAGGCAACGGGAGAAGACGCCAGACTCTGGCGGCTGGCCAAGTAGCGAACTTCGACATCATAGATGCCCGGGACCGCTTCTGTGCTCGCGCTGGCTGAAAACAGGTTGGGATCACTGACTGTACTCTTCATGGCATAAAATTGTTGTAAGTCGCTGAGCTTCACCATCGCTGCTTGCAATTTTGCCAGGCTGCCCTTGATCTGCCCCACGGCAGACAATTTCGTCGTGTAGCTTGCTTCAAGCTTATCGAGACGGGATTTTGCCGGCGTGATGTCGGCAGCAACCAGGGCATCGACAATGGCTTTGATGTCGAGACTGGAACCGCCGGTTGGAGAGATACTGGCCACAATCAATTCCTTATTAAAGAGGTCCCTTCATGAGACGTTACTGTAAAAAATAATTGCAAGAAGGATACCAACTTGCAATTTTCTGATGCTATATCTGGTTATCAACCGAGCCGCTTATCATTTCATCCAAAAGCGAGAGTAACTTAAGGTACTCATCGGGCGGCATTTTTCGTATCACTTCCTCGGATAATTTATCCGTCACTATCGTTTGCAAAAGACCAGTGGCTTCATCCAGGGCTTGCCTTATCTGTACGTTATTGTCGTTATTGATTTTAGCGATAGGAGGGGCATTCACATTCAAGCTGTCTTCGGAGGCTTTTTGTGTGGTGATGTTGTTTGCATCCAGTTTTAAAGGCAGTAAATCATTGGGTCCATCGATAATCATTTATAACTCCTTACCCTCATTATCAGAGGGTAAAACGCACTTCATGCAGGTTGCCCTGCATGAAGTGTCCTCGCTTATCGACCAAGGAGTGACAGCACGGATTGCGGTATGCTGTTAGCCTGAGCAAGCATGGCAGTACCAGCTTGTTGCAGAATCTGAGCCTTGGTTAGGTTGGCCGTTTCAGCAGCAAAGTCAGCATCTTGAATTCGGCTACGTGCAGCAGAGAGGTTTTCTGCTACGTTTTGCAGATTCGAAATGGTTGACTCGAAGCGGTTTTGCAGAGCACCCATTGCTGCGCGGTTGGAAGTAACGGAGTTCAATGCGGAGTCAAGACGCTTGATGGCTTCTTGAGCGCCAGCGGCTGTGCTGACATCGACTGAATCCACACCCAGGGAGTCTTTAGCAATGGCTGCAGACAAGCCTAAGTTAGCTACTGTACCGCCGATGGCGATGGAATCCACGGCACTGATTGACAGACTTCCGCGCAAGACACCGTCAAAGTCACCACCAGTGACGCTGATACCGTCAGTACCTGCAGTGAAGCCGGTACCACTCTCAGTGACCGTGATGTTACGTCCGTCAGCTGCCGTTAAGGTCAAGTCACCGCCGTTTAAGCTGGCAATAACACCGGTTTGGTCACTGACGCCGTTGATGGCATCGCGAAGGTCTGAGTTACTGAGTGCCGTGGCCACGTCTTCGTTGGTGAATACCGCCACGCCGTTGATGGTCAGGTTGTACGTGTCACCTGCCGTACCGCCGATAGGACCGACTGTTTGTGTACCTGTCGTGGTCGCCGTCACACTCAAGCCTGAAACACCGGCATCATTGATGGCTGCAGCCTTGGCGTAAGCTGAGGTGCCATCCTGACCGTTTGCTGAGCCTGCGAAACCGGCACTGGAGTTGATGGTTGTTGCTGCACCGCCGCCAATTGAGATGGTAATGTCGGTTGCAGCCGCAGCGGCCACCTCGGTCCCATCCTCAGCCGCGATACCGCCGATTGACGACGCTTTTACGCTGCCGATAGCGAAGCTGATGGTTTGGTTGGCGTTGGCACCGACCTGGAAGCTGGCACTTGAGAAAGAACCATCCAGAATGCGCTGACCGTTAAACTCGGTATTGTTGGCAATACGGTCTAACTCTGCCTGCAGCTGGTTCACCTCTTCCTGGATGGCCTGACGGTCACCGGAATTGTTGGTTGAGTTCGCTGATTGCAGGGCAAGCTCACGCATACGTTGAAGGATGTTGGTGGTTTCACCCATGGCACCTTCAGCCGTTTGCGACAGGGAAATACCATCGTTCGCGTTACGAACAGCCTGGTTCATCCCTCTTATTTGAGCGGTCATGCGTTCAGAAATTGCCAAGCCTGCAGCATCATCTTTCGCGCTGTTGATTCGCAAGCTGGAAGACAACCGTTGAATAGCGGTTGTCATCGTTTTTTGCGAACTGTTTAAGTTACGTTGTGCGTTAAGCGACATGACGTTGGTATTAACCACTTGAGCCATAATAAAATCTCCTCACCTGAATCCCTGGATATGGGATCTGCTTTGTTCTCGGTGAATCCTGTTATTATTGTTATTCACCGTACCCACACTTGTTATCGGAATAAAAAAAGGGAACTTTAGGGGTGAATTGGTTTTTCTTGAAAAAGACAGGTTTTTGTTCTATTGCCTCAAGCACTTGCGCTGAAAGAATTCCTTGTTTTCTTGAAGAAAAGCAAGCTCTCAGGTAATTTTCAGGTTATACTGTGTGCCGTTTACGATCATGACGGATTCTTGTTTATGAGTTGGCTTAAAAAATTACTACCTTCAAAAATCAGAACCGAAACATCCCAGAAAAAAGGGGTGCCCGAAGGGCTATGGGTAAAATGCCAGGGCTGTAATTCGGTATTGTATCGCTCCGAGCTCGAAAAAAACCTCTCGGTTTGTGCCAATTGTAACCATCATCACCGCTTAACCGCGCGTGAGCGCCTTGCCCAGTTTCTGGATGAAGGGAGCCAGGAAGAAATAGCGGCTAACCTGGAGCCCATCGATCGCCTTAAATTCAAGGATTCCAAAAAATACAAGGATCGAATCAGTCAGGCACAAAAGGCCACTGGCGAGAAGGAAGCGCTCATTGTCGCCAAGGGCAATCTTCTCCAGCAACCCGTTGTGGTCAGCGCCTTTGAATTTAATTTTATGGGGGGGTCCATGGGGGCCACCGTCGGGGAAAAATTTGTCAGGGCCATCACCACTGCCACGGCGGAAAAACGCCCTTACATCTGCTTTACTGCCAGCGGCGGTGCTCGTATGCAGGAAGGGCTGTTCTCATTGATGCAAATGGCCAAAACATCGGCTGCCTTAGCCCGTTTCTCAGAGACCCGGTTACCCTTCATTGTGGTATTGACCGATCCCACCATGGGTGGGGTTTCGGCGAGCTTTGCGAGCCTGGGTGATCTCATTCTGGCTGAGCCCAATGCCTTAATTGGTTTCGCAGGCCCCCGAGTCATTGAACAAACCGTGCGACAAACGTTGCCTGAGGGTTTTCAGCGCAGTGAATTCCTGCTGGAGCACGGCCACATTGACATGATTGTCGAACGCAGGCTTCTGCGCTCGACGGTCGCAGAACTGGTTGCCAAATTATCGCATCGTGACGCACGCCACTGATTACCGTAGCTGGTCGCTTGAACACTGGTTGACTGTTCTTGAAAGCCGGCACAAAAAAGAAATCCAGCTGGGATTGGCCCGCATCGCCCGTGTTGCCGGCCAGCTGGACTTGCTTAGACCCCATGCCAAAGTCATTACAGTGGCTGGAACGAATGGCAAGGGGTCGACCGTGGCTTCACTGGAAGCCCTTTATCGCAGCGGGGGCTATCAGATCGGGGCTTACACCTCCCCGCATGTCCTGCACTTTAACGAACGCATTCGAATCAACGGCGTTCCTGTCTCTGACGAGGCCCTGACGGATGCTTTTTCTGTCATTGAAGAGGGGCGAGGCGAAACCCATCTGACTTATTTTGAAACGGCGACCCTGGCGGCGCTTTATCTGTTTCAGCAAACGCCGCTGGACTTGATTATTCTTGAAGTGGGTATCGGTGGGCGGCTGGATGCCACCAATATTATCGATGCCGATTTGGCCATTATAACCACCATTGATTACGATCATCAGGATTATCTGGGAGACACCCTGGAAAAAATAGGCGCTGAGAAAGCGGGAATATTACGGGAAGGTAAGCCTGTTATTTATGCAGATGTTTCACCGCCTTTGAGTATCCTGTCTGCAGTCCATGCGCTGCGCTGTCCCCATGCAGTGAATGGACAGCACTACCGTTACCGGATTGATCAGCAACAATTGACGTTTACAGACAGCCAGGGGACACTGCATTGCAGAGAGCCCTTTTTGCATGGGAATGCCTTGGCCGCTGCCATGATGACTACCCGCTACCTTCATGATCATTTGCCTGTGACGCCTGCACAGATTACTGAGGGATTAAGCGGTTTAACACTTAAGGGGCGTCAACAGGTGATTGAAACCGGACATCATACGGTTTTATTTGACGTGTCTCATAATCCGCAGGCGGCAGCGTATCTTGCAGACCATTTAGTAAAACAGTATTCAGGGCGACGCATTCATGCCGTTTTTTCTGCGCTTGGCGATAAGGATCTGACCGGCATAATCGCTCCGTTAAGCCCCTGGGTTGCGTGTTGGTATCCTGCGTTACTTCAAAGCAAGCGAGCGGCAACGAGCGAACAACTGCTCCAGGCGTTTGCAAACCATGGCATTGATGACGTTTTGTGTCATAATAGTCCATCGGCTGCGTACAAAACGGCTTGCCAACAGGCTTCTGCTGGTGATTTGATTTTAGTTTATGGTTCATTTTTTACTGTGTGCGCTGTATTACCGGCGGTAAGTAATGAAAACTTGAGCGAAGGGGTTTAATATGAAATTTACTATGGATGAGCGCGTCAAGCATCGCTTGGTAGGCATTGCCGTCATTTTGTCAGTTGTGGCTATATTTATGCCCGCCATTATGAAAAAATCCAGTCAACGATTTGATGACAACGTCAGTATGTCCGTTAAATTACCGCCTAAACCCGCTTTACCGCAAGTGTCCATGCCGGAAGAAAAGGAAATGTTTAAAACGGTGAAAGTGGCCCATGTTGATATTCCTCCAATTGACGAAGAAGCAAGACCGGCATCGACCCTGGCTAAGGCTGAGCCGTTGAGCCAGATGAATAAAGGCCCGGTCATTGTCGCTGAAGAAAAACCTGCAAAAAATGCTCCGGCCATCGCAATGGCTGACGTAAAACCTGCGGTTGTCAAAACCCAGGCTCCGCCGACGCGCCTCACTCAAATTAAAAAGCCTGCACTGGTTAAGCCGGTCAGTAAGCCGACACCGGTTCAGGTTGCTGCCAGGAAAACAAACCCCGCAGTCAGCAAACCACTTGCGACGGCCAATGCAGTGGCACGTTATGGTTATGCTGTCCAATTAGCGACGTTTTCTCAGCAACGCAATGCCGTGGCATTAATTGCGCGTTTAAAGAGCAAAGGGTATCAGGCTCGCTTTAATAAAGTGGTTGATAACAAAGGCACCGTTTATAAAGTAATTGTTGGTAACATGAAAGAACGACAGCAAGCCCAGAAATTACAGCAGCAACTGGCCAGCGCCATTCAGTTGAATGGATTCATCGTTACTACCCGGGTTAGTTAGGCATGCAATGGTACTGGGTTGATTTAGTCATTCTATCGATTATCGGTCTTTCGGTTATTACCGGTTTGTTCCGTGGCTTTATCAAGGAACTCATCGCCTTAGTGGTCTGGATTTTAGCCCTCTGGCTGGCTTATAACTACACTGACGTGGTGGGTCCCTGGTTTCAACCCTACATCCAGGATCCGACGGCACGTAAGGGCGCAGGCTTTGTGGTCATTCTATTGTCTACTTTGCTGGTTGGAGCCATTGTCAACGCGATATTAGGTTTTATCCTTAAACGTACAGGATTAAGCGGCACTGACCGGTTATTGGGCATGGCCTTTGGTTTTGTTCGTGGCGTTTTTATTGTGTCGCTGATTATGCTGGTTATTCAGATGACGTCGATGCCCCATGAGGAATATTCAAAGAATTCCCGCCTCTATGCCAAATTTAATCCCATTGTGCAATGGCTTTATAGCATGCTGCCTGATTTTATCAAAAAAGTTCAGCTGATCGATACCCAAAAAATTGTGGCGAACGCCTCCAGAGATCTGGAATTTACCAATCTCGATGAGATTTAAAAACTGACCGGCGTTGACTAGCCGCTTGTCTTAGCGGTACAGGCCATGGGTATTGATGTATTTCATTACAGAAACGGGCAACATGTCGCTGCTGATTACCTGACCCTCACGCAATTGCCTGCGGATTTGAGTTGACGAAAGGGGGTATTGCCCTGCATTAAACTGTTGAATGACACCAGCCTTTTCTGTCAAAAGCAAACCTTCCTCCTGCTTTTCATGATGGCGTAACAGCAGCTGCACTGCTTGGGGAGGCTTAACAACGACAGAAGGCCGCTTTATAACCAGCAAATTGCATAGATCAAGCAACCTTTCCCATTGATGCCAGGCGGGGAGCTGGTAAAAGGTATCCTGACCAAGGAGCAGGGTTACAGGCAGTTCATAACCTCGTTTCTCTCGCAAGTGGCTTAACGTTGTCACCATGTAAGAAGGAGAGTCGCGTTCAATTTCAGTGCAATCGATTTGAAAATTCAACGTTGACGGCAACTCTGCTAAAGCAAGTGTTAACATTGCCACACGCTGTTCTCCAGACGCATGTGCTTCTTCCTTCAATAAAGGAACCCTGCAGGGTAGAAAAGAAAAGCAATCAAAATGAAAGTGATTCTGCACAGCCAGGGCTGTATTCATATGACCTTTGTGAACCGGGTCGAAGGTGCCGCCAAAAAGGATGAGGTTATTCAAGGTAATAGGACCTGTTGACCCGAGCATAAGCCCACGACCAGCAATTCGAAATGACGTGGAATCTGCGGAGTCTGACTTGTTTTGATTAGTGTATCCAGTTTGCCGCAAAACGCCAACAAGCTGGATAACCCTTCTTCTGTATGCCTTTTTAAAGCTGTCTGGTAAAGTTTTCCGCGTTGAGGCCATATTTTTAACTGATTCAAGGTGCTGGAAAAAGGGAGCTCCAGTTGAATGCTGTGATGGAGTTGCAGTAAAAGACGCACTTCTTGAGCCAGAACCCATAAAATCAGTGTCCATTCCACCCGGTTTTCAGCAGCATGCCGCAGTATGATCAAGGCCTGAGCAGTATCACCCAGCAGGCAGGCGTCGCTTAGCTCAAACAATTGATACTGAGCCTGATCAAACAGGTATTGTTTCATCAGTGTAATCGTTAATTCATGCTCAAGATCATGGGTAATCCTGATTTTATCTAATAATTGCGCACAGGCGGCTAAGTTGCCGCGAGTATATTGCTCAATCAATGGCAGTACAGCCGCCTGATAGCGAATGGCATGCTGGGCTAATTGCTCTTTGACCCAGCGTTGCACGGCGGCTTTATCCGGGGCTTTTGTCTGTACCAGAGTCACCTGAGAATGATTGACCAGGAACTGCAATGATTTTTGGGTCAGATCTGACGCGCGCAAAAGGAGTAAGCAGTCAGGATTGACACGGGCTAAATACGATTCAAAAAAGGCCTTTCCCTCACTGTCCAAGGATTTTTTCCCATAGCGCGCGTCCACCAGGGTCGCTTCCGCAAAAAGAGAATAATTAGTCACCGCATCCATCAGTCTGGCCCAATCACCAGAAGACTCGATATCCATCACCTTGACATCACTGCCTTGAGAGTGCAAAGAATTCCAGGTTTGCTTTAAGGTGGTGACAGCCTGGTCGATAAGAAAATGGTCCTGTCCCATCAAGACATAACTGGCTGATAAAGGGGAACTGACCTGAAAGCGGATATCCTGATGTTTTATTAACATGGTGTTTACTGTTGCGGCTTACGGTTCAAGCGAATAAGGATTTGCATCACGGCATCCCGGCGCATTTCGTTATACAACGTCGATTCTTCAAAATCTGAACCTAAAATTCGATCATTGTTGACTGTCAATTGCCGTGATACTCCCACTTGGGTTGAGGGAATCAGTACGGGTCCCCTCTGTTTAACCAATGAAAAACGAACGGTGTACACCAGTTGATATTGACGGGGAGTCGTGCTGGCACTGACGCTGGTGAGCTGTTGCTGGTTGTGATCCCGCTCCACAATAAGCAGGTAGTGAGCTTCGGCAGGATTTGAGACAACCACGATGTTGTAAGCCTCAAGTTGTTCTTTAAGCAGAGGGCCTAAATCGCGATGAGCATCCTGGATGACCACCGCGACATGATTGAGCCAACGCGGCATTTCTGCTACGCCGCGCAATTTAAAGCCGCAGGCTGCGAGCAGACTGACCAAGCTTAAGAGAACAAGTCGCTTTTGCATCAGCTGACAACCAGATTGATTAATTGGCGGTGCATAACCACAATGGCCTTTTTAATGGCTTTGTCCTCGATGAACGCATGGGCATGCTGCTTTGCCAATTGAATCAGGGTGTCCTCATCGCTGTCACTGTCCGCACTGAATTGCGCGCGCAGTTTGCCGTTAACCTGAACAACAAAATCGAGCTCGTCGCTTTTCAGCGCACTTTTATCCACCTTGGGCCATGGCGCATCGATGATCACACGATCATAACCAAGCTGCTGCCACAAATGGTGACCAATGTGCGGGGTTATGGGCGCTAACAGGCGCAATAAAATGCTCATGCCTGCATGAATAAAATACTTGTCGTCTTCCGTTTCAACAGCATAGGCTGATAATTCATTAAATAATTTCATGCAGCCTGAAACCACCGTGTTGAACTGGTGCTTTTCATAATCATTGCTGGCCTGTGCGAGAATCTGATTGACAGCCATGCGTGATTTTTTAAGCCGGCTTTCAGCGTGTTGCCAATCCACGTGCCCATTGCCGTCGGAAATGGCATTGTTGGCTTCCTTAATCAGATCCTGATGCTGATACGCAAAGGCCCAGATGCGCTTGAGAAAACGATGAGCTCCTTCCACGGCGGTATCGGACCATTCCAGGGATTGTTCTGGCGGTGCCGCAAACATCACAAACAGACGGGCCGTGTCGGCGCCGTAGGTATCAATCAGGTGATTTGGATCAACGATATTGCCTAAGGATTTAGACATTTTATGGCCGTCTTTGAGCACCATACCTTGAGTCAGTAATGCCTTGAAGGGTTCATCGGAATTGACAAGCCCTTCATCCCGCATCAATTTATGAAAAAATCGGGCATAGAGCAGATGCATTACTGCATGTTCAATCCCGCCAATGTATTGATCCACCGGTGTCCAATACTTGGCACGATCGTCGAGCATGGCATTGTCCTGCCCCTTACAGGCAAAACGGGCATAGTACCAGGAAGACTCCACGAAGGTATCGAAGGTATCGGTTTCACGCATCGCATCCTGTCGGCATTTGGGGCATTGCGTATGCAGAAAGTCACTGCACTGGGCCAAGGGCGAACCGTTGCCTGAGAATTGAATGTTTTCCGGGAGTTCAACGGGTAATTCATCTTCAGGTACGGGGACAATGCCGCATTCTTCACAATGAATCATGGGAATCGGTGTACCCCAGTAGCGTTGTCTTGAAACGCCCCAGTCACGAAGGCGATAATTGACTGTGATTTTACCCAGTTCCTGTTCTTCAATATAGGTTGAAATGGTTTTAATCGCCTGAGCAGAGGGGAGTCCATTAAATGGTTCTGAATGAATCAACTCACCTTCGCCGGTAAAAGCCGATTGGCTGTAGTCATGGGTGCCTTCAACGGGTTTGATGACTTCTTTCAAAGGCAATTGGTATTTTTGTGCGAATTCCCAGTCGCGCTGATCGTGTGCGGGGACGGCCATTACCGCACCGGAACCGTATTGCATCAGGACAAAATTGGCTATCCACACGGGAACCTCAGCGCCGGTGATTGGATGAATGGCCATGAAAGAAGTCGCTATTCCTCTTTTTTCCATGGTGGCCAGATCAGCCTCCGCCATACGGACACCCTGACAGCTTTCAACAAATTCCTGAACAGCGGCATTGGTTTTGGCGGCTTCTTTCGCCAGCGGATGGTCTGGTGCGACGGCCAGATAGGTTACTCCCATGAGGGTATCGGGGCGGGTGGTATAAATTTTAAGCTTTTTGGCATAGCCTTCCACTTTAAAGGCAATTTCGCAGCCCTCGGAGCGGCCTATCCAGTTGCGCTGCATCTGTTTGACCTGGGAAGGCCATTCGTCCAGCGTATCCAAATCATTAAGCAGTTCATCCGCGTAAGCGGTGATTTTAATAAACCACTGGGATATTTCCCGTCGTTCAACCAGCGCGCCTGAGCGCCAGCCGCGGCCGTCTACGACCTGCTCATTGGCGAGCACCGTCTGATCCACAGGATCCCAGTTAACCAGGGCATTCTTTTTATAGACCAGGCCTTTTTCATACAATTTAATGAAAAACCACTGTTCCCAGCGGTAATAATCGGCATCACAGGTTGCGATTTCGCGCTTCCAGTCATAAGCGTTGCCAAGACGCATGAATTGTTCTTTCATGGAGGCAATGTTTTTTCGGGTCCACTCAGCCGGATGAATGCCATGTTTAATGGCAGCGTTTTCAGCGGGCAAACCGAATGCATCCCAGCCAATGGGTTGCAAAACATTTTTACCCAGCGCCCGCTGGTAGCGGGCAATCACATCGCCCAGAGTATAATTCCGGACATGCCCCATATGCAGTGTTCCGCTGGGGTAAGGGAACATGGATAAGCAATAAAATTTTTCTCTGTTTAAATCTTCAGTGACATTAAACGATTGTTTTTTAAGCCAATACTGTTGGGCTTGTTCTTCAACATCTCGCGGTTTATAGCTAATATCCATAGTTAAACGTTGTATTCAGACAGGCTGGTAAGGATAACGCCTCTTGACCTCGCCAGCAATAGCTTCTGCCGAGTCTTTGTTTTTTAATTGCTTTTGAACCAGGCAGAATAGATAGATCAGGGCACAAAATAACAAAACCGGTGTATCTCCCCAATACGTCCATGGCGTGCTGCCGGTCATCGGGTAGAGGGAGGCGCGCAACAGACCCGAGGTGAATGCGGGTAACGACGCGACAATGTCTCCCTGGTGATTGATGATGGAAGATAAACCGTCATTGTTGGCGACTGCCTGATAACGGGCGACCTGCAAGGAACGAACCTGGGCCATTTGTTGCTGCTGGTACATGGCAAGGGAGTGGCCAAACCAGCCGTCATCGCTGATGGAAACGATCCATTCCGCGGCGGGTAATTGACGGCGTAACAGGTCGCCATACGCCAATTCATAACAGATAAGGCTGGCAATGGCGTGTTTTTGAACGCGAATAAGCGTTTGATCGGACTTGCCTGCCTGCAGATTGGCATCGGGTATGCCCAGCCAGTCGCTGAGTGCAATAAAAAACCGGGGCATGTATTCCCCGAAGGGAACAAGATGCTGCTTCTGATAACTGCCTCTGGCTTTGCCGAGTGTAATTAATGAATTGAAGTAACGCTCGTCGCCCGGGGAAACCGGTTGAGGGATACCTAGTAGAATGGCGCTGCCTGCCCGTTTCGCCCGCTGCTGCATCTGGTAAAGAAAATCACTGACATAACTTGGCGGCAGGGGAATCGCTGATTCAGGCATCAGAATCAGTTCCGTTCCCAACAGTTTTTCCGTTTCCTCCTGATAACCTTGCAGTAATTGCCAGAATAAGGCCTCATCCCATTTGTCGCGCATGGATAAGTTCGCCTGAATGACACCGACGCTGACAGGTGCTGCATGCGATTCGCTCCACTGCCTGTGTTTAAAAACGAAGGGCGTGAGCACGATGACAATGAAGAGGACAACATGCCTTAAGCGGGTGACGCCCTGTGCTTTAAAACCCAGCGATAGCAGGGCAGCAGCAAAGCAGGTTAGAAAACCGATGCCATACACGCCGATGATCGGGAGGAGAAACTTAAACGGTGCATCGAATTGACCGAAGCCGAGCAAAAGCCAGGGAAACCCTGTCAGAAATGTGGCGCGCAGGTATTCACCAAGAATCCAAAGGGCACTGAAAGCAAAGGCTGAGAGTAGAGTAAAGGGTTGAATTCTGAGCCGGTTGAACAAAAATGCCGTCAAGGCCGGAAACAGGGAGAGGTAAATGATAAACAGAAAGGTAATGAGCGCCGAGAGCAAATCGTTTAAATGACCATACTCATGAATGCTCACAAAGATCCAGGAGACGCCCAACCCGAAAAAACCAAATCCATAAACCAGGCCATGAAGAAAAGCGGATTTCGGAGTCTCATTTAAAAGATGATAAAACAAAGCCAGCGAAAGGATGGCTAAACCTGGCAGATGGAAGGGCGCAAAACTCAGGGGCAGCATTAAACCAAAGAAAAAAAACCGTAAAAAGACAGGAATAGCCCTCTTTTTTACAGCAAATGATTCAAATTGTTCAATTGGAGTGCTGACTTCCATGAGATAAAAAGAATATAAATGATTGCAACAATAAAACACTCCCTGTAAAAGGTCAAGAATTTTACAAATAATTCAATAAGATCAATTCAGTATTCAAGTGTGTGCCTGTTTAGTGTACGATGACGGCTCGTTTTACAATGGAGAGGGAATGTATGTACAACGTTATGATTACCGGAGCGGGTAAAATTGGCAGTCTGATTGCCTGTTTGTTAGCAGAAAGCGGCGATTATCAGGTCCATATTGCTGATTTGGAATTTTCCGGAACGGACGTAAGCCGGTTGCTGCAAACCATGCCGCAAATCAAAACCGTCGCGATGGATGTAAAGGACGAGCACTCAATTTTGACTTATCTGCAAACCAATAATATTGTTGCGGTCATTTCAAGTCTGCCTTATTTCCTCAATACCCATGTTGCCAAAGTAGCCAAAGCGGCTAAAGCGCATTATTTTGATTTAACCGAAGACACGTCGGTCACAGAGGCTGTGAAGCAGATTGCTGAGGGTGCCGACACCGCGTTTGTCCCCCAGTGCGGTTTGGCTCCAGGGTTTATCAGTATCGCGGCCAATAGTCTAATGAAAGAGTTTGACGAATGCCTGCATGCGGAGCTTCGTGTCGGTGCTTTACCGCAACGTGCCAACAATGCCCTGCATTATTCACTGACCTGGTCCACCGATGGGGTCATTAATGAATACGGTAATCTGTGTTATGGCATCGAACATGGCAAGCCCGCTGTCATGCGGCCGCTGGAGGGGCTCGAAGCCATTCAAATCGATGGCTGTGAATACGAAGCATTCAATACCTCCGGCGGGCTTGGAAGTCTGGCTGAATTGTACGAGGGTAAAATTCAGACATTGAATTACAAAACCATGCGCTACCCTGGTCATTGCGAAAAAATGCGTTTATTAATGAATGATCTAAAATTAAATGAAGACCGTGACACCTTAAAGCGCATTTTAGAACGCGCCATTCCCAAAACCTACCAGGATATCGTGATTGTTTATGTGTCGGTTGAAGGCATCAAACACGGCGAACTGTCTGAGAAGAGCTACGTGAGAAAAGTCTATCCCGCAACGATCTGCGGGCTTGAATGGTCTGCTATTCAAGTCAGTACGGCCTCCGGGGTCTGCGCAGTGGTTGATCTGGTCCTTGGTCAGGAAAATGAATACCATGGCCTCGTCCTCCAGGAAAACTTCCTGTTGTCGGATGTTCTTGCCAATCGTTTCGGCCATTACTACGCATAGGAGAACGAAATGGATTTATTAAGTAAGCTGGGCATTGCCTCCATCAACCCCGGTGCGTTCAGTGGCCAGGGTTGGCGCAGCGAGATACAAGGGGGTCGTTTGACCTCCTATTGCCCTGCAACCGGTGAAAAACTCGCTGAAGTGGCGACCTGCACCCTGGCTGATTACGAAACAATACTGGAACGTGCCGAGAAGGCCGCTTTAGCCTGGCGTCAGGTCCCGGCGCCCAAGCGCGGTGAAATTATCCGCCAAATGGGCGACGCGCTACGCGAGCATAAGGATTGGCTGGGAAGCCTGGTATCGCTTGAAATGGGTAAATCCAAGCAGGAGGGCGATGGCGAAGTTCAGGAAATGATTGATATTGCCGATTTTGCGGTGGGACAATCCCGCATGCTCTACGGCAACACCATGCACTCGGAACGTCCTAACCACCGTATGTATGAGCAATGGCATCCCTATGGCATCGTCGGTGTCATTTCAGCATTTAATTTTCCGGTGGCGGTGTGGTCATGGAATGCGTTTATTGCGGCCATCTGTGGCAATGTCACCTTATGGAAACCCTCTGCCAAGACACCTCTGTGTGCTATTGCTGTACAGCATGTCTGCAATAAAGTACTGCAGGCCAACAATTGCCCTGAAATTTTTTCACTGGTCATCCCTGATTCACATGATGTCACTGAACGTCTGGTTGATGATGCACGTATCCCGCTCATTTCATTTACCGGTTCCACGGCAGTAGGCAAACAAGTGGCTGCCAAAGTCGCTGGTCGCCTGGGTAAAACCATTCTGGAACTGGGTGGTAACAATGCCATTATTCTGGATGAGTCGGCTGACCTGAATCTGGCCATTCCAGGGATTGTTTTCGGTGCGGTGGGAACTGCCGGACAACGTTGTACCAGCACACGGCGATTGTTTGTTCATCAGACTCTTTATAAAGATGTCGTCAAGCGTCTTCAGCATGCCTATGAGCAAATTACTATCGGTGATCCATTGGACAGTAACAATCTCATGGGCCCCCTGATTGATGAGCAAGCGGTCAATCAATTTAAGTCGGCTGTTTCCCGCATTAAGCAGGCTGGGGGTCAGGTTGTTTTTGGTGGGGAAGTGTTGAACAAAGCCGGTTACTTTGTCCAGCCTACCCTGGTGACCGACATCAGAAATGACTGGGATATTGTGCAGGAAGAGACCTTTGCTCCGATTCTTTATGTCATGCCGTTCTCAACCCTGGATGAGGCCATTGCATTGCAAAACGGTGTACCGCAAGGGCTTTCTTCTGCTATCTTTACTCAGAACCTTAAAAATGCTGAGCGCTTTTTAAGCGCCAAAGGCAGCGATTGCGGCATTGCCAATGTCAATATTGGCACATCCGGCGCTGAAATCGGCGGGGCATTTGGCGGTGAGAAAGAAACCGGTGGCGGCCGTGAGTCCGGCTCCGATTCCTGGAAAGCCTACATGCGTCGTCAGACCAATACCATTAATTGGGGAGATGACTTACCTTTAGCCCAGGGAATACGGTTTAATCTGTCTTAGACTTCAGGTCAACAGCACCGGCATTATAAAGGGCCGGTGCATCGCGAATCCATAAACCGACACATGAGGATAGGAATCATGCAGGGACATTTTTTCATTAAAAAAATTGCTGTTTTGGGTGCAGGCGTTATGGGAGCGCAAATTGCGGCTCATTGTGTCAATGCGGGAATAGAAACCCTGCTGTTTGATCTGGCGCCTCAGGAAGGCGGTAAAAACAGCATTGTCGATAAATCCATCGCCAATCTTGGGAAACTTAAACCCACACCGCTGGCTACTCCTCAAACGGCGTCTCTGCTTGAAGCGAAAAACTATGAAGAAAACCTGGCTGATCTGAGTGAGTGTGATTTAATCATTGAAGCCATCGCGGAGCGCATGGATTGGAAAGCGGATCTCTATAAACGGATTACTCCCTTTTTAAAAGAAAAAACCATTCTGGTAAGTAATACCTCAGGCTTAAGCATCAATGCCTTGGCTGACGTGTTGCCGGAAAATTACCGCCACCGTTTTTGCGGTGTTCATTTTTTTAACCCGCCCCGGTACATGCATTTGGCTGAACTCATCCCCGCGTCTGCAACCAGCCCGCAATTAGTCAATGATCTCGAGACCTGGCTGACCAGCAAATTGGGCAAAGGGGTGGTCATTGCGAAAGACACGCCCAATTTTATTGCCAATCGCATTGGTGTGTTTTCTTTGTTAGCCACGCTTCATCATGCGGAGGCGATGGGCATTGGCCTCGATGAGGTGGATGCGCTGACTGGCGCGCTGGTCGGAAGACCGAAATCGGCTACTTTCAGAACAATGGACGTGGTGGGCTTAGACACCATGGCGCATGTTGTGCGTACCATGGACGAGCAGCTAGGTAACGACCCCTGGCATGCCTGTTTTAAATTACCAGATTGGTTAACTCAGCTCATAAAAGAAGGGCATCTTGGGCAGAAAACCGGTCAGGGTATTTACCGTAAAAACGGTAAAACCATTGAAGTGTATGATGTTGACAGCAAGCATTATCGTATAGCCGGTGGTGAAATCAGCGATGAAGTCAAGGCCATTATGAAAAACTCGGATGCAAGGCAACGCATGAGTGCATTAATGGCTTCGAAAGAGAAGCAGGCGCAATTTTTAAGTGCCTGTTTCCGTGATCTGTTCCATTATTGCGCTTACCATCTGGCGGGCATCGCAGACACAGTCCGTGATGTGGATTTAGCGATTCGCTGGGGCTTTGGTTGGCAATCGGGTCCGTTTGAGACCTGGCAAAGCGCCGGTGTCGCTGAGGTGCTGTCCTTCATTCAAGAGGGCATCCGTTCGCACCAGTCACTCAGTACGGCTGCATTACCGCAGTGGTTAAACGAAGAGACGCAATTTTATACTGCAGCGGGTGCGTTTTCACCGCAGTCAGGGCAATATAAAAAACCAAGTTCCTTACCAGTTTACCAACGGCAGTATTTTAAGGACACGGTGATTTTTGAAAAATCGCAGGAGCCTTTGCAAGTTATTTATGAAAATGGCGGCGTGACAATGGCCCATTTGAAAGACGATGTCGCCATGCTTTCATTTAAAAGTAAAGCCAACACGATTGGCCAGGATGTACTGGATGGTTTGCAGGAAGCCATTGCCAGAGCAGAAAAACAGTGTCGCGGCTTAATCATTTATCAAAGCGACGTCACTAATTTCAGTTCTGGAGCTGATCTGCGTGGCGTGGCTAATTTGATTCAGACCAACCGCATGGAGGCGCTGGATAAAATGGTGCATCAATTCCAGCAAACGGCCATGCAATTAAAGTATTGCAGTATTCCGACCATTGCCGCGCTGAGAGGACGCGCCCTGGGCGGCGGTTGTGAGTTAATGATGCATTGCGATGCCGTCATTGCAGCCTTTGAATCCTATCCCGGTCTGGTGGAAGTCGGTGTGGGTCTGATTCCAGCCGGCGGTGGATGTAAAGAAATGGCTTTGCGTGCAGCAAAACAGGCCGGTGATGCGGATTTGCTGATGTTTATCCAGCCTTATTTCCAGCAGATTGCCACCGCGTTTGTCGCCGGTTCAGCTCCCGAGGCCTTACAGCGCGGGTACCTGAAGGCCAAGGACAGCTGGGTCATGCATCACAATGAAGTGTTGTATGCTGCTCTGGCCAAAATCAATGAAATGCAGGCTCTGAATTATCAACCGCCACTTCAGTCATTAATCAAGGTCGCTGGCCGTGAAGGGCATGCCCGTTTGCGGGCGGGATTGGTGAACTGGTTGGAGGGCGGTTTTATTTCTCAGCATGATTATTTCCTGGCGGACAAACTGGCTGAGGTCATTTGCGGCGGCCCTGTGGACGAGGGGACTCTGGTTGATGAAGCCTGGCTGCTGAACAGAGAAAGAGAGGCCTTTTTAACGCTCGCTGCCACACCCTTAACTCAGGCGAGGATTGCCCATCTGTTAGAAACCGGCAAACCATTACGCAATTAAACAAGGAAATGCATCATGACGAATGTTTACATTGTTGACGCAGTAAGAACCCCCGTCGGTAAAGCGCCCCGAGGTGTTTTCAAACACACGTTGCCAGACGATTTATTAGCCCATGTGATCCGTGCGGTTAAAACAAAAAACGAAGGGCTGGATTGGCAAGCTGTGGGGGATGTGGTTATCGGTTGCGCCATGCCTGAAGCGGAACAGGGGATGAATGTTGCACGCATCGCCTCCCTGCTGGCCGGTATGCCGCAATCGGTGCCGGCGATGACCATCAACCGATTTTGTTCTTCTGGAGTACAGAGTATCGCCACAGCAGCGGCTTCCATCCAACAGGGAGCCATGGAGCTCGCCCTCGCCGGTGGGGTGGAAAGCATGTCCATGGTGCCGTTGGGAGGGAATAAATACACCGCCAATCCAGCGATTTTTACCAATGAACAGGTCGCTATTGCCTACGGCATGGGAATTACGGCTGAAAACGTGGCCAAGCGTTGGGAAATAACCCGTGAACAGCAGGACGAATTTGCGGCCGAAAGCCACAAACGGGCCATTGCTGCCCAGGAACGCGGTGATTTTAATGCGGAAATCGTTCCGTTTGAAATCACGGAACGAAAAGTGGATTTAGCCTCTTCCAACGTGCAGGAAAAGAAGCGTGTCATCCGCCAGGATGAGGGGCCGCGCGCTGACACCTCGTATGAGGCCATTGCCCGACTTAAACCGGTATTTGCAGCCAAAGGCACAGTCACGGCTGGAAACAGTTCGCAAACCAGCGATGGGGCAGGAATTGCTTTGCTGGCCAGCGAAAAAGCAGTGCAGCAATTCAATTTAAAGCCTATTGGCCGTCTGATGAGCTATGCCGTGGCGGGTGTGGCGCCTGAAATCATGGGCATTGGTCCCATTAACGCCGTGCCTCTGGCGTTGCAAAAAGCAGGGATAACGCTGGATCAACTCGATTGGATTGAGTTGAATGAAGCATTTGCCGCCCAGGCTTTGGCCGTTATTAAAACCCTGGAGTTGCCGCGGGAAAAGGTCAATCCCTTAGGCGGTGCGATTGCGTTAGGCCATCCGCTGGGGGCTACGGGCGCTATTCGTACGGCAACTCTGTTGCACGGTCTTCAGCGCACCAGGGGCAAATACGGCATGGTCACCATGTGCATCGGTACTGGCATGGGTGCTGCCGCTATTTTTGAAGCATGTTAATGCCCCTTGCACAGGCACTTGGCAAAAGTGCCTGTGCTTTCTTTGTAAATTCGTTTATGCAAGTATTACCAACGTGTTAAACGGTTTCCCCACGTACCTCCTGTAATGGCCTTATTTGATTTACCACAGGCATAATCTACTCTTAATTATAGGAATCTGTTTTACTTGGAGATCGCATGAGGAAAATCCTTCTTGCAGCCTTTCTCGCCGCCAACACCGCCTTTGCCGATGACATTATTGGTTTTTCTGCTTACGAAAATGGTGATTACAGTACCGCTTATCCTCATTTGGTTCAATCAGCGGGAGAGGGAAATGATGAAGCCATGTATCTCCTCGGGCGCATGTATCAATATGGCTATGGTGTTAACCAGGATGATCAAAAAGCCGGTGAATGGTATCGAAAGGCAGCTGAAAAAAACAATGCACTGGCGCAATTAAGCCTGGGTTATCTGTATGATACCGGGCGGGGATTTAACCGGGATTACACCGAAGCCTTTAAATGGTATATGAAGGCTGCCGAGCAGGGAAATTCCATTGCTCAACGCAATATTGGCCTGATGTATGCGACTGGTGATGGTGTCAAGGCGGATGAAAGCAACGCGTTCATCTGGTTTAAAAAATCATCCGAGCAGGGCTATTCCAAAGCGCAAGTGAACCTTGCTTACCAGTACCTCATGGGCCTTGGCACTAAAAAAGACGTGGAAAAAGCCATGTATTGGTATGACAAAGCCGCTCAGCAGGGCGATGCCAAAGGAGAGTATAGCCTGGGTTTGCTCTACACCGGTAAGTACGATGTGACGCCCAATCAGAATGCAGCGACTTACTGGTTTGCCAGAGCCGCCAACCAGGGGCACCGCAATGCGCAGGCTTACCTGGCATTTCAATATTTAAATGGGTTGGGTGTGGAAGCCAATCCGAAAAAAGCCGCTTACTGGTATGAAGCGTCAGCGGAACAGGGTCATCCTCAGGCACAGGCTGAACTGGGCCAGTTACTGCTCACCGGGGTGGGTGTGGATAAAGATTATCAACAAGCCGCCTATTGGTTTGGCAAAGCTGCCAACCAGGGTAATTCGTTTGCGCAAGGGAAACTGGGGTACATGTATTTAGCCGGTCTGGGTGTTAATCAGGATGATGTCAAAGCCTATGCGTGGTTAAAATTGGCGGCCAATAACAAAAATGAACAGGCGGCTAAAGAATTGGCTCGACTTGAACCCAAATTAAGCGCAGAACAAAAGGCATCGGCAGAAAAGATCTACGGTGAATTAAAAAGCAAAAAGCCCGTCTCTGAAGGGGAAGAGCCTGAATAATCACAGGCTCTTGATTCATTATTCCATGGAATTAATAGGGGCCGTTGCGGTTACGGTTGTCGAAATCACCGGGGCAGGTTGAAAAAAAGTGAGCGAGGACGGTTGCATGACCTTGACCAGAGCAAACAGTTCTTCTTTAAATGAAACTGGCATTTGACTAACCAAAGGAAGCCAGCGTCTGTCAGTCAGGGAAATTAACTTCTGGGCCTCCAGGCCATCGCGGACTGCCTGATAAACCAGGTTCTCCAGGTAGCAAACACCCAATGCGTCGTAGCCTTCTTTCTTGCCCAATTCCTCAATGAGGGATTGGCAGCACTGGAGCATTTTAGCTATGTCTTTTCGTTTGACCGGATCAGTGATTCTGGCAACGACTAAATCGCGGGCGTCGCTAATCCTCATAAAACTGTACTCAAGGCCCAACTCATTTTTGTAGGTTTGGCCCTGCTCGTCGAAATAAGACGCTCTTTTTTCCCCGCGAACATAAAAGCCGGCGGCCTGGCATAATTTGGCAACGGCAGGCGACTCGGTGAATAATTCCAGCTTTTTGACCCGTCCTTCCTGAAGGAGTGCGGCAAGAATGGAGCGTAAAGCCGCGGCCGCAGCGGCTTCATCGTTCGCTGTGGGTAACTGAATGCTTAAAAAGCCAATGTGCCGAATGACAGAGTCATCCGGATCAAAATCGACTGTCAAAACAGGCGCATCGTTGATACAGGCAGTGAATTGATTCTGGTCTCGCTTAATACTCACCGGGCACAAGTCCTGGTCCTGCAAAAGCGGGAGCTGTTCGTCAAATTGCAAGCTGGGTATTCCTGGAGCCTGCTTCGCCAGATTTTCATCGATGAGTTGATAAACATAGCGCTCGATTAAGTAGAAATGCCCGCCATTACTCTCGCGTGCGAGCCAGTCCGGAAAAATCGCTTCCTGAGAAAAGGTCTTATCCGCCAGATGAAAGGCATTGAAATTGCCGCCGCTTTGAGTTAACTGAATGCGTTTAATACCGCCTTTTTCCCTGACGATGTTTAAGAATTCAGCATATAAATGTTTGGCGTACCCTTTACCCTGTGAGTCTTTATCAACCCCCATGGAGCAATATTCAGCTGTATGGCGATAAGGACCCTGGCCAAATTTAATGCGTCGTACGGCCATTACTTTTTCTTTGCCCTCGACGGCGTCCACCAGAACATAAATGTCGCTGGCTTGCGACATCCGTTGGTAATGGGCCTTAAATTCTTCCTTACCCTGTTTAGTAAACGACATCCATTGAATAACATGATCTTGCATCCAGATGGACCAAATGGCATCGTAATCGTTAGGGGTGGCTTTGCGAATAAATGGGTAGGTCATGTTCTTACTGAGAGCTAATCAACAACAGTCACCAGTTTACACGAAAACAACCAACTGATCAATATTAGATCATATTGGTTGTTTATTAGTATACTTGCTGCGGTGTATGGCCATTAAAGCATAGAAAGGTGTCAGGCAGAACAATAATCCAATACCATAAAAAATAACGTCCTGTCCTGAACCTAAAAGAGCAAACAGAACATAAATACAGGCCAGTATGCTGATAACCATCCAATTGACGGTACGATGGCGATGAGCGGGGGATTTAAATTGTCTAAACGCGATCATGGCGGCCACGGTCGTATAAAGATAAGGAACTAAAATACATAAATTCGATAAGGTCACCAGCAGCGTGAACTGGGCTGTCAGCAAGCTTGAGTAATTCATTCCCAATAACACTGTCATGATTAAAGCAGAAAGACATATGGCCCAATGGGGGGTGTTAAATCGCGATAATCGCGTTAAAAACAAAGGCAGCAGGCCATCTCTGGCGGTGGCCATAGCCGCCTGACTGGTGATAAAGAGAAAGCCAATGACTGTGCAAAGGCAGGCAATAATGGCTGCCATGGCAAAAATCGAGTCGGTCAGATCGCCAAAAATGAGACGTCCTGCTGCAGCAAAAGGAGCCGGGTTATTGGCCAGGGATGCGGGTGAAAACATGCCCATGAGTGCGACTGTGCTCAATAAATAAATCAATGCCGTGATCGCGGTGCCAAGTACTGTGGCCCGATAAATGGTTACTTCCGGATTCTTTACATTCTCTGCAGGGATCGTGGCGGATTCCAGGCCGCCGAATGCAAAAAAAGTTAACATGGCCGCGTTGGCCAAGGCGGCCAGATTGGATTGTCCTGACACATTAAAGAAAGCGAGATTTTCGACCTTAATATGGAATAGCCCGACCAGCGAGACAAGGAGAATAGGAATCAATTTAATGATGGTGGTCACCATCTGTACGATTTTAACTTCCTTAACTCCAATAATGTTAATGAGGGCAACCAGCCAGATAATGGCGGTGCCAACCAGGAAGGCCAGCGAATGATTGGTGGTCAGATCAGGCCAGAAAACGGTCAGATAAGCCAGCAAGGCCACCACGGTGGCGGCATCGCCAATAATATTGCCGAGCAGATACGCCACACTGACCTGATACCCGGCAAAATCGCCCAGTTCATGACGGCAGTAAGCATAAAGCCCACCGACCAGCGGCAGGCGTTGACTGAGTTTACCGAAAATAAGGGCCAGCAAAATGGAACCCAGCGCCGTGATAACCCAACCGAAAAGACCGATGCTGCCGATGGCCGCCATGGCAGCGGGCAACAGAAAAATACCGGATCCCACCATGTTACCAATTACAAGAGAAGTGCTGGCAGGTAATCCCAGGATTCGCTTTTGTTCCATACTTACTCAATAGAAGTTAATGGTTAATTTAACCATGGTTTGACTGACGATTAAAGGTATCATCCTGTCTATCCGTTTTTGCCGCTATTACTGCCACGACCCGGGTTTATAAAGGATTTGATACAGAGAAATGGAATCTTGTTCTTCATTTATCCATGGCATTCGCATTAGAATGGATGGGTCTCTTTTACCAGCAGAGGGTAAGTCAATGAAATCATGGATGGTGCTTTTTTGCAGTGTGATGTTGAATCATGGGATTTGGGCTGAGGGGACTATCCCACCGGGAAACAGTCTGAAAGAGGCGACCTACATTCGCCTTGAGAGCCGGGGGGACCAGGAAAAAAATCTGACGCTGCTGCTTAAAGCTGGCGCCGAGCACGTGAAAAGTACCGAACCCGATACTGAAATCTGGTTTGCCCTGACGCGTGAAGGAAATCAATTCGCGCTGTTTAACGCATTCACTGACACGGCAGGACGGGCCGCTCATTTGAATGGACAGGTCATTACCGCACTCAAGCAGAACTCCGATCGACTGATTGAAGGCGGCTGGGAAAACGGCGTGATTAAGAACATTCAGAACTCAACCATTCTGGTCAGCAACAATGACCAGAGGGATCGACTGGATCAAGCGCGGTTGGCCAGTTACCTGACGTTCAAAGCCATCCCGGGCAAGGAGAAAGAATTAGACACTCTGCTGCAGAAAGTGGTGGCCTTGGTTAACCGCGTCGAACCCAATACTCTTTTCTGGGTTGCTTTAAAAAATGAAGATGACAGCTATGCTTTGTTTGCAGTTTTTTCTGACATGGATGCCCTAAATGCCCATTTTTCCGGGGTTGCGGTGACGACCATTCAGCAGAATGCGGCCCAGCTCATCCAGGACGGCTGGACTAATGGCGTTATGAAAACCATTAAAAACTATGATGTGATCGCCAGCCGTTAGGAGGAGAGGTGTTGCTGAAGCATATCAAGTAACCCTATAACGTGTTCAGACTCTCTTTAATTAACGACACGGTTATTTTCCCCTGATTGTTTCTGCTGCGCTTTAAAATCGTGTAATTGATAAGACTTAAATCCTCATGGGTTACCCGGGCAATACTCATGAAGTACTGGCTTTCCAGCGTGACATGTTCACTGCGTACGCCGAGTTTTTGCAGCAAAGGGCCTATTTTATTCATGTTTTTTATGCCCGTTTCGCCGCGCGCGTCCATCAATTGTTGAACCTGTGCGTTATTAAGCCCATTACCCAACCCTTTAAGCAGCAATTGCGGAGCGGTATTAAGATTAATCGGCACAGGTTCAGGCAAGGCCGAGATGAAATCAGCCAACCCCTGGTACAGGTTGGCGCTTACCCCGCGTACCAGACGAAATTCACTGGGACTTTCAAAGGGTTGATAACCCGGAAGGTAAGCTGGTTTTTGCCGGGCGTAATAAGCGAGGTATTCATCGTTACCGCGCCCAGGTTTGTAATCCGTTATCCATTGCATGGTCGCATCCAGCAACTGTTTTCGCTGCCCGGCGCTCAGTTTTAAATCGGGCTTTTCCAGCAGTTTTAAAAACAGGAGAGAATAATTTTTACTGCTTAAATTGTTCAGATTAAAACGGCTTTGCAAATCATAAAGCTCGCCGGTGACGGTAAAGGGCGGGTAAATCCCTTTTTGTTTGACAGGAAAAGCACGTAACGTGCCGTCAGCGGTGTTTCGCGTAAAGGTGTTTTTACTATCCCGAAGTTCGCTCATGGCCCAGAACGTCACAGATTGAGAGGCGAGATAAAGCTGATCGGAGAGCAACGTTAATCGTGTACGGTAAATATCCAGTTGCAGGCGAGTACTCATGGCAGTTGCCGCAATGGCGACCAGGGTCATAATAAAAAGAGCCGAAATCAGGGCGCTGCCGGCTTGCTTAGGTCTCAGCATAAAGCCCCTCGGGTAAAATGAACAAAAAACTTGCCTTCCCCCAGTCGGATAAGGTCAGGGTCAATTGCACGGCCTTCGGCAGTGAGGACGACTTGCGACCGGCGGGCATGGCATTCGCCCGCCATTCGGGTAAAACCTGGAGCTGATCATTCAGATAGGCCAATTGACATCCCACCACCTGTTGTAATAACACTTTGTCATCATACTCTTTCCGTTTCAGGGTATCCAGAACCGGCCAGCTGCGGCGAATCAATTGCTGTTTGTCGCAAAGCAGGGCAATGCGTTTAAGGGTGCTGCGTTTATCGCTGCTGTTCGGGTTGGTTAATCCCCCTCGTGTTAACTCCATGTAATTATTACGCCCAATGAAGGCGGGAAGCAGACGCACCTCATTGTCGCGTACAGCGCGGTTGGCAACCTGTTGAATATCCCGTTCAATTAAGGTCAAGGCCAGCTGCAGGGTCATCAGGCGTTCGGCCTGAACCGTGACACGCGAGCGGGTATTGAAGGCATAATACATGGCTGAGGACGTGATGGTAGCAAGAATAGCGAATACCGTCAGCGCGATGAGAATTTCAAGCAGAGTGAAGGCCGCGTTTTTTCTCATGGCTGGTACTTAAATGCGAGCAGGGGATCGGCAAACGGTCCCGCCTGGTTTTTACTGACGCTGACGGTTATTTGCTGTACGGCTTTACCGAGGGCAGTCGGAGAAAGTTTAACCCGCCAATACCAGCGCTGCCCAAGAAGGCTTGTGACCTGTGTTATTTCCTGGTTGGACGGTACCGTTAAAAGTCCCAGTTGCACCATGGCAATGCCTTGCATGGCAATCCAGTGGCTTATGGTTTTTTCTTTGATGAGCTGCGTATTGGCAACATCCTGAGAGGTCGCTTTAAGCAGTGCCGTCAGGGCAATGGCGACAACCGCGAGCGCCAGCAGCACTTCGACTAACGTAAATCCCTTGTTAAGCGTTTTGTTCATCATGAGTCGCTGTTTGTCAATTGAAGTTCGCCATTGTGTTCACCGGACAGTACCACCAGTCTTGGTGTTTCAGCCGTACCAAACACGAGTTCGAAAGGTGACATGTCGCCTGACGGGTTAATGACAATGTCAGGGCGATTATCGCGATTGCGTATGGCCGCTTTTAGACTCACAACCACATGCCTGGGAAAGGCCTGCCAGTGGAACAGGCTGTTTTTGGGCATCGGCTGCCAGCGAAGACCCTGTTCAAAACGAAACGTCTCATAGCCGTTGCGGTTGATATTAATGCCTAAGGTGTTTACTTCAAGAATAGCCCGATGCTGAACAAGTTTCACGTAGGAGGCGAAATGCTCGGCGCTGACGACCGCCTTGCGGCCCGCGCCAAAATCGCCAAAAGCAAGCAGTGTTACGCTTAAGATAATGCCGGTAATGACAATCACAACCAGAATTTCAATGAGCGTAAATCCGCGTTTATTGCGCATCCCAGTTACCTATTTCCGCATTGATGCCGGTTCCTCCCGGTTGGCCTTCAGCGCCCAGAGTGAAGACATCCACATCCCCGTGTTCACCGGGATTTAAATAAAGGTATTCGCGACCCCAGGGATCCTTGGGTACGGATTTTAAATATTGTTTCCAATCGCGGGGTGCCGGGTTACTGGTGGGCTTTTCAACCAGCGCCTGCAAGCCTTGATCAGTGGTTGGGTATACGCCATTATCCAGTTTGTAGAGATCCAGCGCATTTTGTATGGCCAACACATCCTGTTTTGCTTTTACCACCCGTGCTTCATCGGGTCGGCTAATAATTTTAGGGACGATAATGGACGCAAGGATACCCAGGATGACGACAACTACCATTATTTCTATCAGAGAAAAACCCTTCTGATTACGCATTAATCAACTCCTCAAGCCAAAAGAAAAAAATCAGGCAACCAGTTGCTCCATGGAAAAAATAGGTAACAGGGTTGCCAATACTATAAATAATACCACAGCGCCCATCAGCAGGATAACCAGGGGTTCAAGCAGCGTCAGGGCTGTGTCGATCAGACGTTGCACTTCATTGTCCAGATGCTGGGCAGCGCGTTCCATCATGGTGGCGATCTGGCCGCTTTTTTCGCCGCTGGCGATTAAGTGAGTGGCCATGGGACTTAAGAAATGCGTTTCCTTTAAGGCCTGGTGAATGGCGGTACCTTCGCGAACGCGAGTGGTGGCTGCATCAAAGGCGTTACGCATGACAAGATTGGTCACCAGGCTCGCGGAGACGCGCATGGTTTCAAGCACACTGACCCCGGCGGCGAAAAGAATACCAAAGGTGTGGATGTAGCGTGCCACATTCACTGAACGAACCAGGTAAGAGCTGACGGGAAGTTTAAGTAAAAGCCGGTGCCAGAGCATGCGGATTTTCAAGTGCCTAAGGCTTCTCCTAAACGCGATAAAAGCGAGTATTATGGCGCCGGCTACGAGGAGGCCGTAGGCTTTAATAAAATCGCTCATGTTGATTAACACTTTTGTCATCGCGGGCAGCGATTGACCGCTTGACGTGAATACTTCAATGATTTTAGGCACAACAAAGGCCAATAGAAAACTGATGATTGCAGCGGAAACCAGGATCATCAATGTGGGATAAATGAGGGCCTGCTGCACTTTTTGACGGGTTCCCTGCTGATTTTCGGTGTAATCCGCAAGCTTCTCAAGAACAACATCAAGACGGCCGGTCTGTTCACCGGCGGCCACGGTGGCCCGGTATAGTTCAGGAAATGCCTGGGGGAATTCATTCATAGACTGAGCCAGGCCGTAACCTTCGAGTACTTTGGAGCGTACGCCAATGATTAAGGCTCTGACTTTATCTTTTTCGGTCTGTTCACTGACGCCACGCAGCGATTCTTCAACCGGAATCCCCGCTGCGAGCAGGGTGGCCAGCTGGCGGGTAAACAGTGACAAATCCTGAGCAGAAATTTTAGCTGAATGACGGGTTTGTTTCTGCCTGGCCTGCGTCTGGATTTGCACCGGAATAAGGCCCTGATCACGCAGCAGTTGCCGGGCATGGCGTTCCGAATCGGCCTCAATAATGCCTTTATTGGTCCCTCCGGATTTGGTTAAAGCCTGATATTGATAAGCGCCCATGATCACCACAAAAGAATACGTCAAAGCAGTTTAATCTATTGGGTTTAATCTGTCACTGCGGTACACTTTTGGCTTGAAGTCAATCCTGGAGAAAATAATGGGCGATAATTTGATTTTAAAGGCAATAAAAGAACACGATGCTAAATTTATTGACCTTCGTTTCACGGATACGCGCGGCAAAGAACAACACATTACGCTTCCAGTATCGGCCATTGATGATGATTTCATAGAAAATGGCAAAATGTTTGATGGCTCCTCCATCAAGGGTTGGCAAAAAATACATCAATCCGATTTGGCGTTGATGCCTGATCTGGACACCATACTTCCCGATCCATTCTATCAGGACAGCACCCTTATTGTCCGTTGCAATGTGGTTGATCCACAGACCATGTTGGGGTATGACCGCGATCCGCGCTCCTTGGCGATGCGTGCTGAAAAATATTTAATCTCGACCCGTATTGCGGATGCCGCTTACATCGGGCCTGAGCCTGAATTTTTCCTTTTTGATGATGTCCGCTGGGAAACATCCATGAGCGGTTCATTCTATAAAATTGACTCTTCCGAAGCCCAATGGAATTCCGGCAAAGTGTTTGAGGGTGGCAACATCGGTCATCGTCCAAGCATCAAAGGGGGCTATTTCCCGGTACCTCCGGTGGATTCTTCACAAGATATCCGCTCAGCCATCTGTTTAACGCTTGAAGCCCTGGGCATTCCGGTTGAGGCGCATCATCATGAAGTGGCGACCGGCAACCAGTGTGAAGTGGCGACAAAGTTTGACACGGTTACCCGCAAAGCGGATCAATTGCAGGTTTTAAAATACGTTATTCACAATGTGGCGCATAATTACGGCAAGACAGCCACTTTTATGCCCAAGCCTTTGGTAGGTGATAATGGCAGCGGCATGCACTGTCACATGTCCCTTGCCAAAGACGGTGTTAACCTGTTTGCGGGTGAGCAATATGCGGGCTTATCTGAAACAGCGTTGTTTTTTATTGGGGGAATTATAAAGCATGCCCGCGCCTTGAATGCGTTCACCAACCCCTCAACCAATAGCTACAAGCGTCTGGTTCCTGGTTTTGAGGCTCCCGTCCTGTTGGCTTATTCCGCCCGTAACCGCTCAGCGGCCATCCGTATCCCTCATGTGAATAATCCCAAGGGACGCCGTATCGAAGTCCGCTTCCCCGATCCAACAGCCAACCCATACCTGGCTTTCTCGGCAATGATGATGGCCGGTATTGATGGTATTCAGAAAAAAATTCACCCTGGCCAACCCATGGACAAAGATCTGTATGATTTACCGCCCGAAGAGTTGGTGGATATTCCTACCGTATGCGGTTCATTAGAGCAAGCCGTCGACTACCTGCGCCAGGATCATGAGTTTCTGTTGCAGGGGGATGTGTTCAGTCGTGATTTTATCACTAGCTACATTCAATTGCGGGAAGCTGAAATTTCTCAGGTAAGGAGCCTGGTTCATCCGTTTGAATTTGAGCTTTATTACAGTTTATAAGGAAATGAATAAGGAAATGCGATGCGAACATTCGGCTATTTAATTTGCATGATTTTGGCTGTGGGGTCTTTACATGCCGAGATTTACAAATGGACTGACAGTGAGGGGAATGTCCATTTCAGTGATCAACCCCATCAAGGTTCTGAAGAAATTAATTTGCCCGCATCGCAGACCTTTACACCGCCGGCACAAAACAACACTGCTCTGCCTCCTGCCAAAGCGCAGGAGACTGATGCTGAAAGAGGGTACAAGGTTCTTCGCATTGCTCAACCCATTGATGAGGCGACCATTCGTAACAGCCAGGGGTATGTTCCGGTGATTGTAGAAATTTCCCCGGAATTAAAGTCCGGGGATAAGTTACAGATTCTCTATGATGGTGAGCCTTTGGGCGAGCCCCAGGCGACCACAGTCTTTGCCCTGAATGATGTGAAGCGCGGTTCCCATACTATCGCGGTACAGGCCGTGGATGAGGAAGGGAATGTGCTAGGCACCAGTGAAATGATCACCGTCTTCATGCATCGACCCAGAGTGGGCATGGTGCCGCAAACCAAACCTAAAAATACCGCCAACTAACCCTTGAAAAAGGGTGTTTCATCCCTATATAGAGCTTATTCGCGATTGGCATGTGGAAACAGGCCAATCGCTTTTTAGTGGACTCAGTTACGACTCAGTGGAGATTGACAAAGATGGCGCAAAAGCAACAAACAATGGGATTTCAAACCGAAGTCAAACAAATGCTTAATTTGGTTGTGCATTCGCTCTATAGCAACAAAGAGATTTTCTTAAGGGAGTTAATTTCCAACAGTTCGGATGCACTTGATAAACTTCGTTTCCTTGCCTTGTCCAATTCCTCTCTCTACGAAAATGATTCCGATTTACGCATTACTGTTGAATACAACGAAAAATTGAATACCATCACCATTAAAGACAATGGCATCGGCATGAGTTGGGATGAGGCTGTTGAGAATCTTGGAACCATTGCCAAATCAGGAACAAAAGAATTTTTAAGCCACATGACCGGTGATAACGCCAAGGATTCCCATTTAATTGGTCAGTTTGGCGTTGGATTTTATTCCGCCTTTATTGTAGCGGATAAAGTGACAGTCAAAAGCCGCCGTGCTGGCTTAAGTGCTGAGGAAGGGATTGTCTGGGAGTCAAAAGGCGACGGGGAATTTACTATTGCTCAGGAAAAACGCAACGAACGCGGCACTGAAATTACGCTCCATCTCAAAGACGAAGAGAACGAATTCCTGAGTGACTGGCGGATTCGCAGCATCATCAGCAAATACTCTGATCACATTTGCTGGCCCATTTTAATGAAAAAGATGGCGGATGAAGAAGGGAAAGAAAGCAGTGACTTTGAAACGGTGAACAAGGCGACCGCGTTATGGACTCAACAAAAATCAGAAATCAGCGACGAAGACTATAAAGCCTTATACAAACACATTTCCCATGATTATCAGGACCCGTTAACCTGGTCCCATAACCATGTAGAGGGAAAGCAGGATTACATCAGTTTGTTGTACATACCATCGCATGCCCCCTTTGATCTCTGGCAGCATGAGATGAAGCATGGATTAAAATTGTACGTTAAACGCGTTTTTATTCTCGATGACGCGGCCCAGTTTTTACCACGTTACCTGCGATTTGTGAAAGGGATTATTGATGCCAGTGACTTGCCTTTGAACGTTTCGCGAGAAATTCTGCAAGACAATAAACAGGTAGAAGCCATTAAATCGGCTTCTACCAAGCGCGTATTGTCCATGCTTGAGAAATTGAGCACCCAGGATCCGGAAGGTTATCAGAAATTCTGGAATGAATTCGGGCTGGTGATGAAAGAAGGACCGGTGGAAGATTTTGCCAACCGTGAAACCATTGCCAAACTGTTGCGTTTTACATCCACGCACAGCGATTCTGAAAAGCAGGACGTCACCTTAATGGATTATGTGTCACGCATGAAGGACGGTCAGGATAAAATCTATTACATTACTGCCTCAAGTTATAATGCAGCCAAACATAGCCCACATCTTGAAATTTTTAAGAAAAAAGGCATCGAAGTGCTGCTGCTGAGTGATCGAATTGATGAGTGGCTGGTTGGTTATTTAAGTGAGTTTGAGGGTAAAAAACTGCAATCCATCAGCAAGGGTAAAATTGATCTTGATCAAGAAGAAAGGCCGGAAGTTAAAGAAAAAGAAGAGTCGTTAGCGCCGATGCTTAAGCACATCAAAGAAGTTCTGGGTGAGCGGGTTAAAGACGTGGCCCTGACCCACCGCCTCACGGATTCACCAGCCTGTGTAGTGGCGGATGATAAGGACATGGGATTGGAAATGCAGAGAATACTTCAGGCTGCAGGCCAACAGGTGCCCATGACCAAGCCAATTTTTGAAATTAACCCTGAGCACGCTCTGGTTAAACGCCTGCACAGCCTCAATGATGATGAGCAGTTCGCAGAATGGGTTATTGTACTTTTCGAGCAGGCCGTTCTTGCCGAAGGTGGGCAACTGGATAATCCAGCCGATTTCGTGAGCCGTGTGAACAAATTATTGGTCATGGCCTAAAAACTGTCGGAGCCGGTGCACAGCTGGCTCCGATATGGTGTGAATAAAAAAGGCTCGTTTAACGAGCCTTTTCTTTTTGCATTGTTTATTATTCGTCTGTTAAGCGAAAATATTTTGTACCAAAATAACGCTGTAATTTTTTTCTGATTGTGCCACGACTGATGCCCAGCATTTTGGCGGCTTGCAGTTGATTGCCACGGCGTTTCTCCATGACAGCTTGTAAAAGAGGGGGTTCAACTTCAGAGAGAATCATGTCATAAAGATCATCAATGTTTTTGCTTTTATTTTCTGCAAGAAAACGTGAGACTAAATTGTAAACCAAATCTTGCAAGCCTTGCTCTTGTTTAACACTTTGAGTAGTCGCTTGTGTATCAATGACATTCATCGTAACTTCCTTATTTTAGTTAAATCATTATCCAATTACTTCCGATGTCCTCGAAAGCAAAATTAATTGTACATGAAGGTTAATTGATAATCTAGATTTTAGCGATGGATTACCCGGGCAGAATCAAGGCGATTTGCTCTCATTTAATGTTGAAATTGCATGAAGCAATGCTCAACATCCCTCCGGTTTTAGGTTATAGTTTAATTGTCACATCAATAGGGATATATCATGACAAATCGAGATAATCTGTCTGCTGACGTTCGTCAGGAACTTCATCGTAATTGGGGTTGGTTACTTGCGCTGGGTATTTTATTTGTACTGCTTGGGGTCATTGGCCTTGGGATGCTTGTTGGTCTCACGTTGGCCAGTGTACTCCTCATTGGAATTTTACTGATTGTCGGCGGTGTCATTCAAGTTGTCGATTCCTTCAAATGCCGTGGCTGGAAAGCCTTCATATGGCACCTTCTGATTGCGCTTTTTTACATTGTTGCCGGCGGCCTGATGATCTACGATCCCGTCCTTGCTTCCGTAGTGATTACAGCCATGATTGCCTGGTTGCTTATCGTTATTGGTATAGCGCGTTGCATTATGGCTTTTTCTATTCGAGAGTCGAAAGGCTGGTATTGGTTGTTATTGGCAGGAATTGCCGCTTTAATTTTAGGGATTCTGATTTTGGTGCAATGGCCAATGAGCGGCTTCTGGGTAATTGGTTTATTTATCGCGATTGAAATGTTAATTAATGGGTGGTCTTATATTTTCCTGGCTTTGACAATGCGCAGGATTTAGGCTCATTTAAAAGGCTGTCCTCTTAATGTATCCTAATTTAAGAGTATGAACATTTTGTTTACTGCTTCCTAAAAACTGTTATTACCCATACCTCTTCAGTAGCCGCATGAATCATGCGGCTACTGCGTACGCAGTTGTTGCGCATTATTTAAGCCTGTCTATAATTTAAATAGGTTGTTCAGCAGGGAGGCTTTTTTAGAGGTATTCATCATGGCAATCAAGATTGGCAGTAAAGCTGTCAATGTATTAAATGGTGGCGCAGGAAATGATTTCCTGCTTTGTTTTTTTGGTACAAATACGTTGAATGGTGGTGCGGGAAACGACATTCTGTTCGGTGGTTCTGGCAAGGATACACTTAGAGGCGGCGCGGGATCCGATCGTATTTATGCAGGATCGGGTAACGACACCATCATTCATAATGTGGTTCATGATCAAGGCAAGTTCGATATCTATGACGGTGGTCGGGGTATTGACACGCTCATTCTTGAAGTTTCTCAATCCTTTCTGGCACGTGCTGATGTCCAAACTGCGCTCAATGCCGTAACCAGCAAAGCCTTGCCTGCCGGAACTCAATTCTCTTTTGGAGGGTATGTCCCGGGATGGAATTTGACTATCAAGGGCATTGAAAAACTGGTGATAAAAATAAAAGAAGTACCGGTTTCTCCGAGCATCGCCATCAACGACGTCATCAACACCCAGGAAGATACACCCTTTGTCATTCCGGCAGCGCAATTGTTGGCGAATGACAAAGGGGGTAATGCCATTCTGAGCGTTGCTTACACGGGTTCGGGGAATTTAAGTTTTAGCAATGGTGTTATTACCTATGTGCCTGTGAACAACTACCACGGGACGGATACATTCAAATACACTATCGCCAATGGCCTGGGAGGCAAGAGTGTTGCTACAGTAACGCTTCACGTCAACTCCGTTAATGATGAACCCATCGCTGTTGATGATGGGTTTTCAACCAGCGGAGAACTGATTATTTCAACCAACGACCTTCTGACCAATGACACGGATGCGGATGGCGACAGTTTATCGATTAGTGATATAACGGGGGGTAATGGCACTATCGAATTATTGCGGGATGCAACGGGTGTGATTACTGGTGTGAAGTATATCCCAACGCCCACTTTTAGCGGACAAACAACATTGACCTACACGTTGACGGATGGTCATACTGATGCACAGGGAACAATTCGGATTAATGTGACGTCCTCTAATAATGGCAATTCTGGCGTCGGAAATAACGGCAATGGTTCGGGAAATGGAGACAATGGGAGCGGGGACGATGGTTCATCTCCCGGTGGAAGTAATAACAACGGAAATGATGGTTCAGCCACATCCGGCAGCGGCGTCAGTACTGGCAGTGATGGTTCAGCCACATCCGGCAGCGGCGTCAGTACTGGCAGTGATGGTTCAGCCACATCCGGCAGCGGCGTCAGTACTGGCAGCGATGGTTCAGCCACAGCCGGCAGCGGCGTCAGTACTGGCAGCGATGGTTCAGCCACAGCCGGCACTGCGGTGAGCACTGGTAGCGATGCGACCACCACAGCCGGCACTGCGGTGAGCACTGGTAGCGATGCGACCGCGACCACTACAGCTGCTACAGCCACAGTCAGTGTATCTGATACCGTTTCCGATTCCACAGTGGCCACTGCAACGCTGGCAACGAGTACCGACGCAGTGCTTTCTCAGATTATCACAGGCTATGCGGTGACTGATGAGACGCAATGGCAGGCTGGCAGTTCTCTGGATACGAGCAGCAATGACGAGTTAGGTGTTCTTGGCGTATACACTGTTCATGATGAGTTATGGGCAGGATAAATCGGTTAATCAGGTATTGGGGACATGGGTGTCTAAAGAGGGGTTTAGACACCCGAGGCTTATCAAAAATCAGAAATTATTGCTTGGTATAGACACAAAAAACGTCTTCCTTGCCTTCCGGAGATTGCGAAGTGAGCGTCATTGACAGTTGATTGTCTTTAACCGCCAGGGTGCCTTCTTCATAGCCCATCATATTGAAATCAAGTGCGGGTGAGCGCAAAACATACACCACTTTCAACAACAGCGCTGAATAATCCTGTTGCCATTCCAGGATGGTGTGCATAAAAACAGTAGCTGTCTGCTCGGAAAGAGCATGTGTTTCTAATGTTTCGGTTGAGAAGTGCAAGCCATCGATGGTCAAGCCAAAATCATCATTGGCGATAACCAGTGTATCCTTGTCCTCGTCGTTGTCGCACTGGCCCACCCAGGTTCCAGCAAAGTCAGCGAAGTGTTTGTCGCCTTCGTTGTCCCTGACCTGTTGAACGGATTTTAAGGATTTTTGAACGGGTGCTGGAATAAATTTGTGGAAAAAAGTTGCAGAAAATAATGGATTACAAATGACCAAACCGCCTGCAATCAGCATTGTAGTAAAAGACTTCTTGCCCATAACGACTCCCTTGGTTATTTTGCCAAGCATTTTGGCAAAATTGATTTTTATTGTGAATATTCAATAAGTTATAGCGGAACAACTCAAAGTGGTCCGCCTGGAATGCCATTGTCAGGCGGTTGATTTAATCCCTGGTTTGGTGATTTGTTGTAAACGATTTAAACTGAACGTACGGGGGTATGCAAGGCAGTGATTGTGGATGAGTCGATGGAACAATTTGAGCAGGCCTTAATCAATGCCGGCACTGTTTCGGAATGCGATGACGCCTTAAGGCATTTTTTGGCAAAGAAAGGGATCACCACGTTTTCCTTTACTTATTACGCCTACAATCCTGTCGCGGTCAATCAGTTAAAATACGACACATGCTCCGCCAATTTTAAATCCTGGCATGATCATTACCTCGCAGAAAATTACAACAACATTGACAATACCCTGCGCTATACCTATAACAATCAATTGCCGGTGTATTGGAACTTACAGCAGCAATTGCGGCAGGCCACGTCCGACTCCGAGCGGCAAATGCGTCTTGATTCCATTGCCTTTGGCGCAGAATGCGGCTTGTCCGTTCCCATCCACGGTGCTCATAATAATTTTGCCATTTTGCTGCTGGTCCAAATGCAGGGCCAGCAGTGTGGTCTTGAGCAACCGAAACGCCACTATGAATTCATGGTGGCGGCCCAACTTTATTACCATTACTTGCAGACGCATTTGTTTGAACAGGTCAGCGAGCAACAAAGTTTTAAACTCACTCAACGCGAAATTCAGTGCCTGCTGTTAATCGCCCGTCAATACTCTGTGCGGGAAATGGCTCAGGCTCTGGAATTAACCGAAAGAACGATTAATTTTCATATTCAGAAACTGAATAAAAAGCTTGGTGTTAAGAACAAATACCAGGCTTTGTCCAAAGCCATGACCCTGCAGTTGTTGCCCCTTTAATACCCCTGTCAGAAATGACAGTGCTCAAAAGCAATCCTTGGAGGGTAAAATTTACGCAGTTATAACCAAGGGGCGATTATGAATCCATTTAAAAAGTTGTTAGTGACTGCGATCAGTGTGCTTCCTGTCTATGCGCATGCCGATTTAACCCTGTATACCACCAGTTGGTCCATGTATGGGCAGAACCCCTATGAGTACGATGGCGCCTACAAAAACAATCAGCCTTATGGGCAACTGAAATACGTCAGTAACCCGGACATGGTGGCTCAATTCAACAAAGCGGATGTGGTGGTCTGGAGTTTTATGCAGGTCTGGAATTCCAATGATCCAGAGCAAGCCAAATACGCCATACCAAAACGTTGGGATGGCTTGATGCACTTTGATGACTTGTGGGCTGAGTTACCGCTTGAAGGCTCGTGGATAAGTAACCTTCCTCCAGAAACCAAAGCATTCCTCACCTTCTGTAAAGCGAATGAAGGCGCCTGTTCCGCAGTCCAGACCAATGGCAATACGGGCGCAAAAGAGCTCTTTAATTACACCGACCAAAAAGGGGTAGGGCAACTTAACAGTTTTGGCGCTTTTATCAATTCCAATAAATTCACGGCCAAACGCATCATTGCCATCGGCGGGGCCAATACGCCCGAGAACAAAGCTGTCAGCACCGCGACTTACGACGCTATTTTTGCCAACCAGGATAAATTTTTAAATCAACTAAGCGCCTGGATGACGAATTTTAAAAACTTAAAAGGCGTCGACTACGATTTTGAGCCGCCCATTGACTTACAGACGGGTGGTCAGCTTCCACCGGATTCACGCACATTAAGCGATTACAAAAAACTGTTTAACCTCATTAAAGCCAGTCGCAGTAAATTAGGCAAGGACGCGTACATCTCTGTCACAATCACCGTCAATAAAGACTACTTAACCGCCATCGATCAATCAGTGGAGGGCGGGTGGTTTAAAACGATAGCGCCTTATGTCAATAGCGTAAATTTAATGACGTATGATTTGCATGGCACCTGGGGGCATGACAGCGACCCCTACACCGCCTTGCATGCGTACCTAATGCAGCCGCAAAGCCAGCACAAGGATGAATTTGCCATCAATTATGGGACGGATGAAATCACACGACAGGTCCTGTCGTTCGGTATGCCGAAAGACAAACTCCAGGTTGGTATCGCTGCCTATGGGCGAGGCTATGCCGGGGTTGAAGCCGGTGAGAATGCCAGTCAGCCAGGATTTGAACAACCCTGGACAGGGGCAAGTCATTTTCCCGCAGCCTACAGCAATCAGGATGGTATGGTACCGTATAACAGCATTGATAAACTCATGAAGGACTTCGGTTATCAAACGTATTCAGTCAATGCAGAAGACGAGGAAGGTAATTTGGTGGTGGCTGGTGCCTATCTTTACAGTGACAAGGCAAAACAATTCGTCGGGTATCAGTCGCCTGAGACCGTCAAGGCCTTGTGTGCATTCGTCAAGAAAACACAACTTAAGGGGGCCATTATGTGGAGTGCGGACACGGATTTATCCGTCTTTAACCCCAATAGTCTTGTAGCTGTTTACAAGCAGAATTGTCAATAGGAGTATCTCCGCGCTCTATACCCGTAGAGCGCATGATCCCCTCTATTTTGAGATGGTTTGATTCACTGTCCAGGGCGATTTCTCTTCCAGAAGTTTTATGACCGCAGCGATAGCCACCGGCTTCGAAAAATAAAAACCCTGAACCTTGTCGCATTGATGCTGGTTTAAAAACTGAATTTGATGTTCTGCTTCAACACACTCGGCCACCACCGACAGACCAATGGCATGAGACAGGTTAATGATGGAGCTGACGATGTCGGAGTCTACCTTGTCCCCTGGGACATTCTTAATCAGAGTCGGGTCGAGTTTCAAGGTATCCAGAGGCAGTTGCCGCAGGTAATTCAATGATGAAAAGCCTACTCCAAAATCATCCAGAGTAATCGATACGCCCATTTCTTTTAGCTGCAGAATAATTCGCTCACTGTTTTCCATACTGCGGATAAGTGAATTTTCGGTGATTTCAAACTCAAGCTGTTTGGCGGCTACCCGGGTTTTTTGAATGATGTTTTGCACCGTCTGAATAAAATCATATTCTTCCAGCTGCTGAGATGAAAAATTCACAGCCAACTTGATGGGGTGGTTGTATTTTTTGATGCTGTGCAGGAATTGTTTGTATTCCATGCAGGCAAGTTCAAATGCCCTCTCGCCAATGGGCTTGATAAGCCCGGTTTCTTCGGCAACAGGCAGGAATTGATTAGGATAGAGTATCCCGCCGTCATGGGACGGCAGGCGCAGCAATGCTTCGATACTGACCATGCGCCCGGTGCGTAAATCGTATTGCGGTTGATAGTGCAGAATCAATTTGTCCTGCTCCAGTGCTTCGCGTAATAAATTTTCAATGTCCAGCTTATCCTGCAGACGATGCACCATGTCATAATTAAAAAACTGGTAGTTGTTGCGCCCCGCCTTTTTGGCACAATACATGGCAATGTCAGCATGCTTGATTAACGCCTGCTCATCAGTGCCGTCATCGGGCCAGATACTGATGCCAATACTCCCGGTGACAAACAGTTTGTGCTCTTCAATTGTCACCGGTTCATTGAGTTTTCTTAAAATCCGTTTGGCGACTTTGGTGGCTCCCACGCTGTCAGTCACCCGTTTTAACATGATAATGAATTCATCGCCGCCCAATCGTGTGGCAATATCACCGGCCTGAATGACATTGCTGATGCGTTTGGCAATGATTTGTAAAAGCATATCGCCAATTTTATGCCCCAAGGCATCATTGATTAATTTGAAGCGATCCAAATCGAGAAATAACACGGCCAGCTTGGTTTGTCCGGCGGTATTGCTGAGCCAGTCCTTCATGCTCGACAATAATTGCTGGCGGTTGGCGAGGCCGGTTAATGGATCATAATAGGCGATTTGCTCAAGCTCGATGTTTTTTTGCTCCAATTTGTTTCTGGCCATGCGAAGATTAATCAGGTTATTAATTCGCGCCTTGAGTTCCTCAGCGGCAAAGGGTTTGGTGATGTAATCCTGAACGCCACTACGCAGTAATTTCAATCGAAATTCTTCATCGTTTTTAGCCGTGAGCAAAATCACAGGGGTATCGGCTAACTCGACCTTCTGGCGAAGGTTTTCAATTAATTCTTCACCGCTCATCCGAGGCATCATGGCATCGGATAAAATTAAATCCGGTTTGTGGGCTACGGCTTTGTTAAACCCTTCCAGCCCATCAGTGGCGGAGATGACATAAAAATCAGTGGATAATACCTCCGCAATGAAGCGATTCATGTCGATATTGTCTTCAACAACAAGCACTGTCGGTTTTTCACTCATATTGATCTGGACTTCGGCCGTTTCTGAGGGTTTAGCCACCGGTTTCAATGACAACACGGTGGATTTACTCATCTCATCCAAGGCCGGATCGTAGCTGTCTAATGACGCGCGGCTAACCGATACACCTGCGGGTGCATTCAAGGGCAATTCCACAATGAATTCCGCGCCGCCGGATTTGGATTCTTTGACAAACACGTTTCCTTTCTGCAGTTCAACAAAGTCTTTGACAATGGCAAGTCCCAAGCCGGTACCGCCATGTTTGCGTGTCTCGCCACCTTCAACCTGACTGAAGCGCTCAAAAATAACCTCATACAATTCTTTAGGAATGCCAGGGCCGTTATCGCACACACTGATAATGGCCTTGTGATCATCGTGAGATACTTTGCAGACAATCAAACCATGAGCAGGGACAAATTTAAACGCATTGGATAACAGATTAAGGAGAATATGCTGCACTTTTTCCGCATCAACTTCAGCAATCAAAATAGGCGGGCTTTGGACATTAAAATGAATACCTTTGTCTTCGGCCAGGCTGTTAAAGTTCTCGGCAATGACACGAATCAATTTGGCCAGATTAATTTCCTGATAATTAAGCACCATTTTTCCGGCATCGAGCTTAGCGATATTGAGCAAATCATTCACATGTTTTAACAGAATATGTGCATTGTTGCTGATGATTTCCATGGGTTTATGCATGGATAAGGGCAGGGAAGGATCCTTTTTCATTTTCTCAAGAGGTCCGAGTATCAGCGACAACGGGGTACGCAGTTCATGGCTCATGTTAGCGAAAAACTGCGTTTTTAATTGATTTAATTCGTTAAGCTGCCTGTACAACACCTCTTGTTGGGTTTTCTTTTGCTCAAGCTCCTTGATCGCGGCCCGTAATTGCTTATTGGCTTCCTGAATTTCCTGGGCCCTTAAAAAAATTTCCATCTGCATGCGTTCCGTACGGCTACGCAGTTCCTCTGTCAGCTTATTTTGCTCAGTCCCCGCCTGTTGCAGGTGGACAAATTCAGTGACATCCTTGACGCGATGGATGATGTAGAGCAATTCATTGTCTTGATTAAGTACCGGCACATTCATCGGACTCCAGTACCGCTCTTCAAACGCATCACCTTCCGACTCAGGTCTTCGGATATCGTATTTTTGTACCGCCATGGTATCCGGGGCTTTGGTTTGCAAAACCCGTTGCAAGGAAGCCCTAAGGTTATTGACGCCGGTGGGGCTTGCTTCATTGGGATTATCCGGGAATACATCAAAGAGATAGCGGCCAAGGATTTGCTCTCGTGTCACCAGCGTGGCTTTCAGATAGGCATCGCTTGCAGCGATAATATGAAGCGCACTGTTTAGAACCAGATATAAGTCGGGAGTGGATTCAAACAAGACTTTAAAATCAAGCGGTTCCTTCAAATGATTTGACATCGTGCAACTCCTCCATGAGTTTAAGCAACGCCAATGTACGCTTAGGCTTTTGAGTCTGACTTAAGCAGAATTATCTCTCTATATAATAGCCTTTTTTTAATAAAAGAGGGGATAAAATGCGCAAAAAATGACGAGTAGAGGTTTTTTTTGTGTTTCCCGTGCCAAAAAATGGTTATGTTTTGCCCATTTCCCCGGTTAAAACGTGAAAACCTTTTAAATAAAAGACAAAAAGGAATTAAATGGACAACTCTTCCTTGATTAACTCATCAATGGATAAATCTGCCTGCTCACTGGATAATTCACGCCTTAAAACCCGAAGACGGTGCACCATGGCCCTGGCCATGTCATGATCATGCAACAAGTCGTCAATGAGGTGTGTAAGCTGGGCTGGATTGCAGTCATATTGCAATAATTCGGGTACGATCATTTGATTTTTTAGCAGATTACACAGACCCAGGTATTTTACTTTAATTAATTTAGAGGCCGCAATGTAGGTTAACAGGGAGGCTTTATAGATGATGCACATGGGTTTAGCCAACAAAGCGCACTCCAGTGACGCGGTACCGGACGCAACGACCACACAATCACTGCAGGCTGCTGCATCAATCGCCTGCCCCTCAATAAAGGAGATGGCAACCTGGCTATGGGTAAAATACGAACGAATTAAGGAAGCATCGATGGTGGCCGCGATTGGAATGACGAAATGAACATCATGATACTGTCTGCCAAGTTGCTCCGCGGTCTTTAAAAGCACGGGCATGTGCCGGTCAATTTCGTTACGTCGGCTGCCTGGAAGTAACGCAATCAGGCGCTTATCAAGTGGTAAATTCAAAGACATTCTGACCGATGCCAGGTTGTCGTAGACGGGTATTTTATTGACCAGCGGGTGCCCGACAAACGAGACGGTTACCTTCTCCTGTTGATAAAGACTCTTTTCAAAGGGCAAGATGACCGCCATGCGATCAACGCACTCCCGGATAGTGTGGATGCGATTGGCCTTCCAGGCCCAGATTTGTGGACTGATGTAATAAACAATGCGCAAGCCCAACACGCGTTTGGCATAGCGGGCCAGGCGCAAATTAAACCCAGGGTAATCAATGAGAATAAGTAAATCTGGCTGAACCGTTTGGAGGTGGTTTTTGATTAATTTCCACGCCTTTTTGATAACCATGAAGTGGCGTACCACCTCGGTAATGCCGGTGACGCCGAAACTGGCTAAATCGCTAATCACATTGACCCCGGCCTGCTGCATGTGACGGCCGCCTATGCCGCTTAATTCAAGCGTGGGATTCCAGGCAAGAAGGTTGGACACCAGCGTTGCGGCGTGAGCATCCCCTGACTCCTCACCGGCAACAATGACAACCTTTTTAGGCTGTGGATTAGTCATTTCAGGCCACAAGGCGGGAGAGGATTAACGAGGTAATCTGACTCGCCGTAGCCAGGGCATTGCGGCCGTCCACCCCGGTCACCAGTGGTGTGCTGTTTTCTTTAATCGCATCGACAAAGGATTTGATCTCCTCGAGCAGGGCATCGCTTTTTTCAAAGGTGGACTCCTCACAAACCACATTGGGAATACCGGGAAACATTTCTTCCTGACCTTTACGAAACAGAGCAAACTGTTTGGCATGGTAATCAATGGAAATGTAGCAATCAGGCTGAAAAATACGCGTTTTACGCTCGGTTTTAAAACTGACACGGCTTGCCGTGACATTAGCGACGCAGTGATTTGCGAACGTGATTCTGGCATTGGCAATATCAATAGCCGATGAAAGCACGGGTGCACCATGGGCATCAATGTGGATAATGGAACTTTTAACAATGGATTGAATCAAATCGATATCATGGATCATCAGATCCAGAATCACATTCACATCGGCGCCTCGCGGATTAAACGGTGCCAGACGCTGCGATTCAATGAACAGGGGATTAACCAGGTATTTTTGCAGGGCAAGGTGCGCGGAGTTAAATCGTTCCAGATGGCCGACCTGCAGTTTCACCTGATGCTGTTCAGCCAGTGCGATGAGTTCATCGGCCTGTTCAACGGTTTCGGTGATGGGTTTTTCAATGAGAACATGAATGCCTCGGCTTAAGCATTGTTTGGCAATTGCATAATGTTGCGTGGTGGTGGCCGCGATACTGACGGCATCCACCTGATCCAAAAGATCGGCAAAATCATAATAGGCAGGTACACCTAACTCCTGGGCAACGTCATCGGAAGCGGTTTGGTTCACATCACAGACACCCACCAATTTCACATCGGGCACCATTTTGTACTTTTGAGCATGGAATCGACCCAGGTAGCCAACCCCAATCACGGCACATCGTAAAACACTCATGATTAACAGCGTAGAAAAATTTGTGCGCATGATCGCATTTCCTGGGTGATAAATCAATTTTAAATGGTTATTATTGCCAGTCTTTCTACCCAGGGATACATAAATGGAAAATTATAGTGCGGGTGTCGATGAGGTGGGACGAGGACCCTTGGCCGGTCCTGTCGTAACCGCCGCGGTGATTTTGAAACGGCCGCTGGAGGGATTGACTGATTCAAAAAAATTGACGCCTAAAAAAAGAAAAACATTGGCAGAACAAATCAAGAAAGAAGCGGTTTGCTTTGCCTACGGGAGAGCTGAAGTCAGTGAAATTGACGAGCTCAATATCCATTGGGCAACGTTGCTGGCCATGAAGCGGGCAGTGGAGGCGTTGGCTATCAAGCCGGCCCGAGTATTGGTGGATGGCCTGCACAAACCCAACATTGACATTCCCTGTGAAGCGATTGTCCAGGGGGATTTATTGATTGCGGAAATCAGTGCGGCATCGATTCTGGCAAAAGTCTCACGTGATGAGGAAATGGAACAACTCGACAGCCTCTACCCGGGATATGGCTTTGCTGTCCACAAAGGGTACTCTACGGAGATGCATCGCCGTTTATTGCTTGAATTGGGTCCCTCGCCCATTCACCGCAAATCCTTTGCGCCCGTGACGCAATTATTCGCCGAACAGGCGTCAGGATAGGGCAGTGAACAGGATACGATGCGAACTGATGGACATCAAAATGCCAAAGCTGGCTAAAAAAGTCACCATAGCCGTTCCACCATAGCTGACCAGAGGCAATGGAATGCCTACCACGGGCAATATGCCCGTCACCATACCGATGTTGACGAAGGCCGATAAAAAGAACGTCATGGCCAGACTGGCAGCCAATAGCCGGGTAAAACTCGTCTGAGCCTGACGGGCAATGTACAGGCCGCGCAACGACACCAGAATAAACAACAAGATTAATAGCATGCTACCGACAAAACCAAACTCTTCACCGCTCACAGCAAAAATAAAATCGGTGGCATGCTCCGGTAAAAAATTGAGGTGCGACTGACTCCCTGCCAACCATCCCTTGCCAAACGCACCGCCTGAACCAATGGCGATTTTCGATTGAATAATGTGATAACCTGATCCAAGCGGATCCTGCTCTGGATTTAACAGCGTGTAAATACGCTGGCGCTGGTAATCATGCATCACATGCCACAGCAAGGGGGCTGATAATCCCGCCAAAACCAGGAGTACTAACAGAATACGGAAACTGATGCCGGCCATGAAAATAACGCTTAAACCGGCGAAGACGACCATAATGGCAGTCCCCAAATCAGGTTGTTTGGCAATTAACAGCGCGGGAACAAAAATAATGACCGCGGCAATCAACAGGTTTTTAGTGTCGATGGGGATGGGCTTGCGGTCAAAAAACCAGGCAGCCATCATCGGCACCGCCAATTTCATGATTTCAGAAGGTTGAAAACGAAAGACGCCCAAATCCAGCCAGCGTTGCGCGCCTTTACCGATTTTACCAATGACCATAACCGCCAGCAGCAAGGCGAGACCCACTCCGTAAATCCAGGGCGTCCAGATTTTATATTTGTGGGGAGGAACCATGGCAAAAACCATCATAATGCCGATGGCAAAGGAGAGACGCATCAGTTGCCTTAATACCATCCCCAGGTTTTGATTGGAGGCGCTGTAAAGAATCAGCATGCCAAAGGCGATGACCCCAAGCAATAAACCCAGCAGTGGCAAATCAACATGGATGGCTTTGCTGGTAAAGCGATAGACTGGACGGGCTTGTCGTTGATTCATGATGGGGATTCGCTCTTTTTCATTTCAAAATAGGCGTCCAGAACTTTACGTGCCACGTTGGAAGCCAAAACGTCATTTTCAACCATGACCGCAATGGCCACTTCGGGGTTTTCAACCGGTGCAAAGGCAATGAACAGGGAGTGATCGCGCAAATGTTCGGGAATGACCTGGTTGCGGCGTTTTTCATATTGCCGCCCGCCAAAAACCTGCGCGGTACCTGTTTTTGCGGCCACGGAATAGGGAGGATTGCGGCCAAACCGGTATCCCGTGCCTTCATTACTGGTGGTTACCGCATGCATGGCATCAATGATAATGTCCCAGTTGGCTTCCTCGTTGAGTTTGACTGTCTTTTCTTTGATGGGTTGATAGGGATGCACTTCGCCCTTGTCGCTTTGTACGGATTTTAACAGTAAATGGGGCCTGTAACGTTGGCCATGCTGGCTCATGGTGGCAACGGCATTGGCCAGCTGCAGTGGAGAAGCCAGCATGAATCCCTGGCCAATGGCGGTAATCAGCGTGTCGCCTGGATACCAGGAAACGCCTTTCGTTCGTCTTTTCCAGGGTGCGCTTGGCAGAATACCTGGCGCTTCTTCATACAGGTCGACCTGGGTCATTTGGCCAAAACCAAACTGGCTCAGCATTTTTTCAATTTCAGCTATCCCCAGTTTATGGCCCAGCTGATAAAAGTAAGTGTCACAGGAGACCGTAATTGCCCGCTTTAAGTTAATCATACCATGACCACCTTTTTTCCAGTCCCGGTAGGCATGGCTTACACCGGGCAGACGGAACCAGCCTGGGTCATACACACTGAATCCAGTATCAATAACGCCCTTTTCAAGCCCCGCCAGTCCGACATAGGGTTTGACGGTTGAGGCCGGGGGATACAATCCGCGTACGGCGCGGTTATAAAGCGGTCGGTCGCGGGTGTCCGATAGCTTCTGGTAATCGGCTGATTTAATGCCGTTCACAAACACATTCGGATCATAACTTGGTGAACTCACCATGGTCAGAATATCCCCGTGACGCGCACTCATGACCACCACGGCACCTCGCTTATCCTTCATGGCTTCATAGGCGATTTTTTGCAGGCGGATATCCACCGTCAGGTACAGCTTCTCACCGGAAACCGGGTTTTGTTTGTTTAGTACGCGAACGGTCCGGCCGCTGACATCGGTTTCAACCTGCTGGTAGCCCACCTGGCCATGCAGAATGTTCTCGTAGTATTTTTCAATGCCGGATTTGCCGATAAAGTTGGTGGCGCGATAATTCGTGCTGTCGACCTGTTGAAGTTCCTGCACATTGATACGGCCAACATAGCCGAGAAGGTGTGCTGTTACTTCGCCCAGGGGGTAATAGCGCATTAACCGCGCCTTGATGCTGACGCCGGTGAACTGGTATTGATGGATAGCAAAGGTGGCCACTTCCTCCTGGGTTAACTTTAGTTTAATGGGAATAGGGACAAACGAACGGTTCTGCTTGCGGGTGCGCTTGAAATTATCAACATCCTCGTCGCTGATCGAAGGCAGCAGTTTCCTTAAGCGCGCGATGGTGCTGTTCATGTCGCTTACCCGTTCCGGAATAATTTCAAGAACATACACGGGAATATTTTCGGCAAGGACAATGCCATTTTTGTCCAGAATAATCCCTCGCGGCGGCGCAATGGGGATAATACTCATCTGATTTTTTAAAGACAGGGTTTCATAGCGTTTGAATTCGGCAATTTGCAGATAAGCCAGGCGTATTAACAGAACGACCGACAACAGGGCTACCATAACAGTGAGTATATTCAAACGAATGCGATGGATTCGGATTTCCTGGCGATCATTTTTTACAGGATTATTGAGGCGCATCGTTTGCAACTACTCGGATTAATGGGGTAACAGGATTGCCATACATGGTAACGGAAAACTTCATTTGTGGTAAGGGTGATTGTTATTTATTGCAAAGGCACGATACAGGGTTTCAAGCAATACAATCCGTACCAGCGGATGTGGCAGGGTTAACCGTGATAGAGACCAGCGTTCCTGGCTGAGAGCCAGGGTTGCAGAGGACAGGCCTTCGGGGCCGCCAATGATGAAACAGACATGACTGTGATTTTGCTGAAGCAAGTTCAGTTTAACGGCCAGTTTTTCACTGTCAAAACTGTCGCCCTCAATAGCCAGGGCAACAACGCGGGCACCCGGAGGTATGGCACTATGGATTAACTGCGCTTCTTTATCCATGACACGGGCCAAATCGCTCGACTTGGTTCGTTTGGTCAGAGGAATCTCGATAAGCGACAAGCTGACGAACTCCTGCAGCCGTTTACTGTACTCTTTTGTCGCTTCATTAACCCAGGACGGCATTTTGCTTCCGCAGGCAATGACGGTCATTTTCAGCATAGGGAGCCTTAAGCAGTGCCATCCTGCCACAACCCTTCAAGGTTGTAGAATGCACGGCTGTCAGGCTGCATGACGTGCAAGATGAAATCGCCAAAATCAACCAGGGCCCATTCACCGGCCTCGATGCCGTGCGAGCCGATGGCAGAAAGGCCGTGGGCCTTCATTTTTTCCATCACCGTCTCGGCAATGGCCTTGACATGGCGGGATGAGCGGCCGCTGCAAACCACCATGTAATCCGTGATGGCTGTTTGTTGCCTCACGTCAAGGACATTAATATCAATGGCCTGCATTTCGTCGAGAATATGCAGGAGTTTTTCGAGTTCTGCAGGTTGATTAGCCATAGTCATGAACAGTTGTTTCCAAAAGGCGTTGGATAATATCAGTAAAATCAAAAAGTCTCAAAGAGATTGACGGCAATTGGCTATTTTTCATGATTATTCCGTGATAACAGATGCTTTATCAGCAGATTAATCACAAAGCATACCAGCGTGGCTGCTGTCAGAATAAGTAACAGGTGAGTAAAACTTGCTGCATAATGGTTTTTCAATTCAACGACAGATTGAATACCAGGATTAATCGCCGTCAGGATGGCCAGTTTACCGGAGAGGTAACCACCGATACCCAGCGAAACGAAAAAGATCCCCATCATGGTACTGACCTTGCGTCGACTGGCCAAGACCGTGATAGCGGAGAGCCCGACAGGGGAAAGCAGTAATTCAGCAATCGATATCATCAGATAGGCAGGGATAAAATAAAGCGGCGAAAGCAAAGCCGGCGCAGTGCTTTCCCGACTCACAAAGGCAATTAAGCCATAAGCCAGCCACATGAATAGCATGGCCAGCAGAAATTTGTTGCCGGTGCGCTTACCGCTTTGCACGCTGTTCAATTGCGGTTTGCTTCGTGCAAGAAAATAGCCGAAAACCAGCATGCCGATGCTTTGAATACTGACATAATAGGGCGGAGGGAATTGAATTCCAAGAAACGTCGGCTCAACAACCCGGGCAATGAACAGCGTCAAGGACATGAACATCTGAAAATAAAAGGCCCAGAACATCACCGAGACAATGCATAACAGGCCAATAACCAGCGTTTGTCGACCTTGTTGCGCGGATTCCCGTTTAACCGTGGTCAAAAGATAAACCAGGGACAGAACCACAACACCTAAAAAGGCAATGTCAGCAAACCCGGGATAACATAAAATACAGAACGAGAGCAGCCACAATAAAAACATCATGCCCAGGGCATTCATTATTTTTGCAGGATGGCATTCAAAAGGGTGATAATCCTCAATGCCATACCGCTTAATGCCAAAGGCAAACACAGCAAAGGCGATGATCATGCCAAAGGCGGCGCTTGAAAAGGTAACAGACCAGCCAAAATTGGCGTTTAAATAGCTGGGCAGGGTGGTGCCGAGGATAATTCCGGTGGTGATGCCCATGTAAAACACGGTAAAGCCGCTTTCCCGTTTGGGTGAGTCAATCGGGTATTCATTGCCAAGCAGGGAAGAAATATTCGGCTTCAACAAACCGGTACCCACCGCAATGCCCGCCAGGGCAATCAGCATCGCTGATTTGGACTGAATGAGGGTTAACAGCGTATAACTTAAAAAAAGAAAGACAGCGCCGGACAGCACGGTGTTTTTTTGCCCCAGCAAATGATCTGCAATCCAGCCGCCAATGACCGGAGACAAATAGGTCAGGGCTGTAAAGGAGCCGACTAAGGCGTAGATGTGTTTATCATGCCATTGGTAATGGCTGGCTAAATAAAGAGCCAACAGTGACTGAACAACATAAAATCCATAACGTTCCCACATTTCTGTCGCAAAAAAAACACGAAGTGAGGCCGGGTGTTTGACATTCGTATCCACGATGACCTTATTTTAAGCAAAGATGCTTAAATATTATCACAGTAAAACAATAAATTGCAGCGTTCTCACAGGAATAATTCACGTCGGCCCGGCAGTAGTGTAGACTAGCGGTGGTAAATGCAAGTGACTGTTTTTTAGTCGTTCTTTGGATGGAATTATTATGACTATGACACGCAAGGCCCGCCCCGTCAAATCCCCTCGGGGAAATGTGCTTCATTCCCGCAACTGGCTTACAGAAGCCGCACTTCGTATGCTGATGAATAATCTGGATCCGGACGTGGCTGAAAACCCCGACGAATTAATCGTATACGGCGGATTGGGCCGTGCCGCCAGAAATTGGTCCTGCTTCGACAAAATGATCGAGGTCTTGAAAGCACTGGGCGAGGACGAGACCCTGCTGGTGCAATCCGGTAAACCGGTGGGGGTGTTTAAAACCCACGTTGATGCACCGCGTGTTCTTATAGCCAACTCCAATTTAGTCCCCAAATGGGCCACCTGGGAGCATTTCAACGAGCTCGATAAAAAAGGCCTGATGATGTATGGGCAAATGACAGCCGGCAGCTGGATTTACATCGGCTCGCAAGGCATCGTCCAGGGCACCTATGAAACCTTTGTTGCGGCGGCCAGACAACATTACCACGGGGATTTAAGCGGCCGGTGGATTTTGACGGCGGGATTAGGCGGTATGGGCGGTGCACAACCGCTGGCGGCTACCATGGCCGGCGCCAGTGTACTGGCTGTTGAATGCGATGTTTCACGGCTTAAAAAGCGGCTTTCAACCCGCTACCTCGATAAATACACCGACCAGCTGGATGAAGCCTTGCAATGGATTGAGGCGTCCTGCCGGGAAAAAACTCCCTTGTCAGTCGGCTTATTGGCGAATGCCGCTGACATCTATCCTGAACTCCTCAAACGTGGCCTTAAACCGGCGATGGTCACTGATCAAACGAGCGCTCATGATCCCCTGAATGGTTACCTGCCGCAGGGGTGGACGCTGGAACAGGCAATTGAGATGAGAAAGACAGCGCCTGCAAAAGTCATTGCCGCGGCTAAAAAATCCATGGCGGTGCAGGTGAATGCCATGCTGGGTTTCAGAAAGCAAGGTATCCCGGTCTTTGATTACGGCAACAACATCCGGCAAATGGCATTGGAAGAAGGGGTAGGGGAAGCCTTTGCCATTCCAGGGTTCGTGCCGGCTTACATCCGGCCGCTGTTTTGCGAAGGAATAGGGCCCTTCCGCTGGGTGGCTTTGTCGGGTGAAGCGAAAGACATTTATGCCACAGACAAAAAAGTCAAGGAATTAATACTGGACAACCCCCATCTCCATCGTTGGCTTGATATGGCTCATGACAAAATAGCCTTTCAGGGATTGCCGGCGCGAATCTGCTGGGTTGGATTAAAGGATCGTGCGCGTCTCGCGCTTGCCTTTAATGACATGGTCAGGCATGGGGAGGTCAGTGCCCCCATTGTTATCGGCCGTGATCACCTGGATTCTGGCTCTGTCGCGAGTCCAAACCGCGAAACCGAAGGCATGCTGGATGGCAGTGATGCCATTTCAGATTGGCCCTTGCTCAATGCGCTGCTTAATTGCGCCAGTGGCGCGACCTGGGTCAGCATCCATCATGGCGGCGGTGTCGGCATGGGGTTTTCCCAGCATGCAGGCGTGGTTATTGTCGCAGACGGCAGTGAGGCAGCAGCGCTTCGTCTGCAACGCGTGTTGTTCAATGATCCGGCGACTGGCGTCATGCGTCATGTGGATGCCGGTTATGATCTGGCCCGTCGCTGCGCGAAAGCCAACCAGCTATGGCTGCCCATGATGGATGAGGAGGGCGCTGCCCATGGCTGATTTTTTTATTTTGAAACCCCGGCAGATGACGCTGGCGGATTACCACGAACTGATTAAAAGCGGCCGCCCCTGTAAGCTGGACGATTCCGCCCTGCCGGGCATCCAGGCCTCGCAGGGTACTGTCCAGGAGATCGTGGACAAAGGAGAAACCGTCTATGGCATTAACACCGGTTTCGGCTCCCTGGCTAATCAAACCATCAGTCAATCGCATCTGAAAGAATTGCAGCGCAATATTGTGTTATCTCATGCCTGCGGCACTGGCGAATTGCTGGACGATGAGCTGGTGGCTTTAATGCTCCTGCTTAAAATCAACAGCCTTGCCCAAGGGTATTCCGGTGTCAGGCTTGAGTTGATTGAGGCCCTTATTCGCCTCTACAATCATCAGGTTTATCCCTGCATACCGGCAAAAGGGTCTGTGGGTGCTTCCGGCGATCTGGCACCGCTCGCCCATCTCGCTCTGCCTTTGCTGGGTGAAGGGGAAGTGAGGCATCAGGGGCGAATCATCAGCGCAAGGGACGGGCTTCAAATCGCCGGCCTTGACGTCATGGAACTGGCGCCCAAGGAAGGCCTTGCTCTCCTGAACGGCCTTCAGGCCTCTACAGCCATAGCGATGCAGGCCCTGCACGTGGCAGAACGATTATTCGCTGTGGCGGTTCTTACCGGCAGCCTGTCGGTCGATGCGGCCTGCGGCAGTGATGTCCCTTTTGATGAGCGCATCCATGTCGCCCGCGGCCACGGGGTCCAGGGTGAGGTTGCCATGCACTATCGGACACTGTTGAAAGGCAGTGCCATTCGCGAGTCGCATCGGGATTGCAAACGGGTCCAGGATCCCTATTCCCTGCGTTGCCAGCCGCAGATTATGGGGGCAGTGCTTCACCAGATACGATTTGTTGCCGACACCCTCCAGGTCGAAGCCAATGCGGTTTCTGACAATCCACTGGTGTTTTCCCGAGAGGGGGACATCCTGTCGGGCGGTAATTTTCATGGCGAAATGATTGCCATGGCCGCCGATAATCTTGCGCTGGCGATAGCTGAAACCGGGGCTAACTCGGAGCGGCGGATTGCCCTGTTAATTGATTCTCATTTTAGCGGTCTACCGGCCTTCCTTGTAAAAGAAAGCGGCCTTAATTCCGGCTTCATGATCGCACACGTGACCGCTGCTGCCTGTGCCAGTGACAACAAAGCGCTGGCGCATCCTCACTCAGTGGATAGCCTGCCGACATCGGCCAATCAGGAAGATCATGTGTCCATGGCCACAAACGCAGCCCGGCGTTTGCAGCTGATGAATGACAATACCGCGACCATCCTGGCCATTGAATTGTTGGCAGCCTGTCAGGGATTGGAGTTTCATAAACCACTCACCACATCGCCGCCGTTGCAAACAGTGTATGAAAAAGTAAGGGCCTATGTACCGGCTTACGAACAGGATCGCTATTTTGCTCCGGATATTGCCATCATCAAGGAAAAAATTCTAAGCGGCGAAATCGGCTGGGATTTAACGCAAAGGACTGGCGGCAGGGATGAACATGGTCTTGAATAACCTCTTTATGGAATTAATGCAGGAACATCGAAAGGATCCTTATCCTTCGGTTTCCGAACGGCGCGACATGCTTAAACAACTTAAAACCCTGCTGAAGACGCAGGGAACAACCTTGGCTGCCGCCATCAATTCCGATTATTCGCACCGCTCGCAGACCGAATCGCTTTTTCTGGAAATTGCGCCGTCAATTAAAGCCATTGATTATTGCCTGTCGCATTTAAAAACATGGACGAAAGCACGAAAAAAACGGGTATCCTGGCATTTCTGGCCAGCGAGTGCCTATGTGCTACCTCAACCGCTGGGGGTCGTGGGAATTATTGTACCCTGGAATTATCCGGTGTTCTTGTCCATTGTTCCTTTAGCCTATGCCTTGGCTGCTGGCAATCGGGTTATGGTAAAGATGTCGGAATTAAGCAGTGAATTAAGTCAAACCTTACAAAAACTCCTTTCATCGCTACCAACTGTTAAAAAATTTGTCAAAATTGTTGACGGCGATGTCGAGGTGGGCAAGGCCTTTTCCAGCCTGCCTTTCGGCCATTTGCTGTTTACCGGATCCACCTCCGTCGGTAAAGCGGTGATGGCGGCAGCCAGCCAGAACCTCACCCCTGTGACCCTGGAGCTGGGCGGAAAATCCCCTGCTATTCTTTCGCAGGGGATGAATCCCGCTTATTTGCCGCGCTTGTTCATGGGGAAATTGTATAATGCCGGCCAAACCTGCATTGCGCCGGATTACCTGCTGGTGCCTTCGCGGCTTGAACAAACCATTGAGACGGGGTTTGCTGAATTTTTAAGCCAACACTACCCGGACTTAATGACCAATGACAATTACACAGGCATCATCTCACCTTCCCATAAACAAAGGCTACATGATCTACTGGAAGATGCGCGGCAAAAGGGTGCGCGGGTGGTGCAATACGGGGAAGAATCACCCAGTTCTGCAAAAATGCCGGTGTATTTGATTTTTAATGTCAACACGGCCATGAAAGTCATGAATGAAGAGATTTTTGGCCCTATTTTACCCATCATGACCTACGAGAGAATGGCCGATGCCATTTATTTCATCAATTCCTTACCCAATCCGCTTGCCCTGTATTATTTTGGTGACAACAATGACGAATTGAACCGTTTAGAGTACGGCACCTTGTCGGGTGCATTCACTGTCAATGATACGCTAATGCACGTGGCCATCGATGATCTGCCCTTTGGCGGCGTTGGCCACAGCGGGTTTGGCCAGTATCACGGCCAGGAAGGCTTTGATCGCTTTTCACAATTAAAACCGGTCTTTAAAAAGAAAAAGATAGCCACAGCGGCCTGGCTTTATCCGCCTTATGGCAGACTGGTACACTGGTATCTTCGCTACATAGCCGGAATCAATTTAGGGAGAAATAATGAATAAGGTCCTTTTTATCAGCGGTGCCAGCCGGGGCATCGGCCGTGCCATTGCTCTGCGCTTTGCACGTGAAAAAGCATGCATTGCCATTGCTGCCAAAACCGATACCCCCCACCCGAAACTGGAAGGCACGATTCACAGTGTCGCTGAGGAAGTGGAAAAACTGGGCGGAAAGGCCTTGCCGCTGATGGTGGATGTTCGTGATGAGGAGCAGATTGAAGGTGCTATCAGAGAAACCATTGCCCGGTTTGGCAAGCTTGATGTGCTCATCAATAACGCCAGCGCAATAAGCTTAAGCGACACCTTGTCAACACCGATGAAGCGTTATGATCTGATGCAGGGTGTCAATACCCGCGCGACGTTTGCCTGTTCAAAAGCGGCGATTCCATACCTTAAGCAATCAGATAACCCGCATATCCTCACGTTGTCGCCACCGCTGAGTCTGGACAAAAAATGGTATGCACCGCATCTCGCTTACACCTTGAGCAAGATGGGGATGAGCCTCTGCACACTGGGACTTGCAGAAGAATTTAAAAGCGCAGGCATCGCGGTAAATTCCCTGTGGCCTAAGACAACCATTGCAACCGCCGCCATTGAAGTGAATTTCCCGGAAGCCATCTTCAAAGCCAGCCGTAAACCGGAAATCGTTGCTGATGCGGCTTACTGGATTCTCAATCAACCCGCGCGTGAAACCACTGGCCATTTTTTTATTGATGAAGACGTTTTGCGTAAGGCTGGTATTCAGGATTTTTCCGTGTATGCTATTGACCCCAATCAAAAGCCTTACCCTGATTTATTTTTATGACGGTTGAAATATTTACTGATGGCGCCTGCAAAGGCAACCCAGGCCCTGGTGGATGGGGCGCCTTGTTGCGTTACAATGGCCAGGAAAAAGCACTTTACGGCGGTGAGACGCATACCACCAATAACCGCATGGAGTTAACCGCTGCCATTCGAGCGTTAAGCGCATTAACGCGCCCCTGTGTGGTTGATTTATACACTGATTCGCAGTACATGCGTCAGGGGATGATGGAGTGGCTACACGGCTGGAAAAAGAAAGGGTGGCTCAATGCAAAAAAAGAACCGGTTAAAAATGCCGATCTGTGGCAGGAGCTTGACAGGCTCAGCAAAATGCATACTATCCGTTGGCATTGGGTACGCGGCCATTCGGGACACCCTGAAAACGAGCGCGCTGATGAACTGGCCAACCTGGCAATCACTGAAATGTTAAAGGGCTGATATGCGGCAAATTGTTTTGGATACGGAAACCACGGGCATAGGCCCTGAGTTGGGGCATCGCATCATTGAAATCGGCTGTGTTGAGTTAATAGACCGAAAATTAACCGGTCGCCATTTCCATGCCTATCTCAATCCCAATCGTGACGTGGAGGAGGGTGCGTTTCGCGTCCACGGGATCAGTACGGAGTTCCTTAAAGACAAGCCGCCTTTTGAAGCCATTGTCGAGGAGTTCATTCAATTCGTCGCCGGTACCGAACTGATTATTCACAATGCGCCGTTTGATGTGGGCTTCATTGAAGCGGAGCTAAACTGGGTTAAATGGCCCAAGCGGTTACCCGATTATTGTACGGTCTGTGATACCCTGGTTTTGGCACGAGAAAAACACCCTGGCCAGCGCAACAGCTTGGACGCCCTCTGCAAACGCTATGAAATCGACAATTCCAACCGAACCCTCCACGGCGCCTTGCTTGATGCCGAAATCCTGGCTCACGTCTACCTGGCCATGACTGGCGGTCAGACCCAATTATTTGAAGAGGACAATCTTGCTGCTGTTCATGGGGCTACCCAACAACAGCAGCAGGGCTTTCCTCTTCTGTCAAGCCATTCCCCGCTTATCGCGGTGAATGAGCAGGAGCGGCAACGCCATCAGGAATTTCTTGAATTTTTAGTCAAAAAATCAGGGGTGAACCTCTGGCAGGAGGAGTGATCGATTGGAAGATGGCCTAGAGATTGCGATTCTTTATCAACGGTCCTCCTGCGCGTGCAAACAAGCACGCTTGCCGCAAGTCAATAATCGGTGAACTCCACCGTGCTTAAATTTTTCAGTGCTTTCTTAAAAGGGCCTGTGAGGCCTACCTTGATTTCGCTTGGCGACTCATTGCGTGCTCAAGTCAAGCCTTACCGTAGTAGCAGACATGTCGCACAAATCAATCAACAAAGAAACACTTCGTCTATATTTTGTTCTATAGTTATTTGTAGGAATATTGAGCAAAGAAGACGATCATGGAAGCAAAAAAACGCATTCGCCTTGCCCCTGCTGCATTTGTTTTAGTTTGCCTGCCCGCCTTTGTACAAGCGCAAACCCAGATTCCTCCCCTTGAGAATAGCAAGCCTCTCCTGGTTTTAGCCTCCAATCAGTTTGTATTTAATCCAAAATCATTGTCATGGGTAGCCATTAATCACAATGGCAAAGTGGTGCGCAGCGGTAAGGCCTCGGGAGGCAGTCGTTATTGTAAAGACGTTCGTCGCGCCTGCCGTACACCAACGGGCACTTACCGTATTATTTCCAAAGGCAGCGCCAATTGCCGCTCCAGCCGTTACCCTTTGGGTAAAGGCGGTGCAGCCATGCCTTATTGCATGTTTTTCAGTAAATATTACGCTATTCATGGCTCTTATGATGTGCCTAATTACAATGCCAGCCATGGGTGTATTCGCGTCAAGCCGCACGATGCCAAATGGCTGCATCAGAATTTTATTAAAATCGGCACGAAAGTCATTGTTAAACCCTATTAATAAAACGTTAATCCATATGGTTTAAAATTAAGCAATCATAGCATTTAACGCAGTTTAATATGAACCCCTATCAAATGACGGTTAACAGCAAAACCTTAAAAAACAGTGGAGCCCATTTTGCAGCCGGAGAAAGGGCTGGCGCCATTTTAACCTTTCCCAATAAACAAACCAAACTCGATTTTCTGGAGGAATTTAATTACGCTGTTAAAACAGGCTTTATCGAGGATAAGACCCCCAATAAGCTGTTTGGACAACACACCCTCTATCTGACATTAGAGTTTGCCTGCGTGCTCATGGGAGATCCACACGCCGATTTTAGTCAACTGGATGAACTGAATAAGGTCAGTGTCAAAGTGAATCCGGTGATTAAATTTTTCGATTCCATCAAGAGAGAGGGGGATGTAGGGAACTCAAAAGGGAGCATGTTGAGTGAAACACAGGCTACAGCGCTGCTGAAACTCTGAGATTAAAGCCCCGAAAACCAGGGCCTTAAGAGTGAGGTGGGCTACTCATCATCCATGCTAAAGGACGAACCACAGCCGCAGGTGGTCTTGGCATTGGGATTACGAATGACAAATTGCTCGCCCTGAATGCCCTGAACATAATCAATTTCCGCGTCGTTTAGAAACTGATGGCTCATGGAGTCAATCAGGAGCTTGACCGTGGATTGACCGTCGGAGCAGGTCTGAACGACCACCGTATCATCATCCTGTATTGTCTCATCAAAGGTAAAACCGTACTGAAACCCGGAACAACCGCCTCCGGTAATGTAAACCCGTAAATTCAGATTGGGATTGTCCTCTTCAGCAATCAGGGCCGCCACTTTGTCAGCCGCACTGACTGAAAAATATACCTTGGTTGTTGATGAGGGGATTGCATTAATCGCTGCCATGAAATACTCCAGAAGAAAAGGGGTCTCGCTACACCATGTATTAATTGTACCTTATTTAGCGAATAATTTGCTCCATTGTCGCTCCGCCGAGGCACTGATTTTTATCGTAGAACACAATGTACTGGCCCGGTGTCACCGCCCGTTGCCATTCGGAGAACATGACGTAATGCTGACCATTGCTTTCAGGTGAAATGACACAGGCCTGCTCCGGCTGGCGGTAACGGGTTTTAGCAAAACAGGTTAACGGCAAAGAAACCTGATCCTGCGGCACCAGCCAATGAACAGGGCTGCAAATCAAACCCTGCGAGTACAACAGAGGGTGATCGCCCTGGGCAACAATTAATGCATTGGCTTCAATGTCTTTGTCTACGACATACCAGGGTTCATCGCCGCCTGTTTTACGACCACCTATACCCAATCCCTGACGCTGACCGAGAGTATAGTACATCAATCCCTCATGACGTCCCACGGTCTCGCCCTGGGGTGTCTGCATGTCCCCTGGTTTTGCAAGAATGAATTCTTTTAAAAAGTCCCTAAACCGCTTTTCACCGATGAAACAAATACCGGTCGAATCTTTTTTGGCCTGAGTTACCAGTCCAAGCTGGCGTGCAAAATCCCTGATTTCTGTTTTAAGAAAATCCCCCACTGGAAACAGGGTTTTCGCAAGAGCCGAGGGCTCTACGGCATGCAGAAAATAGGTTTGATCCTTGTCGCGATCCTTGGCTTTATATAAGGCCCCCGGGTTACTTTCGGCGCGCACCCTGGCATAATGGCCCGTTGCAATGTAATCCGCGCCAAGTGAAAGGGCATGATTTAAAAAAGCCTTAAATTTAATTTCCTTGTTACATAACACATCGGGATTGGGTGTGCGGCCCAGTTCATATTCGCGAAGGAAATGGGCGAACACGCGATCCCAGTACTCTTCTGCAAAATTGACACTGTGAAGGGGGATTTGCAGCTGATTACAGACCGCCTGAGCATCTGCCAGATCCGCTGCTGCGGCGCAGTAGCCCTCTGTATCATCCTGTTCCCAGTTTTTCATGAACAGGCCTTCGACGTCATAGCCTTGTTCTTTCAAAAGCCAGGCAGCCACGGAAGAGTCAACGCCGCCGGACATCCCGACAATAACTTTTGCTTTCATTGAGCAACAAATGTTTAAAAAAGATTCTATTTTACGCCATAATAACAAAAGATTAAATCGCAATTTGCAAAAGTCTCCGTTATTATTCCGTTATTTGAGTTAAATCCATGCACATTAATCTTAGAAAAGCGGTCAATCAGGGGCCGCAACACCTTTCCCTGACCTTAACCGACCGGTTGCCATATCACATTGAGCCGTCAGTTCACCTGGAATGCGGCTATGAGGTTGAAAGAAAAGACAATTATTATTTAGTGAATTTGCACGTCAGCGGTGATTTGACGATTACCTGCCAGCGCTGCCTCAAACCGTTTACTTATTCGTATGCCAATCATCTTGAGATTGCTGTATGCAGTTCGGAGGAGGCGGCGGAAAAATGGTTAACCACCTATGAAACCATCGTCGCAGTGGACAATCAGGTCGATTTAGAGGGGCTGATTACTGACGAATTGCATCTTTACAGCCCGCAATCCCATAACGACCCCAACGAGTGTGATCCGGAAATTGCTGCCTTTATTCATGCCGAAAGGCAATAAACGTGATAAAATCTCTTATTAAGACTTGGATTAACGAGAAAAAATCGGTAATATTCCGTCCCAAATGAATTAATACAAATTGCCTAGGAGTAATACAATGGCTGTTCAACAAAATAAAAAATCGCGTTCCAGACGCGATATGCGCCGCTCTCACGATGCGCTGACTGCACCCACTCTGTCAGTGGATTCCACCAGTGGTGAGAAACACCTGCGTCATCATATTACGCCTGACGGCTATTACCGTGGCAAAAAAGTGCTGGATACCGATAACGTTTACGAACAAGAGTAAGCTTCCTTGAAGAACATCACCATTGCTGTTGATGCGATGGGTGGGGATCATGGTCTGAATGTCGTGATTCCTGCTTGTGTTCGTGCCATCCGGCGTAATCCTGACTTAAAATTATTGTTAGTCGGCGATCAAGCTCAGGTTAATTCGCATCTTAAAAAGCATTCTGTCGCAAGCGCCAGTCAATTCTCGGTCATCCATGCATCCGAGGTTGTAGGTATGGATGAGTTGCCTTCGCATGCCATGCGCAACAAGAAAGATTCTTCCATGCGGGTTGCGATTAATCTGGTCAAGGACGGGCAGGCACAGGCCTGTGTCAGTGCCGGAAATACCGGTGCCTTAATGGCCACGGCCCGCTTTGTGCTGAAAACCCTGCCAGGCATTGATCGGCCTGCCATCATTGCCGAATTGCCGACCCTGAAAGGGAAAACCCGTGTCATTGACCTCGGTGCCAATGTGGATTCCTGTGCAGAACACCTCTTTCAGTTTGCCGTCATGGGGTCTGCCCTTATTCGGGCTTTGGATAAAAAACCCAAGCCCAGCATTGCCCTGCTCAACATTGGTGTTGAAGAAATCAAGGGGAATGATCAGGTCAAACGGACAGCGCACATGCTGGCTGAATGCACACTGATGAATTACGTGGGCTATGTGGAAGGGGATCATTTCTATTCAGGCAGTGTCGATCTCGTTGTTTGTGACGGATTCGTCGGTAATGTTGCACTTAAAGCGAGCGAAGGCCTGGCTAAACTAATGCTTTCCGTACTTAAAGAATCATTCACCCGCAGCCCATGGGCCAAGTTGGCGGGGTTAATCGCAAAACCTGCGCTGAACCATTTAAAAGTCCGCATGGACCCTGCGCGATACAATGGAGCCAGTTTACTCGGCTTAAACGGCATTGTTGTCAAAAGCCATGGCGGCGCGAGCGAGTTGGCCTTTCAATATGCGATTGAAGAAGCCATGTTGCAGGTTCAAAGTAACGTTGTTGATTTGGTTAGAGATCAAATCACCGATTTCATCAACCAGGGTTTGTTGCTATGAAAAATGCCATTATTAAAGGAACAGGAAGTTATCTGCCTGTGCGTTCCCTCACCAACAAAGAGCTCGAGTCGCAATTGGATACCACCCATGAGTGGATTTTTTCTCGAACCGGTATCAGTAGCCGCCATGTTGCCTCCGAGCATGAAACCACAGCTTACATGGCGTCTGAAGCAGCAAAAAAAGCACTAAAGACCTCTGGACTGCAGGCTGATGACATTGATTTAATCATTGTGGCGAGCTGCACACCCAACCAATTTTTCCCCAGCATGGCCTGCCATGTGCAAAAAGCAATCGCCTCGACCCGCAGTATCCCGGCCTTTGATATTTCAGCGGCATGCAGCGGGTTTGTCTATGCGATGGACATGGCCAGGCAATACATTCAGTCAGGCACAGCCGAGCACGTGCTCGTTGTAGGCAGTGAAAGCATGTCCCGAGCCGTTAATTGGCAGGATCGGGCAACCTGTGTATTATTTGGCGACGGCGCGGGTGCAGCAGTGTTAAGCGCCAGCGACGAACCCGGCATTTTAGCCAGTCGCCTGCACTCCCTGTACGATGGCGAGGGATACCTTACCTACGATAACGCCACGGGCAACGATCAGGCATCGTTTATCGGCATGCGTGGCAATGAAGTGTTTAAGCTTGCCGTCAATATCATGGGTAACATTGTGGATGAAATTCTGGATTGCAGCGGTCTGCAGAAATCAGACATCAACTGGTTAATCCCTCATCAAGCCAATATTCGCATTATTCAAGGTATCGCTAAAAAGCTGGATTTATCCATGGAACAAGTCATTGTAACCATTGAAAATCAAGGCAATACTTCCGCTGCATCCATCCCTCTCGCCCTCGATTATTCAATACAGAATAATAAAATTTCCCGAGGGGATTTATTATTACTGGAATCGTTCGGTGGTGGAATGACCTGGGGTGCCATGGTTATTCGTTACTAGTCTGTTGGAGTACCTTTACATGTTTAATATTGCCTATGTATTTCCTGGCCAGGGCTCTCAATCCATTGGCATGTTATCCGAACTCGCTGATCACCACAGCCAGATTATTGATGTGTTCAGTGAAGTGTCCGATAAACTGGGTTATGACCTGTGGTCACTTGTACAACAAGGCCCTGATTCGCAATTGAATCAGACCGAATACACACAAGCTGCCATGCTGACAGCCGACGTCGCTGTTTTTCAGGTATTAAAAAAAGTCGGTTTCCCCAAGGCCCATCTCATGGCAGGCCACAGTCTGGGTGAATACGCCGCTTTAACAGCTGCCAACGCCATTTCACTCCCTGACGCAGCCCTGCTGGTCAGTCGCCGTGGTCAAATCATGCAACAATCCATTCCGATGGGACAGGGTGCAATGGCCGCCATCGTCGGTTTGAGTGATGAACAAGTCAGCCAGCTTTGCCTGCAGGCCAGTGATGCACAGCAGAAAGTGACCCCAGCCAATTATAATGCCATAGGCCAGGTGGTTATTGCCGGCCATACTGAAGCCGTTCATCGCGCCGTCACACTGGCCGAAGAAATGGATGCGCGACTGGCAAAAATCATCCCGGTCAGTGTGCCTTGCCATTGCCCTTTATTGTCTGACGCGGCTGAACAATTTGCTGAATGTCTGGCTGAATCGACCTTCCGTGTCCCCGATACTGCTGTCATCAGTAACGTTGATCTGAGCATCTACCAGTCGCCAGAGCAGATGAGAGCATTGTTGAAAGAACAATTGTACAGTCCCGTTCGATGGGTTGAAACCATCCAGTTGATGAAAAATAAACAAACCCATCTGGTGATTGAGTGTGGCCCCGGTAAAGTCTTGAGCGGGTTGGTCAAGCGCATTGACAAAACGCTGGCGACCAGCAGCATTTATGATCAGATTTCGCTCGAACAAGCCCTTGGTAGTCTGACAACGAACGAACAGTGTCAATAGGAGTTTACATGACCAATCTGCAAGGAAAAATTGCCCTTGTTACAGGTGCCAGCCGCGGAATAGGGCAGGCCATTGCTTTAAATCTTGCAAAAAAAGGCGCCTATGTTATTGGTACCGCCACCTCAACCGCCGGTGCCGAAGCCATCACGGCCGCTTTTAAGGCCGACCATCTGTCAGGGCATGGCGTTATGCTCAATGTAACTGATAAAGAGGGCGTGGAGCATTTGATGGCCCAATTGTCGGATGAAGATAAATTACCCTCCATTCTGGTTAATAATGCCGGTATTACTAATGACAACCTGTTACTGCGCATGGACGATGAGGAATGGTACAAGGTGATTGAGACCAACCTGAATGCCGTCTTTCGTTTGAGCAAAGCCTGCCTTAAGCCCATGTTCCGTGCACGGTGGGGACGCATCATTACGATTGGTTCGGTGGTCGGTTCAAGTGGAAATTCCGGACAGGCGAACTATACTGCAGCTAAGGCAGGTGTCGTGGGCTTTACCAAATCACTTGCCCAGGAAATCGGCAGCCGCGGCATCACGGTCAACGTGGTAGCCCCAGGGTTTATTGATACCGACATGACCAGTGCACTTCCCGAACTGGTGAAAGACGAAATGCTGAAACGCATCCCCATGAAGCGTCTGGGCAAGGCAGAGGACATTGCTGAAGCCGTGGCTTTTCTTGCCTCAGACAGTGCAAATTATATTACGGGTGAAACAATTCACGTCAATGGCGGTATGTACATGAATTAATGGACTTGCGTTCTTTGAATAAATGAATAAACTAGCCACAAGAAAATTTTAATAAACCGAAGAGGAAAGACGAGTTATGAGTACAGTTGAAGAAAGAGTTCGCAAAATTGTTGGTGAACAATTGGGCGTTAAAGAGGAAGATTTGAACAATAATGCATCCTTTGTTGATGACTTGGGTGCAGACTCTCTTGACACTGTTGAATTGGTTATGGCTCTTGAAGAAGAGTTCGAGACCGAGATTCCTGATGAAAAAGCTGAAAAAATCACAACGATTCAGGAAGCAATTGATTACATTGAATCAAACATGAATAAAGAAGAAGCTTGATAAATTCGAGGAGTATTCATTGAGTAAGCGGCGTGTAGTAGTAACCGGCATGGGGATGGTGACCCCTGTCGGTCTTAATGTAGAGCAAACCTGGCAAAATATTCTGGCCGGGAAAAGTGGTGTTGGCGTGATAGATGGTTTTGACACCACCGAGTACCCCACCAAAATCTGGGCCAAGGTCAAAGACTTCAACATCGAGAACCATGTGCCGCTGAAAGACGCTCGTAAAATGGATTTATTTACCCAATATGGAATAGCCGCAGCGGATGAGGCTCTGGCTGATTCTGGTCTGGTGGTTGACCATCCCTTGTCCTTACGGGCTGGTGTCGCGGTAGGCGCTGGGATTGGTGGTATTCAAACCATTACCGATAATCAGGATAAACTGGTTAGTGGCGGACCGCGTAAAGTATCACCGTTTTTTATTCCTGCTGGCATCATTAACATGGTCGCAGGACAGATTTCTATTAAGCATCAGCTGAAAGGACCCAATATTTCCGTGGTGACCGCGTGTACAACCGGTACTCATAACATTGGTCTCGCTGGTCGAATGATTGCTTATGGCGATGCCGATGTCATGATTTGCGGCGGTGCCGAAATGACCACGACCCCCTTATGCCTGGCTGGCTTTTCGGCTGTCCGTTCGTTATCCAAACGCAATGACGAACCGGAAAAAGCGTCTCGCCCATGGGATAAGGATAGAGATGGCTTCGTGATGGGTGAGGGTGCCGGTATTCTTGTTCTGGAAGAATACGAACATGCCAAAGCTCGTGGCGCCAAAATATACGCCGAACTGGTTGGTTTTGGTATGTCCGGGGATGCTTACCACATCACAGCTCCCGATGAGGATGCTGACGGAGCAGCACGCGCCATGGAAGCCGCTGTGCAGGATGCCAATATTGCTCCGAGTCTAGTCGATTACATTAATGCCCATGGTACGTCCACCTACCTGAACGACATGAATGAAACCAAAGCGGTTAAGCGGGTTTTTGGTGACCATGCTTATCAGTTAGCCATGAGCTCAACCAAGTCCATGACTGGACACTTGTTGGGTGCTGCCGGTGCGGTTGAGGCGATTTTCAGTATTCTGGCCATCCGCGATCAAATCGCGCCACCAACCATTAATCTGGATAATCCCGATGAAGGATGTGATCTGAATTATGTGCCACATAAGGCCCAGTCGATGAAAATCGATTACGCCTTAAGCAATTCATTGGGATTTGGCGGAACGAATGGAAGCTTGCTGTTTAAGCGAGTCTAGATGAAAGCGTTTTTTAAGTGGTTTTTCTTTGTAACAGCACTGTCTCTGGTGCTGTTTTTCACCTTGTTCACCTACAATGTCAATGCGCTGCTGACTAAACCGCTGTTGCCTCCCGAAAGCAAGCCCCTTATCTTGGAAATTAAACCCAACTCCACGGCATCGGCCTTTGTCAATCACCTTGATGCCCTGCATTTGATCGGCTCGAAAAAAATGTTTTTATCGTTCATGAAATGGCAGGGCTACAGTAATCGACTCAAAGCCGGTATTTATCAGATTGCTCCTGGTGAGACAGCTCAGCAATTACTGGACAAAGTGACCAGCGGTGAGGTGCTGGTGCAATCTTTTCGCATCATTGAGGGAACGACCCTGGCACAAGTGACCGACAACTTAAAAAAGGCCCCGTATTTATCGTTTGATGAGGCGGATTTAAACGCTTTTTCAGGTCCTCACCCCAGCCCTGAAGGCCTTTTCCTTGCCGATACCTACAATTATGATGCGGGGGATAATGCCAAATCACTGCTTAACGTCGCCAATCATGATTTATTGAATTATTTAAATACCGCCTGGAATAGTCGAAGTCCGGGGTTACCCTATGACAATGCTTATCAATTATTGATTGCTGCCTCCATTCTTGAAAAAGAGACTGCCTTAGCCAGCGAGCGCAAACTGATTGCCGGTGTTATTGTGAACCGGCTTAAGAAAAACATGCCGTTGCAAATGGATCCCACCGTTATTTATGCCTTTGGGAAACAGTTTGACGGCAAGCTGCGCCATGAGCATTTAAGCATTGATTCGCCTTACAATACCTATAAAAACCGTGGACTGCCGCCTACGCCAATCGCCATGGTGGGTAAAGAGTCCATTGATGCTGCCGCTCATCCAAAACCCAGCCGTTACCTTTATTTTGTGGCCAAAGGCGACGGTTCGCATGCGTTTTCAGAGACGTATGAACAGCAGAAAAAGGCCGTTTTACGGTATAAATACAAGAACAAGGAACCGCAACAATGACCCAGGGACGCTTTATTGTTGTAGAGGGGCTGGAAGGAGCCGGCAAATCAACGGTGATGCAGACAATAAAGCAATCGCTTGAATCAAGGCAATTGACCGTTGTGACGACTCGCGAGCCGGGAGGTACTCACATCGGTGAAACCATACGCCATTTAATCAAGGAACCGAGACCGGCGGAGCCCATGAGTGCCTACACTGAACTACTGCTTCTTTATGCCGCCAGGGTCCAATTGCTTGATCAGGTCATTCGTCCAGCATTACATGAAGGAAAATGGGTTCTGGCCGATCGTTTCGAACTTTCGACCTTCGCCTATCAGGGAGGGGGCAGACAAATCGACCCCGAAATCATTCAAACCATTTCCACCATTACCTTACAGGGATTTCAACCGGATTTAATTCTGTTTTTGGATATCCTGCCACAACGCGGGATGGAACGAGTGACGCAGCGCGGCGACAGCGATCGCATTGAGCAGGAGTCTCAGGCTTTTTTTGATCGCGTGAATCACGCTTACCATGAAAAAATTAAAACGTTGAGCAATGTCGCTGTGATTGATGCTGGCCAAACGCTTGAAGCCGTGCAAAAATCAGCGTTATCGCACCTTGAAAAGTTCCTGAGCCATTATGCCGCATTCTGATCCGTTTGAACGCTGTTGGCTTCACTTTGAACAAAGCCATGCTCATCAGCGCTTAACGCATGGTCATCTTTTTTGTGCTGACGATGAATCCAGAATGAACGCGCTCAATCACCGTTTAATGCAACTGCTTTTGTGCCACAACCCGACAAAACCCTGCCAGCAATGCCAGTCCTGTCGTCTCGTTGCAGTGCACTGCCATCCGGATGTAACCCTTGTCCAGCCTGAAAAAGAAGGGGGGGCAATCAAGATTGAACAAATCCGGGCGCTACAGACCATCGCTTACACCTCGGCGCAATTGGGCGCTCAGCGCGTTATTGTGATTAAATCCGCAGAAAAATTAAATAATGCCGCAGCGAATGCCCTGTTAAAATTACTCGAAGAACCGCCGCCTGGCGTCTATTTTCTTTTGCAAGCGCAATTCCTCGGCACTCTACCGGCCACTGTCTTAAGCCGTTGCCAATTGTGGCGTTTGTACGATGCTGATGAAAAACAAGACAATTACCTGGCTTTAGGCCAACGCCATGCGGAGGATACGGCAAAGGGTAAGGTGTTTAGTCAGCAATCAACCATTCTTGAGGATTTGCAGGCCTTGCTGACACGTGAGGAATCCGCCTGCTCCCTGGCCGCCAAATGGGCAAGCCATGATTTTCCGGCACTCTTGTGGTTTCTCTCCCTCCTTCATGCCCATTTAATTTATCTCAAGCTGATGCAGAAAAGTGACGATCAGGCGGCGATGAATACCCTGGCGTCTTCGCTCAGTGTCCCTGTGTTATTTGGGCAAATCGATAAAATTAATGGCATATTTAAAAAAATAAACCATACTATCAGTGTGAATCAATTACTCGCATTGGAAAATCTTTTATTGGGCTACCACGATTAAAGGAAAATAACATGTCGACGGAAGACATCCCAACCATCAATTGTGCCTATGCCAGCGAGGGAGCGCTTTACATGGCCTACATGCCGTTTTTGCATGGCGGCGGTTTATTCATACGCACCAATCATAATTTCACCTTGGGCATGCCAGTGCAGCTGAATGTGAAGTTGTTAACTGAACCAGAAACCTACAAAATCGATGGCAAAGTGGTGTGGATTACCCCCAAAGGCGCACAAGGCAGTAAGCCAAGCGGTGTTGGAGTACAATTTTTAGGCGAAAATTGCCGCCATTTTTGCAATAAAATAGAAACCTATCTGGCAGGCATGCTAAAATCATCACAAATGACAGACACCATGTAGATTATGCTTGTTGATTCACATTGCCACCTCAATTTTATTGATTTATCGGAATTTAATCAGGATTTGAATCAAGTCATGCGTCTCGCCATAGAAAGCGACGTCAGTCATTTTCTTTGTGTCTGTGTGGAACTGGATGATTATCCCACGCTTTGTCAACTGGCAGACACTTACCCGCAGGTCAGTATTTCAGTCGGGATTCACCCAAACAGTGAAATCGACAGGGAACCGGATGCGGCTGAACTGGCTGCACTGGCCCAAGGCCATCCGGCCTGCATTGCCATTGGTGAAACCGGTCTCGATTATTACCGCACCACCACGAGTGAAGCCCAGGCCTTACAACGCCAACGCTTTGTTCACCACATTGAAGCAGCCATCGCCACGTCAAAGCCTTTAATTATACATACCCGTCAGGCTGCATCCGATACGTTGCAAGTCATGAAAAGCAGTCAAGCGGCTGAGATAGGCGGCGTCATGCATTGTTTTGCAGAAGATTGGGATGTTGCCCGACAAGCGCTGGATTTGAATTTTTATATCTCACTCTCAGGCATTGTCACCTTTAAAAATGCCACGACTTTGCAGGACGTAGCACGCAAAGTTCCTCTTGATCGGTTGTTAATCGAAACGGATTCACCTTATTTGGCGCCTGTTCCGTTCCGTGGAAAACAAAACCACCCAGCCCTGGTGAAGCACGTTGCCTTAGCCCTGGCGGACTTGCGGGGAATGACTTACGAGGAAGTGGCCCGGCAAACCACACAAAATTTTTATCAATGCTTTCGAGTTAGTCCATTGAAAGCGTGATCGGGGCAAGGTCATCCACCGCGTCATGCTCAAATGCCTGTAAAAAATCCTCAAGCGTGATGCCAGGGCCCTGGGCTTTTACAAATTGTTTAAAGGCGCTTGTTTGCCTGGAGGCAAACAGACTTATCAAGTTAAAACCAGGTGCCACATCGGCTTTGACTAATTGGAATACACAGCCCCTAACAGGCTCTTTTAGTGTGTCCATGAGTCCCGTGATGCGTTGCAACTGGTCAATGTAACGTGGTGTGTCTTTCTGGATGGCTTTAATCTGATAAATTGCAAGCAATACCTGTTCGATTGCCTCAAGCAGAGTGTCGTTGAGATTTTTTTCTGTTTTTAGTTTTTCCAGCAACATCTGGGGTTTGACAAGCACGGTTTCCTTCTTTAAACGGGCAATGGATTCGGTGATTTTTTCTGCGGAAGGTATTTCACTCATCAATTCGCGAATTAAGACTGAGGCCTGCTTCGGTTGATTCAACAAGGCACGGATGCATTCATCAGTATGATAGGGGATACGCGTCACATTGATGGTAGAGCAATCGCCCGCCGTTCTTCCCTGTAAATCCTGAAGTACCAGAACGAACGGGATATCGACGCCGCGTCGATAAACGATTCCGTCGCCACTGTTATCAAACAGTAACTCAGACAAGGCCGTCGCTGTTTTGTCCTGGCCCTTGTCTTTTAAAAGCGTAAGCACTTCGTCCACTGTCGCGTTTTTAGAGGGCAAATCCATTTTTTTTAACTGATTCAATAAATCGAGAAGTTGCTTGCGTTTGAACAACGAGCGTTCAATCGCTACGTTCAAAAGTGTTGCAGCAATCGCATAGGCAGAACCGTGTTTAAGTAAGGAGGCTGAGTTAAACAAGGCTTCAAATTTATCTTCCTTCACTTTGAATTCACGAATTTCATTTTTTTCCATAAAGGGGGATAAATCCAGTTCCGACCAAATTCCATCGGTCATGGAAATGATGACATCGCCTTCCTGTGCCTCGTAAGGTTCATTGATTAAAACCGGTTTCGGTTTTTTTTGATCAAGCATTTGCACCGAGGCTGGAGTCCAAACACCCATGCCGCGATAAATATGGCGGGCAGGCAGGATGTGTTTGACTTTCATGTCTTCGTTTAGCACCACGAGCAAGGTATCGCCCATATTCGAAAGCTCACCCTGGTATTTGCCTTTACCTGAGTAAGAAAACGCAGCCGCCGCCAAAGCGCATTGACTGTCATAGGATTGGTAGGAATTCAGCGATAAAGTATGATCTTTGGAGGATTGAGCGATTTGATAATAGGTCTCCAGGGAGGGGTTCCTGCTGTCGATAAACGTTTCACAGGCAAACGAAGCGATGTTGGCAATGCTGGCATTTTCCATTTCATCCTCAGGGGAACCGCCCAGTCCATCGGCGGTAGCCTGACGAACACCGGTGATAATTCCTGCCTTGTTTTTCACAAAGGTCATTGCGCCAGCATCTAACACCTGCTCGTTTTCAATGTCCTTGTGTTGATGGGCGAGACTTGACCCTGTAATCAGAACGCTGTGATGTGACGTGCTGAGAGCATAAAAGCGTTTTTGAATAAAATCATATGCTTTTTGAGAACTGGAATTGGATATCGAAGGGGATGTCACTGTCAATGAGGAACTGATGATCTTCAAATTGCCATTGCGCATAAGCTGTAGTCTCGTCTATGTATAAAAAATCATGTATTAAATACGGGATTATTTTTACTGTCATAAAATTGACTGCTCAACATATCCAATTGAGTGAGAATAGCTTCCGAGTTGACTTTTTCCATGTCCTCAATGTGATACAAGCTAACATTTGAATTGAGGTAAGAACTTAATTGCTCGACAAGTGGCTTGTTGTTCCCATAAACCATCAGCAGTACGGGGCGTTTAAAATCACAGGGGTGATAATTCTTCTTCAAGGAAGCAATCGATTCGGTCGTTTCATTGTTTAAATCAAGCACAAGAATTTGCAGGGAAGCCGTATGACAAGGCGGCTCATGGTTGTCATTAAAGAGTAGAAAAGAATGGAGCGACGAATTAGACTCTACAAACTTGTAACGCTTCAGGGAGCCCAACTCCGTTACAATCGATTTCTTCCCGTCGGTGTCTCGACCATAGACTGCTACGCGGCGCATAATAAATTCCCAAGGTAATATTGGATAAAATTATACCATAATGCTTAATTTAATACTATCTTAATAAACTACAATTATACTGAAATCAAGTTGTTCTGATAAGAAGTCTATTATGCCTGGTTTAATTGATGCAGCTCTGGAGGATTTCCCCCGAAGTGAGATCTGGCGTATTCAAACTGATGGATGGCAAGCGGTTAAAGGCCCCCTTAATTTCCGCCCGCAATTTTACAAAGGCATGCACGCCGCCTTTCAATACTTAAGCCGACATGATCGCGAAAAGATTACCCCAGGTTTGCTGGAAGACATTTATCATAGTTTTTACAGCCATGAGGATGCTTATAAATCGGATGATATCGTGAGGGAAGGTTATAATACCTATATGGGCGAGTTTGAAATTTTCCTTCCGGAACCCGGATTGGAGAGCCAAGCCGGCGTGAGTGAGGAAGGGCTCAGTGAACTCATCGAAGCATTAAAAACCTCTGCACACACTAAAGGGTCACGCAAACAACCCTTTATGGAAATAAAAATCGACCGCTACAATCAATACCCCATTTATTTGAATGCATTAAGCGACAACTTTGAGGAAGATTTTCGCAGCTATCTTATGAAAGCTTCAGTGGCTAAAACGGCCTACACCGGTAACAAACCGAAACCCAGCGACAAGGATCTGGTTAAAGTATTCATCGTTTCAAGCGCTGCTGAACGGGAAGAGATTATTGAGCTTGTTCAGTCAGACATCGATAACTATTATCATGAATTGGAAGAGGCTCAAAAAATTCCTGGCAAAACCGAACGCATGCAGGCTGAAATCAATGCCATTAACCACTTTATCCGTAAACTTCATCAATCGCATTATTTTCCTGATGGTAATGGCAGAACATTTGTTTTTTTACTGGCTAACATGCTCCTGCTGCAAAATGGCTATGGAATGAAGATAGTTGAATACCCTGCCCATTTCGCCGGGTTTTCCACCGACGAGTTAGCCCAGGAAACCCTTTCAGGCCTCACTGATTTTCAGGCTTATAAAGTAACACGGGCCAAAAATTACCTGGCTTTATTGTCCACCCAACAAATCAATGATCCAAAGAACGACATAAAAGAGGAGCTACTCAAAACACTGAGTGCCCAACCATTAATCGCCATGACCCAAATCAATGAACTGTTTTTACAGATTAAAGAGCAGAGGCTTCACGTTCCTAAAGGATACAATCCGTCACTCAATAATTTTCTGAGTTTATTTGGCGGAGACTCTAAAGGTAAAAAGGCCAACATGTTAATTCTTGCGTTATTGAAGGATATTTATCTGGAGCAGTTAAATCGCCTCATTGAGCAGGCCCCTGAACAGCCCCCCTCAAAACAAATCGGATTTGAAGCCAAAGAGGGTGCAGCTAAAACCCTGATGGATATGCTGGATAAACAGGAAATCGTGAGCGATTGTGACAAAACAACCATTCGTCGTGGAGTAGAAGCCTATCAGGATGCGGTCACAGGCAACAGTAAGGAAGAGATATTGATCAGCACTGCCTGAATCAGGCTAGCCTTACAGGCAGACCAAGGTATAAACTACGCTCAATTGCCTTGCTGCCTGATTGCCACCACCTTAAACCGCACGGTGACCTCATCCTTGACTTCCTCGGTGCTGCTCCACTCGCCCTGACCGACACCAAACAGACTGCGTTTAATGACCGTGCTGCCCTCAACAACCCCTTTGTCCGCGGACAGTTGTTCGGCTTTAAATGTCAGGGTGACGGGCACTGTTTTGTCGCGGATTTTAAGGGTGCCAGTGGTCTGATAAGTACCGTCTAATGATTGTTGAATGCCTTGGGCTTTAAATTCTGCCTGAGGAAATAATTGAACATTAAACCAGTCAGGGGTAATCAGGGTTTCTTTCAATTCAGCGTAGGATGCATGGACGGAGTTCATATCGACAACAATGTCAATGCGGCTACTGGCCAAATCAAGGGGATCGACAAAAATTTGACCGAAAAAGGTTTTAAATTGACCAGAAACCGGGGCATCATTCTGGGTTGCTGTAAAGGACAGCTGGCTTTCGCCAGGGACAATGATCCATTGTGGCACAGACGCAAGCCCCAAGGCGGGCAGGATAAACAAACCCATCATCCAAAAAAAATGAACGAACGCTTTGATATTCATGGTGAAATCATCCGTTGTAAAACATCGTCTTTGTTAATGAAAAAATGTTTCAGTGCCGCCGCCGTATGCAGACCAATCAGGCCAATCAGTGCATAAGCCAGCCATTCATGGGCTTGCTCAAACACCTGCCGCAGCTGCTCGTCAGGGCCGGTCAGATTCGGCAGGATAAACCAGCCAAAAAAGGAGGCCGGAAGCCCCGCAGCCGACGTAATCAGCCATCCTGTCAGTGGCATAAGCAGCATCAAGGCATAAAACAGCCAATGCACACTCCGTGCACTGAGCACTTCCCAACGCGGTAAATTTAAACGCGGCGTCGCATTGCTCAATCGCCACAGAAGCCGGACAGCAACAAGAAATAAAGCAAGAAAACCATATTCCTTGTGCCAGCCGTATAATTTCAGCTTCTGCAGGCTCACCGGCAGCGACACCATGAAAAACCCAAGGATGAGGAGCCCAATAATCAGCACCGCCATAAGCCAGTGCAGACCAATCGCGGCCAGACCAAAATGGCTGTCGTCATTTTTGATGCGCATGGCAATCCTTAAGCCGAGGGTTGATAGGCTTCCGCACCGATTTCAATGCTGACCTCATCGCCCAAATCAGGCAGGAAGGCTTTAAGGCCAAAATCAGAGCGTTTAAGGGTGGTTGTTGCGGTAAAACCAACCGTCATGCGCTCGCTTACTGGGTTTTTGCCCACTTTATTCAGGGTCACATCCAGCGTCACCGGTTTGGATACCCCGCGTACCGTGAGCGTTCCCGTCACTTTCGCCGTATTTTTACCCGTCAGTTCAACCTTGTCACTGACAAATTGGGCGGTGGGGTATTGTTTGACATCAAAAAAGAGTTTGTCACCCAGGTGTTTGTCCAACTCGGGAATGCCGGTAACAAAGTTGGCGACATCAATGGTCGCTTCCACTTTGCTGTTTTGTGGGTTGTCCTTATCCAGCAGAAGGCTCCCTTTTACATACCACTTACCGGATTGCGTTGAAAAACCAAGGTGTTGAATACGCCACAACACATAACTGTGCTGATCGTCAATCACCAGTTTCTCTGGCGCTGCAAACAGCGGCAAACTCAATGCACTGAAAAAAACAATGGAAAGGTAGCGAATGGCGCGAATCATAGAAGCTCCTGTCTGGTTATTGGGCGGAAGAGGATTGCGTTGGCGGTGTCAGTTGGCCGCCGACTATACGCTCACAGACACCGGACGGCAGCAAAATAAAGGCATCGGCCTGTCGATCTTCTGTGGCTGAACCGGCGCAGGAGGCTTTGGCCGTGGCACAATCATTCATGCCGGCCTTGACAATCCCGTAACATTTTTCACTGGGCGGTGGCGCCGATTCGGCCATGACCGATTGATTGACGGTGGCGGCTATGAAAGCTCCGATGGCTGAGCGAATTATTTTTTCTTTGTTCATGTGAATTAGTCCTTGAATGAAAAATTTACGATTGCTTGGGACTGTACCCATTTCTGCAACAGGTTTGCAGCACGTAGCCCCACCTCGTCCTCGTTATGCCATTGACACAAACCCAGGCAGATCTCGCCAAAGGCCTGCCCCTGTTGTAATGCACTCATCGCCCAGGCTTCATCAGGCATCATCCGGTAAAAGCGATTATTGTAGGCCTGCCGCCAAAGCAGCCAGTATTGTCTGTCATTTTTGCTGGCGGCAGGCGGAGCCTCTTCCCGATTAAGGGCTTCCCAAAGGGCGGGGACATTCCATGACAAGGCCAGGGTTTGCAGGGACGGGTGCGTTTTAAAGCGGAGTTTTTCCCAGTGTTCAGGCGGGATTAGAGCCATCTCATCCAGGGGCACTGCCGTGGCGTCTTCGGCGTCAAACGCCAGCGCCATGGCCCATTCAAATTCGGCCAGTTCAGCAACCATCCCGTAATCGTCATGCAAATGAGCCCCTAAAAAAGCGGCAAACTGGTGGCCAAACCAGCGAATGGAGCGATTCGACGAAGGGTATTTTGCTGAATACTCTGAACCGACACGCGCGAATGCGTCTTCACCGAGATACCGTTTCAGGCAGGGGAAATTATTCGATAGCGCATCCAACAAACGCAGTTGATAAGCCTCTTTGTAAATGCGCGCCCTCGTATTGGCTGACACGGTTGGGGTGGAAACAATAACGTCCTGTAAAGCAGGGCAGGTAAAATCGCTTTCCTGCGCTAACAGGTAGGCCTGCACTTGCCGTTGAATCGCCGAAAGACTAGTCATGATACCGGCTCTCCCGCCAGGCAGCGGGCGGTAATGGCCCTGGCCTTGTTCAATTCGTTTAGCAATTCATTGAGCGGCGGGATACGATCATCCCGTTCAATCAGGGTAGAAACTTGTCCAAAACGCTCAATCACCTGAGCATACAGGGCCCATACCTCGGCACTTACTGGTGCGTCATGTGTGTCGACAATGTAATGGCCCTGGTGCGAGTGGCCTGCGAGGTGGATTTGCTTTACCCGCTCATGCGGGAGAGCATTCAGGTAGGTGAGGGGATTAAACTGATGATTGACCGAACTGACATACACATTGTTGACGTCAAGCAACAGGTAACAGTCAGCCTGCTCGCTTATCTCGGTAATAAAATCCCATTCCGGCATTTCGGATGCAGTATAGGTGAGGTAACTTGAGACATTTTCAATTAACAACTGCCTTCCCAGGTAATCCTGAACCTGTTTGATACGGCGAACAAGATGATCGATCGCTTCCTGCGTGTAGGGAACGGGCAGCAAATCATGCATGTTCAGGTGGTCAACGCCAGTCCAGCACAAATGATCGGAAATCCAGGCCGGCTCGATGCGTTCAGCGAGTCGTTTTACCTGCTTTAAGTAGTCCCAATCCAACTCATCCATGCTGGCGATGGAAAGGGAGACGCCGTGCATGACCAGCGGATAGTGCTGTCTAATTTCGTCAAGAAAATAATGGGGTTTGCCACCAGGAACCAGGTAATTTTCAGTAATGATTTCAAACCAGTCGATCCTGGGTTTGTGTTGTAAAATATCCAGGTAATGTTCGGTCCGAAGGCCCAGGCCAAAGCCAAGGAAAGGAAAACGATCGTCAGAGGAAGTCATGCATAATCCGGCTTGAAACCAGGTGGTTGCCCACCTGGTCAGAAATTATTCCGCTTTTCCACCGACTTGCTTGCATTGCTCAGCCGTCAGATCAACATAGCCTTTCCCTTTGCAGCTGTTTTGGCCTTTGCAGGCATTTTCACTGGTTTTGCAATTGCTTAATCCTTTGCAGGCATTCACACCCTGGCACTTTACCGTGGCTGATGCGGTATCAGCGGCTGCGACAGAAGGGATGAGAGAGAACGCAGCGGCGGCAGTCATGGCTAATGCTGCACCCGTTAAATGTAATTTATTCATAAAAGTCCTTTTTAATAGTGGAAATGACCGGGCAAGCGGACCCGGTTTCATTAATTTAAAATGAATACAACCGTTTAGCAAGAGAAAATGATTCTCATTTAGCCTCCGCTTCCTTGCAAAAATAACTGGCTGCCAAACAGAGCAGCGAACAAAAAAAGAAGCTGTAAGGGAAAACAAGCGGCTCATTAACCAGCAACGCGCCAACCACGCCGCCCAGGACTGCCGAGATCGAATTTCTAACCGTATTGAGTAAGGCAATGGCTGTACTGGTCTCGTGCGTGTAATTGGCTATGGCTAAGGAAAAAGCGGGGGGATTGGTCAATGTCACACCCACGTTAATAAATAAAAGCGGCATAAGGCTCCAAAGCGTTAAGCCCTGTTGATAAAACAAAATCAGGCAAAGCAGGGATCCTGAAACCATAATCCAGCTACCCTGACGTATGCTGGTGGTTAAACTCTGACTTCTCCGCAGATAAATGCCTAAAAAATTCCCGCCAATGAGGATAAAACCATTGCTGGCGAAAAGAATGGAAAACCAGAAGGGAGACAGACCCAGATTATCGATCACCAGGTAGGCCACATTGACAACGGCAATCATCACGCAGGAAAACGCCGCGGTAATAATGGCGGTGGTAATCCAAAGCTGCCGATGTCCCACCAGTTTGCGGTAAGACAGCAATGAGGTTTTAAATGTTAAAAGATGGGATTTTTGCGACCAGTAGGTCGATTCACGCACCAGGGGAGAAACCAGGAGCAGCAAAATGATCGCCACCATCAGCATAAAAAGAAAATCAGCCCGCCAGCCAAAATGAACAAAAATAAAGGAGCCGAGCAGCGGCGCAAAGATCGGGGAGACGGACACAATCATGGAAATATGTGACAACAGACGCGCTCTGGCGGTGTTGTCTTCCTCATCGCGGGTACAAGAAAAGGCAACAATATTGGCACAACACACCGCAAATCCCTGCAGGCCACGCCCAAGGATAAGAATTTCAATGTTGGGCGCCAGCATGCAGGCGATGGTCGCCAGCAGGAACAGGTAAAAACTGAAGCGCAATACCCCCCGTCGGCCGTAGTGATCCACCAGCGGCCCCCAAAAAAGCTGCGATAAGCCAAAAACAAAGAAAAATAAGCTTAAAGTTAACTGACCGAGTGCATGACTTGTATTAAAATAGGCGGTGATAGCCGGCAGGGCAGGCTGATACAGATCAAAGACAAGTAGAGAAAAGGCAGACAGAGAAGCCAGATAAAGAAAAGGGGTTTTAGTCAAGTGCATGATCTCCGGGTGACTCCACAAGGCAACGCCCAAGCATAACTTAAAACACGCAAAAATGGATAGATTATGAATTTATTTATTGGACTCATGTCCGGAACCAGCATGGATGGTATCGATGCCGCCCTGGTAGATTTGTCCACTCAGGCCCTGATTGAGGGCCTGACCATTCCTTACAGTTCATTGGCGCGTGATGCCATTCAGGACGTGCTGGAAGGTCGCCACACGCTGGCTTCCTACAGCCAGTTAAATACCCTGTTGGGACGGGAGTTTGCAAAGGCCGTCCACCAATTACTAAAACAAACCGCTATTCCACACAGTCGAATCAAAGCCATTGGCAGCCATGGTCAGACACTGTGCCACAATACCCAGGCGAACATTCCCTATACGGTGCAACTCGGGTGTGGTCATACCATCGCTGAATTGACAGGCATTACGGTGGTGGCTGATTTTAGAACGCGGGATTTGGTGTTAGGCGGGCAAGGTGCGCCGTTTGCACCGATTTATCACCAGGCCTTGTTTAGTCATTTGCCGCTGCCTCTGGCGGTAGTCAATGTTGGCGGTCTGGCCAATCTGACCTGGTTAAACAACCACGAAGTCAGCGGTTTTGATACGGGACCTGGCAATTGCCTGATGGACGCCTGGATAAGGAGGCATCAGCATCAGCCCTTTGACCGACAGGGGGTATGGGCGGCCAGTGGCACGGTTATTGATGAATTATTGAACGGCTTGCTTGCCGATCCTTATTTTGCTCAACCAGCGCCTAAAAGTCTGGGCAAGGAATATTTCAATGACGCATGGCTACAAACCCGGCTTAAACCCCATTACCTGCCACAGGATGTTCAGGCTACTTTGCTGGCCTTTACCGCGATGACTGTCGCTGCCAGCATCAGAGCACAGGCGATAACACCAAACCAGGTGTTGATTTGCGGCGGCGGCGCCCATAATGATCAGTTGTTAAGGGTGTTGCAGCAGCAGCTTCCGGAAATCACGATACAGAGTACCGCAAACATCGGCATTAATCCTGATTTTATTGAAGCGCAACTGTTTGCCTGGCTGGCAGAAAAGGCCTTAAGCGGCACCCCGCTGGACTTAAGCCAGGTAACAGGCGCCAAAGGCCGGGCAGTACTGGGCGCCATCTATGCAGCGGGGATTGACAAACGAATTTCCGTTGAGGTGTAATGTGCGTTTTAATTGCATGAAGACGCCATTTTGAGTACACGTAAGTTAGATTTTCAACAGCACAGCCAGTTCAGTGCGTATGTCGTTTTTTTATTGTCCGCTACATTCTATCTGTATGAATTCGTTCTGCAGGTGGCGCCCGGCGTCATGGCGGAATCCATGATGCAAACCTTCCAAGTCAGCGCCGCCGGTTTTGGTATTGTGTCCGCCTTTTATTTTTATGCCTATGCACCCATGCAATTGCCAGCCGGCGTGCTGTTTGATCGCTACGGCCCTCGCAAATTAATGACCTATGCCTTGATTCTGTGTGCCCTGGGTTCATTCTTTTTTGCCTCAACGGACAGCCTGTTTACTGCGTCTCTGGGGCGTTTTCTTATCGGCATCGGTTCGGCCTTTTCCTTCATCGGTGTACTTGTCCTGATTTCCAGATGGTTTCCGCCGCAGCAGTTTGCCGTGCTGGCAGGCATCGCTCAATTAATGAGCTCTGTGGGCGCCATGTTTGGTGAAATGCCATTGGCGGCCTTGATCGAAGCCGTGGGTTGGCGTAATGCCAGTTTTATTCTCGCGGCGGTTGGCTTTCTTCTGGCAGCCTTGATCTGGTTTATTATTCGGGATTATCCCCATCAACCGACGCAAACCCCACCAAAAAGGGCTTTTATTGATGAATGGAAGCGTTTGCTCAGTGTCTGGCGTCAATCCTACACCTGGTATACAGGCGCCTATGCCTGCACCATCTGGACGCCCATTGCGGTGTTTGCCGCCTTATGGGGTGTGCCTTATTTACAGCAAAAATTCCAGATAAGCGTTATTGCTGCTTCCGGTTTATGCAGCATGATCTGGTTGGGTATTGGCGTCGGCAGCCCACTCCTGGGGTGGGTCAGTGATCGCATTGCCAGCCGCCGGATGGCTTTAGGCTTAAGTTCAGTTTTTGGCCTGGTGGCTACCCTGTTTCTTCTGTATGTTCCCAATGTTTCTCTGGGGGAAATGTATTTTATCCTGTTTATGCTTGGCATGGGTGCGGGTGGGCAAACGGTCAGTTTTGCCGTGATTAAAGACAATAATCCCCCCGAACTGGTGGGCACGGCCTCCGGCTTTAATAATTTATCCGTGTTAATCGGCGGTGCCGTGTTTCAGCCATTGGTCGGGGTGTTTCTCCACCAAAGCGAGGGCTGGTATAAGGTAAATGGTGTTCCTGTCTACACCGTCGCCAGCTATAACAAAGCCCTGCTGGTCATGCCCTGCTGTTTCCTGCTCAGTCTTGTCATCACGCTTTTCTTTCTTAAAGAGTCGCATCCTGGGCGTCATGGCTAACTACAGATTGAGATCGGCAAACCTCTCCATGCTGTGTTGACACAATGAATAAAGTTCCCGGGTGCAGTTTGCCCGGGATTTTCGCGAAATTTTTTTGTACAAAGAAAAGACATAAGATGACGGCAGTTTGAATTTTGTCTCTTTTAAAACAGCCGGATTATCAATCATCTTCACCACATGGCTGATCGACAGATAGAGCACAAAACGCACAAAATTTTCAAATTGGCTGTCGCAGTATGGCAAAGCCTCCAGATAACGAATGGCTGGAAGCGCATCGTTAACCAGGGCATCCTTGCATAGAATATTTAATGACTGCAGAGGAGAATGGCTTGCGGTGATGCTCTTGGGCCAGCGGTTTTTTTTTAAAATAAACGTGTCTTCATAATAATCACGTAAATTATTGGTTTTTTGTAATAATAATCCCACGTGCCTGCTTAAGGCCATCAGATAAGCCTCCCCCTCGCTCAAGCGATAAGTATAAAACAACAGGCTGGTTAAAAACTCACCCACGATCCCGGCGGAGTAATAACAGTAGTCATTCATAGCCGCCACATCATCGATGGGCGTGTGCAAGTATTTCTTCATCCCGTCTTTCATCGCTGTACAGTAATGGAGGCATAATGTTTTTTCATGATCATACAGGCGGTTGTACAACATCATCACCCAAGGGTAATAATGAAATTTTTTAGTTTCCTCATCAGGTAGAGCCAGAATAGACTCAAGCAACGACTCATCCGGCTTGGCCTGTGATAGACTCATTAAAAGGGCGTCCAGACGCTCGCATTTCTCATGGGGATTTAAATCGCTGGAATCTTCAATGATATCGAGAAGCTTGTTCAGATTGTATTGGCAGAGAATAGGGACTTTTAAAGGGGAACGTAGCTGAAGAATTGGCACAGAAAAACTTTGCGATTCTTCCAGAAGAAAAGCTTCGTTTTTTTGCATTATTTCATTCATAAAATATCCTGGCTTACTAATACCAATACTTGCAGTTTTTTTTCTGCTTATATTGGGATCTAAAAAACAATCCGGAAAGGAAATCAACTATCAAATGGGTAGAAACAGGGAACTGTTCCAATTTGCGCAAGCACATCGTGACGTATTTTTTATAAATAACGACCTGTTTACCCTGTTTTGCTGCATACCGCTTTAACGCAATGGAGAGGCTGATGTCTTCTGTCACATAATACTCCTCATCAAAACCGCCAACGGCTAAAAAAGCATCTTTTTTACAAAATACAAATGAGCCGGCACAGCGCGTGCACCATTGGGCATACTGATTCCAAACGAAAAAAAGACATTGGGCCAGCCAGGAAATTTCCCTATCCGGTTTAAGCAAGAAAGAGCCGGCTATGATCTCGGGGTGCAGCAGAATACTTACACTGGTATGAAGCATTTCCTCGCTCATCAACGTATCCGCATCGATAAAAATCAACACATCGCCAAACGCACCGCGAGCACCGCTGTTTCGTACCCGCGCTATATTACGTACAGGCTCGAAAAGTACCCGTGCTCCAAAACTTTTCGCAAGCGCCGCTGTCTTATCTGTGGAATCATTATCCACAACAATCACTTCACCCCGATAAGCATGAAGGGTATGTATAGCCATCTGGACAGAATCAAGCGTAGCCGGCAAAAAAGCCTCTTCATTATGGGCAGGAATGACAATACTGTAGTGATATTTATCCGACATATAATCATCATGGTATAATGTGACATCTCTAAGTATAGTCTTCCCCCAGCTTATTGAGCATTGGGTTCCTCCCGCTCAGACGGTTCGGGTTCTGGTGAGGTGTCCTGACCTGGCTCAACCTCATTGGGCAGGGAGGGGTCCTCCAGAGGAATATCAGGTATTTCAGTCGGGTTGTCCGGATTTTGCATTGTTCTAATCCTTACTGGTTTTCTTTCTTTCATTATAGCGTTGTACTGGCGGCTATACTGTGATTAGCAACACAACAATGGAAACAGGATGACCGAATCACTGTATTCAATGGAAGAATGTGAGCGTGTTGCCCGACGTGCCTCGTTGCGTTATGTCAAAGACACGATGCCCGGGATAACGCGCCAGAAAAAGGGCGACGAATTCATTTATTTTCGAGATGGCAAACCATTAAGCGATGAGAACGTCTTAGCCCGCATCAAAAAACTCGCCATTCCTCCCGCCTACCAGGACGTATGGATATGCCCCTACGAAAACGGACATATTCAGGCTACGGGCCGCGACAAAAACAATCGAAAACAATACCGCTATCATCCCCTCTGGTTTAAAGTGCGCAATCAGCAAAAATTCACGGCCATGATTGAATTTGGGCAATCCCTGCCTTTAATCAAGCGCCACATTAGCCGCGAGCTCAACAAACCGGCACAGTTAAATCGAGCGCAGGTTATTTGTGCCATTATTTATTTGCTTTATCATTTCAACGTGCGAGTAGGGAATACGGCTTATGCAAGACAAAATAAATCGTATGGATTAACCACATTACGAAAAAAACACCTGTCATTGAAGAGAAATAAAGCAATACTTAATTTTAGAGGAAAAAATGCAAAATTATGGAACATAATATTAAGCGACAAACGAATAATAAAAATTTTGAAAAAATGTGAAGAAATATCAGGTTATGAATTATTTAAATACATCGATAAAAATAATTCATTAACGATTGTCACGTCTCAGGACGTAAATTTTTATCTAAAAAGCATTACCAATTATCCATTCACGGCCAAAGATTTTCGAACCTGGATTGCCTGCCGCGAAACGCTGTGCCGTTTAATTCGTTGTCTACCCTGCGAAGAAACATCTGATCCGTTCAATGACACCATAAAGCAGGTTTCTAAACTCATGGGACATACGCCTGCCATATGTCAGAAAAACTACATTCATCCCGACATTATTTTATCCTGGAAGAATAATAACCTCCGGGATTGGGTAGATAAAAATCGCGATAAAATTGCCCGTCTTACAGAAGATAAAATCTTGCTTTTATGGCTTAAATCAAATAAAAAAAGAACAAAATAATCATTTTTTTATTGATAAAAATTTGCATTTTTATCAATCTTCTTTGCACATTTTATCGTTAAAAATTGACCATTTTGTTTGACAATTGTCAAAATTATGCTTTAGTTTAAATAGGGAAATTAATTTGGAGCATGAGGTTTATTAACAAAAAATGGCGGAGATAAATATGGAAATTTCTAAGGAAACCGTACAGGCTGTTCAGGAACTGTGCCATATTTCAGATGAACTTAAAGAAATCAGGATAGCATTAAATAAATTGGTTACTATTTTTATAGAAACCCCTTATCAAACCCACCCAAACACCTTGACGAAGTATTTGGAATTCAAAGGAAAGAAACCTCAAACCAGTAACATAACGCTTTAATCACGATGGCGTGTATGAAGGAGCCACAGGAGACGAATGATGAAACGGATTATTCCAATGAGTATTTTACTTGGAGGCCTTTTAGTTGCGCAAAGTCCCATTGGGGCTGCAGCCAATGTCCCCAATACGACGCTGCCGTCCACGACAGTGAATCCGGCATCGCCGACAACACCCTCTCCCACGGATCCAACCACACCGTCACCTACTGATCCAACCACTCCGACCGATCCTACTCTCCCGCAACCTGACGATGACAATGGAACGTCAACACCGTCAACAACCGATAATGGGACAGGGATAGATCCGGCAACAGGGACAGGCACCAATACCGGGACAGGAGCCACGGACATGGGCATTTCAACGGATCCCGATACGGATGCCACCGGAACCACAATAAACACCGGCACGGATGATGACGACGATGAGAGTGATGATGTCCTGGATGACACCAACACGAACCAGGATGGTATCTCGACAGGGGAGTAATAGGTCAGGAGCTAATCATGGAAAAACAACCTGCTCAGCATCAAAAAAGACAACCAGGGATTGAGGCCATCATGACACCTCAACCGGAATACTTATCCTCCAGTTATAAAGGAAGCGAAAAATTACAAGGAAAAATCGCACTGATAACCGGAGGAGACAGTGGCATAGGACGCGCAGTCGCCTGTGCCTTTGCCATGGAAGGCGCCGACCTGGTTGTCCATTACCTGAATGAACATCAGGATGCTGAGAAAACAAAAGAACTCATAGAACACACAGGACAATCCTGTCTGTTGCTTGCAGCCAATCTGCAGAATTACACTGCCTGTGACGAGGTGGTCAGGCAAACGATGGAGCGTTATGGCCGCCTTGACATATTGGTTAATAATGTGGCTGAGCAACACCCACAGGACACTATGGAAGACATTAGTTGCGAACAAATGGAAAAACGTTTAAAACTAATTTCTTCTCTTATTTTTATATGATTAAAGCCGCGTTGCCTTTCCTGAAAAAGGGCAGCGTTATTATCAACACCACTTCGGTGACGGCTTATAAAGGCAGCGAACACCTGATTGATTATTCGGCCACCAAAGGCGCCATTCTGGCCCTGACCCGGTCACTTTCGCAAAATCTGGTTTCCCGGGGCATTCGCGTCAATGCTGTCGCACCAGGTCCTATCTGGACGCCGCTTATTCCTGCGAGCTTCAATGAAGAGGAGGTCCAGGAATTTGGCAGTCAAGTTCCCATGAAACGCGCAGGTCAGCCCGCCGAAGTTGCGCCAGCCTATGTTTTTCTCGCTTCGAATGACTCGTCTTACATGACCGGACAGGTCATTCATCCCAATGGCGGGGTCATTGTTAATGGTTAGATTTATGATCAAGGAGTGACATCATGAGCCAGGGCGATAAATCAAAATACACAGACAAGCAAAAACGAAAAGCGGAACACATTGAAGAAGGCTATGAACGTCAAGGCGTCTCTTCTAAAGAGGCTGAGCGCCGTGCCTGGGCTACCGTCAACAAACAAGACGGCGGAGGCAAGAGATCAGGCGGCTCAGGACGTAAAAAATAAGCACACAGCAGTCTAATTGATCTATAATTAGACAGCTATAGCGCTTTTCGCAGTCTAATTCCATTAAAAGGAATTTATTATGGATGAACAATTTGATAACTTGATAAGTATGGCCAGCCCGCTTGATCCGGACAGTCCCTTACCAACCGATCCTGTGAATCCTGGCCCGGATGTCCCGGATGAGCCCGAATACCCTGTCCCCGTTGTCCATGATGATGACAACACGGTGACACCGGATGATCTGGACACGGACGATATTGATGGCGGTTAGCTAGACCTTAAAGGAAGGAGAGGATCGAAAATGGTGGAATATCTCTATAAGGGATTTAAAGTGTCTTACAATATAAAACCAATAAAAAATCAAACCAAACTCTTTGAAGCCGAAGGGTACGTTGCCCGTTTGGCCGATACGGAGCCTCCCCAGAGAAAGCGATTTCATACGGAGTCCACGTCCATGCAGGGTGTTACGGCCGAGATTAAAAAATTACTTGAAAATTACATTGATTTCGAATGGAAAGAATTCCACGAAATTCATGATCAGAATCTATGATCCGGCTTATTGGGTTATGTGTATTCATTGATCAATACGATTTGTAACCCTGCTTCACTTAAGGACAGGAAATTGTAGCCAGGATCAATCGTTGTCCTTTCAAGCCATTCATTGGCAATGCAGACATCGGTCAGACGCTGAGCCTCTTCCAGACTGACCGGTTGTTTTAATTTTTCTGATAAGGTGGCGGCGGCCGTTTCATCAATGTTTAAAAAAACATCGTTTCGCGTGACGCCACGCGCCTTAATTTCATCATAAAACAGCTTGAGAATGTCCAGTTCGTTCATAAGATTATTCCCGTTAATCCTGCCTTATCTATAGCATAGACGAGAGACGGTAATTAAAAAAAGAGAGTAACCGTACTGGTATTTAATTCTATACTTAACAATAATGCAGGGATTGCAGCATCAGGAGCAAACAATGACTAAAAAAATACTCATGTTACCCTTACTCGTTGCGTTCAGCCTGTTATCAGGCTGCTGGACAACGCAATCAGGCCAAAAATCAGGCATTATTGTGAAAGTCGCCAAAGAAGGGCGGTGGTGGGGCACTTATGAGGGCGAATTGATACGAGGCGGTTTGGACAATGCCAGTGGGGCAACCGGACGCGAGTTTCACTTCACTTTAGGCCAATTCAAGTCTGATTTGGTGGAAAAAGCAATTTACGCCATGGAAAACAACCGGCACGTGGTGCTGACTTATCATTGTGAGGAATTTGTGGCTCCCTGGCGGGGAGAAACCCGGTGTTTTGTTGACAGTATCCGTATCCTTGAAACGGTTAACAAGCCTGGCACGGCAAAGCAGTAGACTATTCATCCAGCCCGCCGCTGGCGGGCATGTGAGCTTAGACCCGTTTCTCAATTCGCTAAGGCCGCTCAGATTGATGCTGGAAATAGGGCGGCCGATTGGCACATCCGGATCTTAAATCTGATTATTGATGATTTTATATCCTTCTGTATCCGATGTAGTTGTGGAAGCATGGACATTGCCTGAAGGAAAAAATATCCTATGATTTCGCCCCTTGTCGCTCGTTAAGCCAGCACCTGGAGAACAAGGAAACCTGTGCCTGCATAGGTAATCAATAACCATGAAAAGGAAGATCAGATGCTTCGATTATTTACACAACCTAAATCAACGCATCCCCCGTTGAGCGACAGTTCCGCGATCACCACCGCTTATTATACGGCCTGGACCGATCTGGTAGACCAATTTCTCCAGACCATCGCGGCGATGGGATCAAAAGAATCAGATAAATCGCAAAAGTCGCAAAAATTAACCCTTTTATATGCCTGGGCCAGTAACGAGGGTAAACAGGCTTACCAAAAGGGACAAGGCAAATTTTTTATGCAACACATTGAAACCTATACCAGTGCGACCACTCCGTTGAAAGAGAATTTATTGACCCTCACGAAAGAACAGGTTATCGAAGGTTTTAATGCTTGGTTTATAGCCTTGGTAGAAAAATTTCCAGAGTTCTCTTCGGACAAAGTTAAAGAGGAATTCAACAAATTCATTGAACAATGCAAGGCTGACGATTTTGATGAGCACATTGCTTTGCGCACCGTATTCACTTATCGATATGTTAAAACTGGAAACAGAGACAGTGTCCTGAAAGGGTATGAAAAATCAATTGAACGCTGTGTACAAGCCATTAACGCAATGAAGGAATCTGAACCTAAACTGGAAACTAAGCCCGAACCCGAACAGGAAAACACCCCCAAGTCTAGCTAGTTTAGCGAATGCTGGGTGGTTCTTCAAAATTGATCTTGGATGGGTTCCACCAGTGCCTTACCTTATCATTAGGTCTGATTATTTTGATAATCAGACCCAGGAATTTTAATTTCGTCGCGGATTCAATTTGTAAGTGCAATTGTTAGTTTAAAAAATCTTATTGTATCTTATTTAATTGATCTATTAGTTCGAGTCTCTTTACAACAGTGTTAGTCTTCAATATTGTCCCTGGAGATAACACCGCATTTGCTCCGACTTTTGAGTTGTCGCCAACTAGTGCGCCAAATTTTTCAACGCCTGTGTCTATAGTTTTAGAGGTACACAACACAGAGATTTTTTTATCTATTCTTTCGTTATAATGGTTAGCAGTTAATGATCCAGCTTCAAAATTTACATTATGTCCAATAATACTATCACCAATAAAGTTAAAATGTGCAATAGACGTATTGTTAAAAATGATACTGGATTTAATTTCACAGCTCGGCCCTATAGTACATGTGCTCCCTAAATAAACACCACCTCTTAAATAAGCATTTGCTCCAATAAAGCAGTTTTCATTTATAATTACAGGTGCTTTTAAAATGGCGCCTTTTTCAACAACCGCTGTTCTATGAATGACAATACCATCTGTAACAATATAATTATCATCAACCTTTGAAAGATGGTGTAATAATATTGTTGGCAAGTTATTTGTTATCTCCCATGGCTGCAAGCCATTTTGATTTGCAAAAACAAAAGAAAATCCATTAATAAAATCATCTATAACTATCATATTTCGTATAACTCAATAGGTAAATTGTCAGGATCAAAAATAAATGTAAAGCATTTATTAGTTATCTCATCTACTCGTATTTTTTCAGTAGGAATATTTTTTTTCTTTAAACTTTCAACTACTTCATTCAAATTATCAACCTCAAATGCCAAATGTCTTAATCCTGTGGCTTCCGGTCTCGATATTCTGTTAGGTGGATCAGGAAATGAAAAAAGCTCAATAATATATTCACCATTAAGAGCAAGATCCAGTTTATAGGATTGACGGTCTTTCCTGAACACCTCGTTAATAGTTTCTAGTCCCAAAACTTGGGTGTAAAAATTTTTTGACTTCACATAATCTGAGCAAATTATTGCTATATGATGAATTTTATTTAACATTTTTTCTCGTAAATATCTTTTGGTTATAATAAGCCACTTCGCTTTAATTATGAATGTTTAATGCAGCCCTTTCCTTACATAGCTCACTAAATCTATCATCTGGAGTGACAAAGCCAAGCGATTTTCTAGGGCGTGAATTTAGGAACTTAGTTATTTCTAGAATTCGTTCTTGTGTTAAATCAGCAAAGGAACTTCCTTTTGGAATATACTGACGGATTAAACCATTGGTATTTTCATTTAATCCTCGTTCCCACGAGTGGTATGGATGGGCAAAATAAATTGATGCATCTAATCTTTCTGCTATCCATTTGATCCTCTCCCAAAAACAGAGCCGTCAAAAACTAGAAAAAATTGACATCCGAGATTTTCTGCCTAAACTGATTTGGGGTCAAATTGTTCAGGGAGGAATGGGGCCGAAAATCGTTGTAATCTTGACGCCATTCCTCAATTTTTCTTTTAGCATCTTCCAGAGAAAGTGATCCTCTCCCAAAAACAGAGCCGTCAAAAACTAGAAAAAATTGACATCCGAGATTTTCTGCCTAAACTGATTTGGGGTCAAATTGTTCAGGGAGGAATGGGGCCGAAAATCGTTGTAATCTTGACGCCATTCCTCAATTTTTCTTTTAGCATCTTCCAGAGAAAGAAACCAGTGGCTGTTCAGGCATTCATCCCTAAAACTGCCATTAAATGACTCAATAAACGCGTTATCTGTTGGTTTTCCGGGCCTTGAGAAATCCAAAGTTACATTATTCTGATAAGCCCATTTGTCTAATATCTTTGAAATAAACTCAGGGCCATTATCAATCCGGATGCTTTTTGGTAGCCTGTTATCAAGGACTCTGAGCTCCTCAAGAACATTCACAACTTCCTCACCCCGAATAGTCGGCCCTACATGAATAGCCATGCATTCCCGACTAAAATTATCGACTATAGTTAAAGCCCGTATTCTCCTCCCATTAAACAGATTGTCAGAAACAAAGTCCATGCTCCAGCATTCGTTTAAAGTGGACGCCATTAATCGTTCTTCTCTGTGCGCACCAGCAACATGACGGCGCGGACGCTTTCTGCGAAGATTAAGACCTTCCTCACAATAAATGCGGTGAACTTTTTGTGATTAATAACCCATCCTTCCCGCCTTAATAAAACATGAATGCGTTGATAACCATAACGTACCCGTGTGTGGGCTATCTCACGTATACGGTGTCTTACTGCTGTATCTTCGCCACGACATGAACGGTACTGATATACACTACGGCTTAACATTAGAACGTCACAACTTCTGCGGATGCTTATCCGGTAACTGTCCTGAAGGGCTAATGCCAACGCTCGCTTTTTCCGTGGCTTTAAAGCTTTTTGACAGAACATCCTGCAACATCTGCTTATCAAGACTTAGGTCAGCAACCAACTGCTTAAGACGCTTGTTTTCATCTTCCAGCTGACGAAGTTTCCTGAGTTCCGATGCACCAAGCCCACCATATTTTTCTTCCATATGTAAAATGTCGCCTCGCTTATTCCCAGCTTTCGGCATACCTCTGAAACACTCGTTCCCAGTTCCGCCTGCTTCAACCCAAACAGAATTTGTTCTTCTGTAAATTTGCTTCTTTTCATGATGGCTTATACCTTTTTTGCTTGTTGATATTTTGCCAGATTTCTCCAGTTTAGGGTGGATCTATTTTCAGGGAGGAGATCACATTCATGCTGAGCAAATTCACAACCATTGTCGGATGTTATTGTTAACACGTATTCCTTAATTGGTGATAGTAAGGAAACAACTTCCGTTGATATTTCTTCAGCTTTCTTCGTTGTTACTTTGCCAATTAATGTCTTTTTGGATAAGCGCTCAACAATAGTTACGATCGCATCTTTGTGACCTTTACCAATAATCGTATCAATCTCCCAATCCCCGACCCGTAATTTTTGATTAACCACCTCAGGTCTATCATCAATAAATATTCTATTCTTAATACTATGAGTTCGTTTAGGACTTCCATATCGCTTGCGGTATTTTTTCTTGCCGTATCGTAAATGAAGATACAGTGTACCACCGGATTTTTTGTCAACCATAATATATTGGTATATTCGCTCATGACTAATCTCAAAGAGGCCGTGACGCTTACCATAGCCACTAATTTGCTCAGGGCTCCAATATAGTTGGAGCTTTTCTTTGATAAGGTCTCTAACTGTATCCGTAAATTTTTTTACCTTTCTGGAGTTTTTACGTCTTAATTTATAGGAAGCTGCTGCTTGATCGGGACAATACACATGGTTCCATCGGCTGTTTCTTTTTAGTTCTCTTGAAATCGTTGAAGGATGCACGCCAAGTTCTTTGGCAATATCCTTTTGTTGATACCCTGCCCTCCAGAATGCAGCAATATTACAGCGTTGTTTAAAATTTAGATGATTATATGGCATTCGCAATCCCTTACTTACTATGAGCTTTATTTAGCCCATGAAATTATATGGAATTGCACCTCAGAGTTGAATCCGCCCGTGGCAAATTTTACTGGCGACATTCTATACATCTAATATCTTCTCTAAAGTATTTAGCGACAGATATATACCTTTCATTATTCATCTTAAACAATAGCTTGTTAATCAATATTTGCAATTATTGATTAATTATGATACGATTTTGTTCACTGTATGACAGAAAAATATCTACATCTGTCAAGCATTGCGACCTATCTTCTCCTTAAGGACTAATGGAGAACTGGTACTCCCTAGTTTTAATCATTAAACGGGTCTGTCGCTGAGGTAAAGCTACAATGCAAGCGGGTATTTATTACTTGCTCTGTTGAGCCATTCAAAGAATATAATCGACGAAGACACGAGACGGTGGGCTGTGTATACATTGAAAAAAGTGTCTTCTTGTATTGGCAATAAGAATTTAACTATTGCAGATGCTGAAAGAGTATTTCCTTACATACTGACGTATCTGAATGAAGCATATAATTTAATCAAAAAAGAAGAGCTTGTCACAAGACTCCAAGAAAAAGCAGTGGAATCTTATGGACAAAATTTAATCTGTCATCCTTTTTTCCAAACATTAAGCCTTCTGATGGATGATTATCAACAGCGTAAAACTGCATATGATAATAGTGGGTTTTTAAATCTTAATGGGGCTAAGAAAGTGGATGAGGCACCTTATCAAGAAATTTATAATAAATTTATGAATTTTGTTCCCGAATGCTATCGTGTTCCAAACGAAGACCGATTGGATGCGGAAAAATTAAGATGTTCTAGAACAAACTGTCCTTCACAAGGGTTATCGAATAAAATTTAGAAAGTTGAGGGCATCTGAACGTTATTTCGATCGTGGGTTGGGTGGTTTTCGCCCAACAAGCCCTTTTTAATAAAGTGTGTAACTCCTGTTTATGCTGTTGAACAACGCATACCCGCTTATTTTATGCCCAAATTATGGTACCATAGCCCAATTTGAGATCATGAGGCACAGATCTAGCGAGCAAAAATGTTACCTAAAGAAATCGCTGAATTACTGCAAAATTTAAATTCAGGCAAGGCGAACATCAGCCAGGCCAGTCTGAATAAAAAATTCATCCAGTATTTAAGTTCAAAAAAAGATTACGATGAAACGCTTCTCAAAAACGTCATTAAACAGCTGGATACAGGTTGCTGTGCAGGGTATACCGCACTGTGGGGTTATTCTCATTGCCTGACCAACCTGCCTGTGCGCAAAACTGGCGATAATGTGCCTATCCCCCGGAATGACATTTTCTATTTCTATGATCTCTTAAGCGCTTTGTCCTTATGGGATGGCGAGTCTCCATTGGATGAAAAACTGGATAAGGAATTAGAGTATTTCCTGGGGAGCCTGCTTTTTTTCCAACAACTCAATGAATTCCTGCGCGTTGGCCATGGCAATTTGAGTGCTTTAGAGGATACGCGACGGGGCAAACAGTCCTTTCAGGAAGAATATTCCATTGCGGCCATGTTTGATACAGGGCAATTGGAAAAACTGCTCCAAAATTACGCAGTATTTCCTGAAAATAAATTCATCGATATTACTCACAGCGTGCTTACGGATAACAGTTATACTCGTTATCATGCTTTAGGATTAATGAGGCGCGGCAATCGTTATTATTTGTACAATTCAAACAGCTCCAAAGGCGAGAAGGAATTTACCTCCATTCCTGCGCTGGTGAATTACCTCTTTCAGGTCTCTGCCGGTTCTGTTCCATGCCAATTCCTGCCTTTTGGTTTTAAAATCTTTGATATTCCCTCCGATAAGGTGCACGAGTACCCTCCCCAATACGACGTATTAGACAAGCTCAACAGTGGTATCGAACGCGAAAATGGCTGGGACGGCTTGGCGATGGCCGCGTGGATAGGCTGTGAAAAGTCCACCCAGTATTTTCTCGAAAAAGGGGCTAAGCCTTATTTTACCAATCTTTGGAACACAACCCCGATTACTATCGCAGCTCGAGGCGGGCATGCCCGCGTGGTGAAACTGCTCGTAGACAGCACACCTGTTGATGAATTATTTAAACTTTTCTGGTCGGCCATTCGCTTGGGGCACACTGAAATTGTTAAAATTTTGCTTGACCTTTCGCCCATTAAAAATTACCTCAATGTATCACGGCGTGGCATTACCCCCTTGATTTCTGCAATCAAGCATGATCACATGGAGATCGTCGCCCTTTTATTAGAGGCCGGGGCTGACGCCACCGGAAACCCCTTAATGCATGCCGCTGAAAAGGGAAATTGTCAGGTTTGCGCGCTGTTATTGGAAAAAGGAATTTTCATGACAGGTTATTCGTCCGGAGGGATAGGCCCACTGGAAAAAGCGGCTCAACAGGGTCATGGGCAACTGGTTGATTTATTCATTAGCAAAGGGTATCAACCCTCATTCCAAGCAGTACAATTTGCCATATTTGGCGGGCACTTTAAATTAGCCGATGCGTTACGCAGTAAGTTAAAAAAGCAGGAAGGCCCCCTTCCGCCTGCCTCTGGTGAAAAAGAAAATCCAAAAGCTGAAATTTCGGATGTAACCTGCACAGACGACTATGAAGCCTACACCGCGATGAAGCAAAAACAACGGTTTCATTCCGCTGCCCAGCCCCCTGAAAAGCCCAGACCGCCTTCTTTGCCCGTGTCAAAACCTCAGCCTTCTGGACATCAGGATGACGCACAGCTTGAAGAAATAAAAAAAATAAGAGCAGAAAAAAACCGGCAGTTTAAAGAAGATAAATTCATGACCTCCGTGCGAAAGTCCGCCCCGCTCTTTTTAGATTTATTGGTTAAAATTCCTCAAAACAAGCGCTCTACTCATTGTTTTTTTGGCGGAAAAAAAACCAAAACGGACGCCCAGTTTTTTCACTTGCAAATAAAGAAAATAAAAAAAGAGTTTAACAATAACAAATTGAACGCCGATGACGCATTATGGCGTGCCTTCACCTTAGCTCATTTTGTGAGTTCAGAGCCCTCTCAAACGCAATTTAATAACCAGTTCAATCAAGCTGTACAACAAGCGTTCGCCAACCATTCATCGCTGGACTATCCCCCCGAGACGATTAAAAAGGATATTTTTCAGATTGTGACAAAAAACAGAAAAATAAGTCAGGAGCAGGTTTTATGGATCAAGGCGATGTATACGCATCAACGTCAGAAGCAATGGTTCTCGCGTCAAAGCGCCGCCTCCGGGGACATTTTAAATGCCACTGACCATTTAACGGATGAACAACGCTATCAGAAGCTTAGCCACTATTTTTTTAATGATGAAAATCAACATCGCCGTCTTCACAAGGTTTTAGAAACAGTATTCCTCGACACTCTTGCTCAACCCAAATAATTCTTAACTATTGACTGATTTGGCGGAATATTTTTTCTTACTCATTCTCAATCATTGGCGAAGTTCTTTGTATCGGTAGTTAAAACTGTATTGTAGTTATTGTCGGAAATTAGGTTTTTATTCAAAAGCCATTCGGCCGTTATAACCAATTTCACTTTTTAAGCGGAACAGTCATCCTGTGATGAATTGTTATCAGAAACTTAGTCAATAAACAACATAATCCTCAACTGCCCAATAGCTCTCCATTTATAGCAGGGGCCATACAGGGCCTACTGGTTATGACTCGCAGCAAGGAAGCTCGCCAAGTTAAGTAAAAACCAGATAGGGGTTTTCATCATAGGATTTACCATTTTTATCGAGGTATTCTTTGTGCATTTGTTTGGCCACGGTGTTTGCCTTTTTACAGGTCTCAGCCATTTTCGCTGCATCGCCTCGATTCAAATAATGCCCTATCAGCGCTCCAACTTCTCGCGGCAATCCGGGGTTGTCCTCTGCAGGTAATAAACTGGTTTCCGAGGCGGCGTAAGGTCGCCACATCATCAGCATCCCGCTGGCTGCTCCAAGCGAATAGGCCTTTTCTTCTTTGGAGTGATAACGTGCGTCATTATTGCGCCAGCGAGTCAACCGATTACACAGCAGGATGTCGCTTTGATTTAATTTCATAATTCTTTATCTCTCAATAGGCCGATTCGCTTATGTATTTGTCCATCAGCCTATGCCACACTTTTAAACATACCGTTTTAGCACAAACAGTCAGGAATAGTATGGCCGATATTATTAGCCTTAAGAAAAAAAGAAAAGGCAAAATTAGCTCTCAGAAAGAAAAAAAGCCAGTGAAAACCGCATTAAATTTGGCAGAACCAAAGCAGAAAAGAAGCTGGACACACTTGAAAAAGACAAGCATGAACGCCAACTGGATGGTCATAAGCTGGAAAAGGAATGACGTCTGCCTTATTCCACTGAATACTCAAACGTCATGCCCCAAACCCAGAATGCTGATTAGGCTTAGACCTCCATACTCAGTCTGGGCTGTGTATTTTCCTGTTCCTTAGAAGGTGTGGGTAAGGATGAGAATGCAGCGGTATCTGGAACTGCCGCGGAAGTCTCTGGACATGAAAAAAAGGACAACTTCCATTGGCTCGACTTGACTAACGCACTCTTGGTAATGCATCGCTGCGTAGGCGAAGCAACTATTCCTTCCGGTTTTTTAGCATCGATTAAGATGGTTTCATTGTCCATCAATAAGGACTGAATCGTTGCTAAAAAAGCCTCACGTTGCTCAGGTTGATACATCCACTCGCCAATATTGCTGACATAGACCGTATCAATGCGCATGGCATTATTAATCAGCAGATTTTGAACGGATTTAAACACGTTATCGGCACAAATGCTTTCGGTAATGACAGCGATTTTATCGGTCATTGCCAATGTGCGAATGTGCTTATAACGCTCGGTCGTGTAAAGCCAGCTTGTTTCACGAAGCCTTTCCAAATCGACTTCTTCAAGTACAGTGAAATGCTCAGGATAAGGCGGTTCATCACTGACATTCAGACAAAATTTGATGCTTTTGGGCTTTATTTTTCCCAATACCGAGGAGCGTGATGTATCCCTGGTGCCGCCATAATGGTACTTTTTAACAAATGCAGTCATTTTTTCAATGAAGGCGTCTTTGTCCTCACATTGTCTCACGTATTTTAAAGCGGTGGCTAAGAACAAGGTGTTTTCAGGATTAATATCACAGATTAACCCTCTGGACGATAAACGTTGAGCCATGATGTCAAAATTATGCCAGCCTGAAAAACCAATATGTACCCCTCCTTCGACTCGAGGGAATAAATCCAAAGTCTTGGCAGTCTGTACAACACCACTTTCATTGGTGTTGATGTATACTCCGCTTTGATTGGGAAAAGGATATAAAATCGCGTGGTTTTCAAATTGACGAAGCCGTTTTGAAAAGGGATCTTCCTTTATTCCTTTGATGGGTTTGCGGGGAACCGGTACATATTCTACCGACGATGGTTCAGGTTTCGATTCTGTTTTAAAGTTTTGCATGACGTACAACATTTATTCGACATGCGCTACATTATAAGGACGAATTATTAAGAAAAGATTAATCAGCGTGTGAAGAGTGCCCAACTGATCTATCACAAAACGTTCAGGCATTAACCCCTGTTAACGGTCCCACTGCCGATAGCGGCAGTGGGACTAAACGCGGGCAATGGTTTAAGCGTTCGGAGGTTGGGGAATACTCTTCAATTGCGCTTTCACTAACTTCGTGATCTCATCCAGCATGTACTCGCAGGCGTCCTGATTGTTCGGGTACTGTTTGTAGATGGTGTTGGTTAAAAACGCCGACAGCGCCTGGGCCACCAATTGACGGCTGCGTAACGGATTAGGCAATTGCTCTACCGATTTCTGCAGGGCTGACAACAGGTTTTGTCCGACAAAATTCATCGCTTTGGTATACTCTTCGGCCGTTAAGGCATCGTTTTGAGTCGCGTTCATGCTCCGTCCTTTCAATCAGTAAGGCACGCGATTATAGAGTGTCTCTCCACGGAGTGCAATGCTGAGAGCCGGTGTAAAACCATGAACAAGAAAGGCAACTCGGAAGATTGCCTTTTTAACGGATTAAGAATAGCGATGGGGTTATTTTGAAGAGCGCGGAGAGGCGCTATCGCCAGGCAATTCAAACCTCGCTACGTTGCTCTGGCTTTTTTCCAGCGTTTTACCCAGTGGATTAAAAAACCGATTACTACGACCACAGAGCATTGTCCACTCCTCGGCTTCTTTGGCTGTCACCATGACGCCGGGGTGCAATTCTCGTGCATTGGCCTTTTCCGTTTCTATCCTCATTTTTTCCTGGTATAAGAAAGGCCTTAATTCAATAAGCAATCGAATAACCATGTCTGCCGTTTTCTTTTCCCTGTAATCCTGCTGCAGATAAATGTCATTTTGATTATCTACCAGTGGGTTTCCGTGCTCAAGGTAATTTCGAAATGCTCTTAAATCAGCGTAGCTGTTTGCTATCAAAGGACAAAGGGCCATTTTTTTGTAGGTCTTGAGGGTTTCCAGGTGTTGTAGAATTTGGCCAATGTTGTATTCCAGCGCATCATTCAATTTGGAGTTGCTCACCAGGCGACTGGACAGAGTCTTGCTTCCCTGCTGATAGCATTTCTGCCATTCATCGGTTGTGTTGAAGGGTGACGGAGCCATCCAAAACCCTTCTTGTATGAGAAATTCTTCAATATCAGACAGAGATTCAATGGCGGCCTCGATGCGTTTTAAAGGATTGAGCTGATGTTCTTTTTTTACTGGCTCAAGTAAGTATTTTGCCAATTTTCGGATGCCGTCCAACCCTTGAAATTTAGCCTCTCTCTCCACCTCTCGTTTTTCACAGGCCTCTTTTTCGTCCAACCTTTTCTGTTCTCTTTCAGCGAGCGTTAAGGAAGGTTTGGCGATGGTTCTGTCCAACAGGCTGCTTAATTCCTTGTATTTTTCTCCCATTTCCTTGCGTGGCAGGCATTGTAAAATCATTCCCTTCTGCTTTTTAGAGACCACTCCAGCCTGGCCTGCAAAAATGGTTAGGCAGAGTTCAATCATATCAGGTGGCGCTTTGAATTTTTCCAAATAAAGGATAAACTCTTTTTCACTCGCTGACATGACGTGTCGTGGAGGGACGGCTTGATCTTTCAAATCAGCCTCCTGCTTACCCGTGTTATTGTTGTTGCTGGCATCACTTCCTTTCTGGGAACTCGCGGCCTCCTGTTTTAACAGCTTTTGCCAGAAAAACTCAGGATCATGATTGTATGTCCCAAGGCTTTGTTCGCGTAACCAGATAAGATGATTTAATTTTTTTCCAAGTTCTTCCAGATCATTGACAAAAACCTGCTGCAACCACACATTATTATTTAAAAATTGACCGATTCGGTATTTTAAATCTTTTTCATCCTGATGCGTAAGCGCATCGCGTATGACAATAAACGCTCGCCAATCCGTGCCTGGATCAAGATCAATTAAAAATCTGGAAAAATTCTTACCGGTGATTAACTCACCCAGGCTCTGAAGACGACGCAGAGCAGCATGCAATTCTACCTTTTTAGCCGTATCAAAGTTGGGATTTAAGTTAAGCAAGTTGATATGTGGCGCTCCAGGATCCGACCATACCGGTATTTTCATACGGGCAGTACTGTCTTGACTCAGGTTCAACAACCTGATTAAGGTGTGAATGTCATTGATGTAAGTAATCAGGCATTTACTGACCGCCAATTCCGGTTTCGAAACAATAACCTGCTTATCAGGTGAGACCAACCTCATGTAGATCATGTGAAAAAAATTCTTTAGCGAAGGAAGATCCTTTTCAATAATGGTCAACACAGCACGAGGAATGATCAGTTGTAGATCACCTGCCTCAGCGATTAAAGCGAACGCGCTGTCAACCAATTGCTTTGATTTTTCCTGACCCAACTCGTCTATTGTTTTCCTGTTAAACAGGACGCTCGCCACCTTCTGCATCGAGGGCTCAATCATAATCCCACCCAAATGCTCAAATATAAGCCAGTTTAAAGACGATGTTTCGAGCACTTTATCAAATTGTCTTTTCACATCAGGAGACAATTGTTGAATCACGGCACACATTTTTGATATCAGGACGCGGTTTTGGCTATCTCGAGCATCTTTGATTGTCTGCACTGCCAAATCCGAAAGTTTTTTGGGCATTTTTTTAAAGCGAGAGTGAATGTCCTTGTATTTCAACAGGAAATCAATCAGCTTAAGGAGGTAGTCGATGCGTTTTAAATCGCTTGTGTCGTGACCAATGACTTCTTTCCTTAGATACTCAGAGTCATGTAAAAATTCAGGATGATAGTGTTGCTCAAATGAAGCAATGGCTTTGCGTTGTTTCCTGGCCATGATACGATCGGCTTCCTCATCCACTGCACCACCTGAGGTGAGTTCGTAATAAAGGTTGATATTGCCATTATCCGCAGCCAATCGTAATGCACTCCGCCCATGCTGTTTCAGGCTCAGGTCAATGCCAAGATCATGGCGATGGAATAACAGTATTTTTATCAGTCTCAAGCCTTCATAATCGTCCATGCCGCAATGCATACACACCAGATAAAATGCTTTTTCAAACTGATGATTGGATAGGTGCGTTTCAATCGATTTGCCCTCTTTTAATTTATTAAAATCGATTTGTTTAATTTCCCGAACCACGTCTTCAAACATTGCTTTACCCGGTAGAACGATAATTACAGCCTGCATTGTATTGGCGCAACATTAAGGAAAAATTAATTTGAGCATCAATAACTCAATCTTCATTACTTTTGACTACGCCATCGCTTAAGACTCCCATAAGATTTAATTTGTACAATATACGCACATTGAATTCATTTTGACTTAAATCATGCCCTTTAGTATCGATCTGAAAACCGTGCAACAGACCAAGCAATGGACTTTTAGGCAAACCGAAGAAGCCCTGCATCTACAAACCCTTCTCGAACATGGTGACCGCAAAGGCTATATCCAACGTTTGCGTGAACTTAATGACACACACAAATTCACTCGCACACAAGGGAAAATATATGAATTGTTTGATGAAGGGGAAATGATTCAGGTCCCCATCAAGTTTCAAGTTAAAAAATCAGTCATTACCTGGTCATTTATTGCCCCTTTCGATAGGACTCACCAGTCATTCCGCGATGAGGTTTTCAATACAGCCGCCAAAGCGCATGCCTGCGTTGCCAATTCCTGTGAAACGTATTACCGGGGTACAGACCACCTCCATTTAAAAGAAATGCACAGTTACGCTGAGGAAGCGTTTTTCAACCACAACCACTACCGTACAGCCAATGGTGGTCCTATTACCCCGGTTGAAGTGTATGAACATTTATTTGGTTTTTACGCGCAGCAGGAAGGCAGAAAATTTATACCGACCACAGGGGAGAGGGATAATATTATTTTAACCTTTGCCGTGTATTGGGCTAATTTTAATGCGGATATTCGCTATGTCGCGTTTTCCTTTCTTCCTCACGAAGGAGGACGCGCACAGGTGCTGCATCAATTAAAAGAAATTGCACGGATTGGTCGCTTAACGCCCGATCAGGCTGAAAAGGAAATTGACACCTTTTTTGACTCTGAGCATGGTAAAAACATGCTGCACCTTACCAGGAATCACGATTTTCCAAATGTCGAAGAAATCAAGACGTTCATCAAATCCAATTACCGCAAACTGTATAATAAATACGCGCCAGCAATTGAATTGGAAATTGCGTCCAATACGTCGATGGAGTCGTATGCAATAGCATCCACGCCGACTTCGACACCCAGCAGCAGCCGATCAAGTCCCAGGGATGAATACTTAGCCGGCCCCGATCAGGCCTTTGATGAAATTGACCACCTGGAGTACGAAACTTTTGCTCGCGATTTAACCAAGCACTGCCAAAGCGTCAGGAAAGAACTCCTGCAGGATTTAGACCTGGTCGATTTTCGCAAGGGACTTATGCTTTATTATGCGCTGTGTACTGCCCAAAAATGCGCCTTAGCCTACCCGAATGACAAGGGCGTACGATTCCACAAGGATTTTTTAACCAACGAATTCATTCAGCACATGCTGAATGAGTTGCCCTGCCTGAAGCCGGGTGTGTCCTCTCTTCCGGAAGTGGATTCATTGAATAAACTGGTTACCTGGATCAAAGAGGCGCCACCTGAGCTTGAAGCGTGGATTAATTGGGTTCGTGTAAACGGCTCACGCGGTCTGGGTGCAGAAATAGGGGGGGTTCGCTCAAAAACTGGTCAAGTGGATCTCAGTCAGGCCATTCCCAAGGAAGATCGAAAAGCGTCTGATAATGTGGCAGAGATTGACTTTGAAAAAGTTGACTTACGAGAAGTTTTCTACCCTCGCTCCCATTCATCCAAGGACGAAACGGAGGATAATCCAATTGACAACCACGCCGAAGGATTGATTAGTCAGCTCAATCGATATCTTCAGGACCTGGTGAAACAACGGTTAGTGTCTTCCTCGCAACCGATAGAGCCCTTTAAAGCCAAAGTTCAGATTATCGAGTTGGCTTTGTCGGTGCTCAAAGGCAAGGAAGATGTCAATAAATTGCTCATCCTGTCCGCTTCCCAAGAAGAATGGCAGGCGTCTCATCCTGGGTTCACAAGCAAACTGGAAAGTCTCATTGATGAAGTGATACGCTTTAAGTCGCCGACACCGCGGGATGAGTTGGTTGTGCACACAGGACTCTAGCCTTGTCATGGTAGTATCCCTTCGTTTTTTTTGCTAAAGTAGCGCAAATTTAAATCATTGTGTGAATTATGCCGAAACATGAAGGGAAAACCCACGAAAAAAAAGTAGCCTCGACTGGCGCCGCCGGCAGCAATCCGTCAGAGCCTGAAAAACAAGAAGGCGATGTCTATTCAAAAAAATCGCAATGGCTTGTTTTGGGTAACGGCAGCTATAACCGGGTATGGCGATCAGCGATGCCAGATCAATCGGGGTTTTATCGCGTCCTTAAATACCCCCTGCCGTCTAGCGACTCCTGTGTTACCGCTTTAAGCCATAATCAGAGGGGTGTAAGGCTCTGGAATGAAATTAATTCGCCATCCCGGACCGGCCTGCCTGAAGCCATAACCAGCCAGTCAGGCTGGATAGCCCCCTTCATTGCCGATACACGCCCCGCCACGGATGAAGAGACAGCCAATAAAGTGGTGGAATTGTATAAGGATACCCGACGCATTGTGCTGGATGCGGCAACGCGCGGCAATGTGTTGACCCGTCTGGATTCAGGAGAGGTCATTGTGGTTGATGTGGACTTAGCGCTGAATCTGCGCACTTCCACGGCCAGCCTGAACTTTGCCAAGACGCTTCATGAGCGTTTTCAAAGTTACTGGAATGATCCCGATTTGAACAAAAGCATGCCAAACACATTAGAGATTACACGAAACCTGGTTTTTCTTGAAGAGCAGTTATCGAGTACGGACATTGATACGTTGGCTTCCGAAAATCATCTCACCCTGGATAACCTTAAGTCATTAAGCTGGTTAAGACGACATGAGAAGCCGCTAACGCAAGAATTGTTCCTTAAGCTGTCGGTGCTTCGCCAGGCTGACATTGAAATTAGCGACATCCTGTTTGAAAGCCTGACCAGCAACAATGAAGAAAAGCTAAAAGAACAACCAAAAGTAAAGCAATCAAGTGTGTATCCCTTTTTCATGCCCGCCAACCAGGCCGCTCACGTCAACAAGGCATGTAACCCGGAGACCAAACTGGCTTGCTAGTCCATAATGCCTTAGTAACCTCACCGAGCGGGCAATGCTGACCGATCATGCAAGGCACTATAAAAATAAAGGCCATTGTTATACGATATTTTATTAGACTCTGCGTAATGAATTACTTATAATTGTGACGTTTATTTGTTCTTAGAATTCAAATAGATGGATTCATGTTTTATTTATCAGCAGTTAAGCGACCTAAAGGAAAGGATACGAAATGGGATATTCAGACACAGAATCATCAGACCAAGAGCAAGAAATCAGGTTTCTTCCATCTTCCGCTTCTTATCCGTTAACGGATCTTCATCGACATCGCATTCATCCGCCAACACGGGCTCTCCCAACGCGAGTCGCAAAAGCAGAGAAATTAACCGGGCAACTCTTCGATGCCATAGCCAATGGCATTACAAGTTATAACAATAAAGAAGAACGGAAAGGCATTGATAATGGCTATTTGACTTTGTTTCGGCATGGTTCGTATGGAGTAAAAATGGCGGACAACCTAAAAAAAAGTCTTGCCCAAAAATCATACAGTCAAATGCTTAACCTGCTGGACGACTTTTTTAATTCATCGGGTACTCACTACAACAACCATTCGCTTGCTCCTTACTTATTGGACAAACTCAGTGAATTTTCGAAAACACTGGACTCCGCTTACCAGCCTGAAACAGGCAGCATGGCATGGCCTGCCATTCTAATGCACCTTAAAAAGTACGAGAAAGAGCAAACAAACGAGTGCCTCGGCGATGAGATAAAATCCACTCTCTAAGGGGAAGCACATGTCGAGTCTGAAAAACAAAATTATTCTGATTACGGGTGCCTCCAGCGGCATTGGCGAAGCCTGCGCCCGGCTGTTTGCCTCACAAGGGGCACAATTGATTCTGACAGCCCGCCGAGTAGACAGGCTTAAAGCCCTGGCAGCGCAATTACAAAGCAAGTATGGCCATGCGCATTATGTTCAGGGTCTGGATGTCAGCGATTCCCTCGCTGTCAAAACCTTTGTGGAATCCTTGCCCATGCCCTGGCAAGGCATTGATGTATTACTCAATAATGCAGGACTTGCCTTAGGCAGCGATCCGGTTCAGGAAGGCCTCATTGACAATTGGGAAACCATGATTGATACCAATGTCAAAGGGCTTCTTTACATGACTCGTCATGTTCTGCCCGGGATGTTGAAACGGCAGCAAGGGCATATTGTGAATATTGGCTCCATTGCAGGCCAGGAGATCTATCCCAACGGCAATGTGTATTGTGCAAGCAAACATGCGGTCAGAGCCCTGTCCAAATCCATACGCCTTGACTTGATTGGAAGCCCCATTCGAGTCAGTGAAATTGCGCCCGGTGCGGTTGAAACGGAATTCAGTCTTGTACGCTGGCAAGATGCCGAACGAGCGAAAACCTTTTATCAGGACTTTACCCCGCTTGCTGCGAAAGACATTGCGGATGCCGTTTTTTATTGTATTTCCGCGCCGCCACACGTCAACATTGCCGAAATCACCATCCTGCCCACCGACCAGCGATCAGCCAACCACATTCATCGCAGGAAATAATACCCTCTCACAATGCAGGCCTCTCTGCCTTAACAATTTACTCCGCTTCCATTCTGAAGGCGATGACTTTGGGATGCCCTAAGAGCGAGGGAATCAGGCAAGCATGGGGTAACATTTTTTTTACAGTGGTCTATAGTTATTACATGCTTCTCCTGTTGTCCGTTGTATCTACATGGGCCCAAAAGAAAAACATCCATTGAACCAGACCTTTGAGGCCAGCAAAAGCGCATTCGTTTATGTGGGTCTCTTCAGTCTTGTGATCAATATCCTCATGCTCACCACCCCTCTCTACATGATGCAGGTTTTTGACCGGGTACTCGCAAGCTACAGTTACGATACCCTAATCTATCTAACCTTGATTGCGGTATTGGCTCTTCTGATTTTAAGCCTGCTGGACGCCGTCAGAACCTACATTATTATCCATGTCAGTGTCTGGTTTGAAAGGAAGTTGTCACCCCCCGCCTTAGCGCTAAGTCCTGACCAAATTCTTCTCGGCAATACCTACCCCGAACATGCCCTGCGTGATATCGCCACAGTCAAGCAGTTTATTGGTGGCTCAGCCGTTTTTACCTTTTTTGATTCGCCCTGGGTTCCCGTCTACCTTATTGTTATCTTTATGCTCGATCCTGTTCTGGGCTGGATCTCCACGATCGGGGCTATTGTTCTTTTTTTGTGTGCGCTGCTCAATGAATTGTGCACCCGCAAACTGTTGCGCGATGCCAGTGAGATGGCCATCAGCACACAACAGGAAATGGCAGCCAGTTTACGCAATGCCGAAGCCATTCAGGCCATGGGCATGCTGCCTGCCTTAATCAGCGCATGGCACAAGAACAATGAAACAATTCTCGATTTTCAGATTAAGTCCAGCAAAATTTCCGGCAATATTCTTGCATTGAGCAAATTTATACGCGCTTCCCTGCAAATTTTTATTTTGGGGGTCGGCGCTTACCTGGTTTTGACCAATCGCATCACCTCCGGAATGATGATTGCCGGCTCCATTTTAATGTCGCGCGCCTTAGCGCCTGTCGAGCAGGCCATTAGCGCCTGGAAACAGTACCAGAGTGCCAAGCATGCCATTGACAGGCTTAAACCGCATCTGGCTTTTAAGTCACACCGTCTAAGCGGCATTCAATTACCTGCACCAAAAGGCAATTTGTCAGTGGAAAATCTCTACTACATGCCTCCTGCCCTTCAGAAATTTGTGATCAACGGCATCAATCTCCACATTAAACCCGGGGAAATGGCGGCTCTCATTGGCCCCTCAGCTGCAGGAAAATCAACGCTTGCCCGTCTGATTGCCGGGGTTTTAAAGCCCAATAACGGCAGTGTAAGACTGGATACCGCCGACGTGTATCAATGGGAAAGAACCGACTTCGGCCGCTACGTGGGTTACCTGCCGCAGGACATTGAATTATTTAATGGTAGCGTGAAAGAAAATATCGCCCGCATGGGAACAATCAATGATGCCGCAGTCATTAAAGCGGCAAAACAGGCGGGCTGCCATGAGCTCATTCTCAGACTGCCTCAAGGTTATGATACGGTGATTCACCGCAACAGCTTTGGTTTATCTGGAGGTCAACGTCAACGCATTGCCTTAGCCAGGGCATTGTATGGGGATCCGCAGCTTGTGATTCTTGATGAGCCCAATTCCAATTTGGACAGCGACGGCGAGCTGGCGCTTCTTAATGCCCTGCAGGAATTGAAACGTCGTCAGGCCACCGTGATCCTCATCGCCCATCGTCCCCACGTCATTCATTTTGTTGATACCCTTATTGTCCTTAATGAAGGCAAAATTCAGTTCTCAGGTCCTCGCGATCAAATACTGAATAAGCTTAAAGAATTAGCCGCCGCTCAGGCTGACACACAATCTCAGTCCAAGGGGAATTAATGGACGCCAGGCTATTACCTCAAACACCGGAAAAACCTGTCATAAGTAACGTGATTAAAGCAGGGATTTCGATTCTTTTGTTTTTTATTGGCGGGTTTCTTTTATGGTCTTTACTGTTCCATCTTGATGCCGCTGCCGTAGCGCAGGGCAAGCTGGTGGTAGAATATGAACGCAAAACGATCCAGCATATGGAAGGCGGTATCATTAAAACCATTTACATCAATGAAGGCTCGGTAGTTAAAGCCAACACGCCCCTCATTCAATTGGACGATACACAGGCTAAAGCCACACTGGATTTATTGCAGGGGCAACTCTATGAAAATTTAGCCGCGGAGGCGCGCATTTTTGCCGAGCTCAATAATGAAAAGCAAGTCCATTATCCCGCGCAATTACAGCAGTTGACTCACGATCCTAAAGTAAAAAAAATCCTTGAAGGTCAAGACAAATTATTTATCGCCCGTAACAAAAGTTATGAAGGACAGAGCAAAATTTTAAATGAGCGCATTGAGGAATACAAAAAGGAAATCAGCAGCCTTGATGCTCAGGTGATTGCCAATAACGAACAGCTCAAATTGATTGAGGAGGAAATCAAGGCCGTACAATACCTGGAGGAGCGGAAGTTAATTGATAAACCGCGGTTGCTGGCGCTTAAACGGGAAGCCGCACGCCTAACCGGTGATCGCGGAGAACACCTGGGTTTAATTGCCAAAGCCCATCAGGGCATAGGCGAAATTCAGTCACAGCTGTTTACCATGATTGAAACCCGGCGCAAGGATTTACTGGAAGAACTTCGCGAAGTGCAACAAAAACTCGCCGACCTGACAGAAAAATGCAAGGCCGCTGAGGATGTCCTTAAACGTACATTGATTACCGCACCGCAATCAGGCACAGTCATTGGCCTTAAAAAACACACAACGGGCGGTGTCATTACCCCGGGACAAGACATCCTCGACATTATTCCGTCGGGAGATCAACTCATTGTTGAAGCTCAGATTGAACCACTGGACATTAATTCAGTCAAACCGGGCTTGACGGCTAAAGTCAGGCTTGTCGCTTTTAAACAGAGGAACACCCCTCTGGTTGAGGGTATCGTGACCCAGGTTTCCCCCGATGTGTTTGAAGATCAGGCAACTAAAAAACAGTTTTACAAAGCCCGAATCGTCCTTAACAAAGAGGAACTTAACAAACTGAAACACGTTTCTCTCTACCCTGGCATGCCGGTTCAAGTGATGATTATTATCGAAAAACGGACCGCATTTAATTATTTCATTACCCCGCTGCACGACAGTTTTGAGCGTGCCTTCCACGAAGAATGATGATGGGAGCAGCAATTGCAAAAACCACACCGGCATTCATTTTTGCAATGATCTTGATTAAAATTTATACAATACTATACTTTAATTTGTCTTAGTTGTAGAGGTGTAGCCATGACGATTATAACGGGCACTAATGGTGCTGATGTTATTGAGGGTGGCGCAGCAAATGACTTACTGCTAGGTGGTAATGGTAATGATACACTAAACGGCGGTTCCGGGAGTGATCTGCTCGACGGTGGTAATGGCAATGATCTGCTTGATGGAGGAAGTGGTTCGGATATTTTATCCGGGGGGAACGGCAACGATACTCTCCTCGGTGGTGCCGGGAATGATTTGCTCGATGGGGGCAATGGCAACGACACGTTAAATGGCGGAGACGGCACTGACATTCTTAACGGCGGCAACGGCAATGACATACTGGATGGTGGTGCCGGCTCTGATCTTCTCAGTGGTGGGAACGGTAACGATACCTTTACTTACCACGTTGAAAACAATCTCAATGCACTGGATGTCTACATTGGCGGTAATGGCAATGACACCCTCATTATCGAGGGTACTTCCGATTTTTTTGCGCGGGCGGATGTTCAACAGGCACTGGCCGCATTTCAGGCCGCGTGTGATAACCTGCTGTTTAATTTTGCCACGTACGTGGAGGGTTGGAATTTAATTGTCAACACCATAGAGAATGTCATACTTAAAGTTGTTGCACCCCTGAATGTCGCACCCGTTGCCAATGGGGATCTGGTCAACGCGGTAGAGGACACGCCTCTGGCTATCCCTGTCGCCAATCTGCTGGGCAACGATACCGATGGCAATAACGATGCATTAACGGTTCAGTCTGTTGGCAATGCTGCCCATGGTACTGTGATGCTTAACGATGGCGTCATTACTTACACGCCCAACAGCAATTACAATGGCTCTGACAGTTTCACTTACACCATCAGCGATGGACGGGGTGGCATCAGTCAGGCCACCGTCACTGTCACTGTTGCTGCCGTGAATGATGCGCCCACAGGTGAAGTTGTCATTGCTGGCGACGCCATTGAAAATCAAACGCTCACAGCCGACGCCACTGCCATCGATGACATCGACGGGCTTGGTGCTGTCACTTACCAGTGGAAGGCGGATGGCGAAACAATTGATGGCGCTACCGGTAGTACCTATACACTCACTGACGCAGACGTTGGTAAAGTGATAACAGTCGCTGTAAGTTATACTGACGGCGGCGGAACCCAGGAAACCGTGGTTTCAGCAGCGACTGATCCCGTGCTCTCAGACAATGTCGCGCCAGTCGCCATCGATGATGTGATTGATGGCAATGAAGACACCCCGTTGGTGCTTGCCGCGGGTGTATTACTGGCCAATGACACCGACGCTAATAATGACGCCCTGACCATCCAGTCAGTTGGCAATGCCACGAATGGTACAGTCACTCTGGATAACAATGGCAACATCGTGTTTACACCGGCAGCCAATTACAATGGCCCTGCCAGTTTTACTTACGTTGTAGCGGATGGTGATGGCGCAACCAGTGAAGCAGTGGTTCACATCAATGTAGCTGCTGTCAATGATGCACCCACAGGCGATGTGACCATTCAAGGCACCCCGCAGGAGGGGCAAGTTCTTACCGCCAATGCCAATCTGACGGATGTGGAAGGCCTTGGTGCCTTTAACTACCAGTGGTTTGCCAATGGTAACGTCATTTCGGGGGCCAATGGCAGTACTTACACGTTAACCGAGGGGGATATCGGTAAAACGATCACCGCGACAGTCAGTTACACAGATGGAGCAGGCACTCAGGAAACCGTGCAATCGCAAGCGACCGGTCCTGTGGCTTCTCTTTTTGATGTGGATACCGATACCGCCACCGCTGTGAGACTGGAGAATGATCAGGTTTTTGTTAATGATGTTCTTCAAACCGGGGTTGACAGTATTCGCACCAGCGATTTTGACGATGTTCTGGTGGTTAAAGACGTCATCAATGGCCTGGTCGTCAATTTGGCTGGCGAAGTAAATGCCGACGCCATCGATTTACGTGGCATTACAGGTGTAACCTATACTGCCAGTACCGATGTGATCAGCAAAGACACCGACAGCATGACGGTTCATGATGTGGAGAATTTCCTCATTGGCGACCGCGGCAATAGCTTCGTGATTGACCAGGGCGGCAACTACACGTTCCTGTTTGATCAATCCATTCCAAGCTCGATTACCGGAACCAATCCTCAACCGTCGACAACTATCCAGATGATTGAAGGCACCGGCGCCACCAATGTGGGTTTGTTTGTCTACAACTCCGCAGGGCTTCCGGCGACAGCCAATGATATCCAGAAAATTAATCTGCAGATGCAGTTTAATAATGCTGGACCCAACATTGATAACGTCGCGACACTGGATTTCCAAAACGGTGCTTATGCGTTCAATGCTACAGCCATTGAGTATGGGTTAATTGCGGCCTTGATTGCGCTTGCTGCAATTGCCGCCTTGCAAAACTTGGGCATTCCTCAATCCACCTTCTCGCAACAATCCTTTGGTGATGTTAAATTGTCATTAACCAGCAGCGGTCTTGATACCACACAGGACTCTGTCACCGCCAAACTGACAGGCCTGCGTGAAGTGGTTGTCCCGGTAGGCAATGACGCAAATTTTAAACCCTGGACAATCATCTCCAATGACAGCGGTTTGAAAGGCGTGGTCGACTTGACCCAGTTAGTCAGTATCAATGAAAACAGCAGCAATCCTCCCCACTTACAAGTGAATTGGGATGCGTCTGTGGACAGTGATCTGCCTGCTGTGCTGATTAGCGAACAAGGCTTCCTCACGTCCAACGAGCATGCCTTTTATAAATTTCAACACTACAAGTTGGGTCAAGGAAGCGATACCTTGAACGTGACTGCATTGGATACCAATCCCAATGCCCTCGTTGAAATGGGTGAAAAAGCGGATGGCAGCGATCTGGATACGCTGAATCTGTTCAGGATTGGCGATCTGTTTAACCCGGTTGTCGCCGCCACTTATAACGGCACGACAGGCTTGTTGCAGATGGGCGCCAATCAAATGCATGTGACAGGTGTCGAAAAAATTATTGGGACCTCGCTGGCTGATACTATCACAGGCGATAGCGGCAATAACATTATCGATGGCGGCGCAGGCAATGATACTCTGGCTGGCGGTGCAGGCAGCGATACGTTTGTTTATACCCCACTAGCCTCCGGCAATGACACCATCAGTGATTTCAATCTGATTGAGGATGCATTACAACTCACTGGGGTGACCATTCAGAGTATTAATTACTTCGGTCCCAACACCATCATTAATTTAAGCAATAGTGGCGTTGTTACGCTGCTTGGGACTGTCGCCACCCAGGAGGACTTGATAGGATAAATCCCCTTCTCTCTCCGAACTACCCTGCCTGCAGGGTAGTTTTTTTATTATTCACTTATGGCATACACTACTGGCTTTGTTTAACCACCTGCTGCTGCACTTGGGAAATCTGTTGCTGCAGACTGGTTTGTATCTGCTTCATTTGATTCTGCGTTTGGGCATTGACGGTTTGAATCTGAGCCTGCAATTGCGTCTGGACCTGTTTGATTTGTGCCTGCAACTGGGTGTTTAAAGCCGCCAGTTGCTGCTGCTGTTGAGCTTGCAATTGCTTTAACTGGTTTTGAATTTCCGTGTTTAACTGTTGAACCTGATTATTGTCTGTGGCGTCAGCAGCATACACGCTGTGGGTAAGGACAATGCCACCCACAACAGCGAGAATAGTTTTCATGATCAATTCCTTTTTAAATGATTCCTTTTCACTTTACCGAATAACAGCGCCCTTGCAAAGACTAAGACAAATGGAACAATCGCCGGGTAAAGGCTGTACGTAAGTAAAAACCGCGGGGCAGCGTCAGAATTTTATTGCCCTCACCGTCAAATCCATAACACAATGAACGGGTGTTGGCCGCTTTGGGACGGACCTGCAGGTAATGACCGAAGGTTGCATCAATCTCTTCCAGCCGGCCTGTGGCAATCATGGTGGTCAACTCATGCCAATCCGAGGCGAGTATGGCTTCTTCTTCAGTATCAGGCGACCACAGTAGCGCACGCCCAATCCGTCGTTGCTCAAAAGGAATACGATTATCCCCTTCAAGCGGTATCCACAAGACGCGTTTTAATTTCTCATAACATTGGGAGTTAAGCCATTGCTGCTGATGAATGGTCATTAACGGAATGCTGGTGACAAACGTGGATTCTGCGGGCGTACGTTGATGGTTTATCGGGATGGTTTTGAGTTCTATGCCAAGGTTTTTAAAATCAGGTACCGGTTGACAACCGGCCGTGGTACCTAATGCCTGCTCAATGGCCATGCCCGCCCATCCCTTACGCCGTGCGGCCTGTTCAGGGATGGTCAGGGATAATTCCGCCGCAAGCTGGGCAAAATTCAACCCCTCAATGGTTTCGCAGCGTTGCAGTAATTCAGTTTCGCTGGCCGGGCTGCTATTTAATGAATAAGGCCTCATGCTCACCTTCTTTAATCTCCACGCTGATCGGCGGAATCGGCGGTTTAATGCCGGCAGCCTTGAATTGCGCGGCAATGGCAAACAGGACTTTGGAACGAATTTCAAAACGGGTATGCAGCTGCACATTAATAAAATAACGCACTTCAAATTCGATTAAAGCCTCATCAATTTGTTTCAGGAAAGCCTGGGCTGGCGGATCGGCGACAATTTCCGGAATAATGGCCAACACATCCAGTATCAATTGCTGAATCATGACCGGATCATCCGCACGACTGACCTTGATGGGAGTAACGGTGCGCACAATGCCGTCCTGGTGTGTCCAATTGGTGAAGGGTTTATTGAACGTTTCGGCATTGGGAATCAACACTTCCATGTTGTCCCAGGAGGACACCCGCATGGAGCGTATGCCGATGTGAGCCACCCGGCCTTCATAATTGCCCAGGGTAATGAGATCGCCTTCACGCACTGGGCGTTCAATCAACAGCATTAACCCTCCCACCACATTACTGGCAAAATCACGCAAGCCAAACCCCATCCCTACCGCGAGACCGCCGATGACCATGGACATGCCGCTAAAATCAAAGCCCAACGCCCGCAAGGTGACAAACCCGCCGATGAGAATGACAGCGTATTGAGTAAATACCGACAGGCTGTTACGGATACCGGGATCACGGGCATCGCGATACAGCCAGCGGTAACTGAATTCACGAGTCCATTTCGCAGCCCACATGAATACCGAAAGCAGGATTAAAAAATTCAGGATGCTGAATGCGGTGATGTGTATCCCGGCCATGTTGATCAAGGGGTAATGGCCAAATTGAACCAGTTTAACCATTACCAGCGAATCCGAATGCCAGCCAAACAGTTGAAACACGACATAGATTGAAGCAGCCAGCAATCCAACGCGCAATACTTTATCCAGCGGCTTAAGCCAGACTTCAATCCAAAGCCAGCCATTGGTCATGGTGGAAATCATCCATTCCGACAACAGCTCCATGGCATCAAACAATAATCCGCGCATCAGGACATAAGCCGACAACAACAGCAGCAACTGCATCTGGTAGCGACTCAAAGTCCAGGCGAGATTGATGTAACCCACCATCCCGATCACAGCGATAGCCAGCAGAGTCAGGGGAATAAGAATGACAAGCAGCATCACCGCGTGCCGGAAATAGCGTTTCTTGCTTTTCAGAACAGGATGAAGCAAATGAGTAATGATATGACGGTTTTTCCAGGACAGAATAGAAACCGCCACTAAAAACAGCATGAACAGTCGATTGAAAATATCCTGCAACAGCGTCGTCAAAGGCAGCAGATAACTAATCACCATGAGGGCCGTTGTCCACCCGCCGGCCAAGAGCAGCCACTTTAAGCGGTGATAAAGCCGCACATCTGTTCCCGAGGAGTCAGTTACCCGCTCTAACAACACAAGCCTTGCAATCTGAATCAAGGTGCTGAATGCAAGTCCGACTAAACTTAATTGCATCAGCATTTGGTAGTTTGCAAAGGGAATGTGGTTGAAATAAAACAGGCAAAGGAAAGCGCCGGTAACCCCTAACAAAGGCAGGTTGCGATTAAACAGTGTCAAGGTGCCTTCATACAAATGCCCCGTTAATCGTGACCGTTCCTTGTCGCGGCTGCGTTGCTTCAACAAGCGGTACAGCACAGTGGTGGTGACGGTAATAAAAATTAAAGCCATCCACAGCAACACCATCGGTAAAGTATCCAGCCACTGGTAATTATCCCTGATTTTGAGGGTAAGGATCTTCAAGTAACCATAGACCTGACTGGGAATCTTACTGATTTGGCTTAAAATGTCTGGCCAGCTGTCAAGACGGTATTCGGATAAGCTTTGCCTCACCGACAATTGCTTTTTTAATTCCTCTTGATGATTGTCCAGGTCCTCCTGCAGCGTTTGTTCCTGAATACCAATGCTGGCGATGCGATCATTGATGATGCCAGTTAAGGCAGTAAAACTTTTTTGAAGGGCCTTTTCACCAACATGGCTTTGTTCATTTTTTACCATGGTGCGCATTTTTCGCAGCGATTGCTCCATATCCGAAAGCTGGGTCATGGTCGTTTTATAGGTTTCGGCCACAGACTGTAGCGTGCGGATATCGGGATTTTTTTTAAGCAGAAATTCCGCCTTGGCCAATTTCCGCTGCAGATGGAGCTCCGCCATTTTATACTGAGTCAAATTGATCAGCTGGTTATTTAACAAGAGGCGGGCTTCCAGGGCATAGTTATTACGGAATTCCCCTTCACTTTTAATCTGCTGCTGCAGATCAATGCTCTTGTCATACAGTCTGAGCAGGTTGTCATTTAAACGTGTTTCCCTGGCATGAAGCGCATCCAGCTTGGCACGCAACTGCTCTTTTGATTTCCACAGGAAAAGCGCCTGCTGGCGGCTTAACAACAGTTGCTGATAGCGCTTGGCCAACTCGATGTTGTCATTGAGCAGGCTGATGGTTTTTTTATTGATGTCGTTTAATGTGTTGATTTTTTCTATTTTTTGCTGAGCGTCCATGGGGCTCAGTTCGGCCCCGGGAAATTGCTGCAACTGCTTTAGGCGCTGAGTAAAATCGTCCTGCAGTTTCGTCTGATTGACGAGGAAATTCTCATAGCTCGCTATTTTGGCTTTATTCAATGCGATGAGCGCATCATTCTGCTCGATTAATTGTTTGTATTCGGTTTCATTGGATGGGTTGGAAGGCAGCCGGGACTCATTCAAGACCAGGGTGAGGTTATTTTTTTCCTGAGCCAGGTACTCGATTAATTGCCCGCTATTCCCCTCAGGTTTGGCTAAAAGAGGGGCGCTTACAGCGAAGCACACCACACTGATTAACGCGTAAAACCGGTTTTTCCAGGAGGAAAAACCGGTTCTGACCATTCTATTTCTGCACATTGGGAGCGAGTCGTATGCCTAAATCACCAAGCTGTGCCGTACTGACACCGGTTGGTGCATTGGTTAATAAACACGATGCCGATTGCGTTTTAGGGAAAGCAATCACATCACGGATGGAACTGGAGTACGTAAGCAGCATCGCCAATCGATCCATTCCCAGTGCGATACCGCCATGGGGAGGACAGCCGTATTGCAAGGCATCGAGTAAAAAGCCGAATTTTTCCTGCGCTTCCTGCTCGTCAATGCCCAATAATTCAAACACGGCCTGTTGCAACTGCGGTTGATGAATGCGGATGGATCCCCCGCCAATTTCATACCCGTTAATTACAATATCGTAAGCCTTCGCCAATGTTTTAGTCGGTTGCTGCTTGAGTGATTCAATGTTCAGTTCCTGAGGCGAAGTAAACGGATGGTGCATGGATTGTAATAGCCCTGATTTGGCATCCACTTCAAACATGGGCCAATCTACTACCCAAAGCAAACGCCATCCGTCTTCAACCAGGTGACGATCATGACCCAGTTTGACACGCAAAGCCCCCATGGACTCATTGACGGTCTGTTCCTGGCCCGCTCCAAAGAACAATACATCACCGTTTTGAGCCTCAACACGGTCAAGAATGGCTTGTACACTGTCAGGCTTTAAGAACTTGATAATCGGTGATTGCAAGCCCTCCATCCCCTGACTGCGGTCATTGACCTTGATATAGGCTAAGCCTTTCGCGCCATAAATGCCGACAAATTGACCGTAGCTATCCAGCTCTTTACGGCTTAATTCACAACCATTGGGTAACCGCAAAGCAACCACTCGGCCATCCGAACGGCTTGCCGCCTCGGAAAAGACCTGAAAATCAGAATCCTTCACCAGGTCATCCACATCAACCAGTTCAAGCGGAATACGCAGATCCGGTTTGTCGCTGCCGTAGCGGCGCATCGCCTCAGCGTAGGTCATGCGTGGCAGTTTTTCCGGTAAATCAATCTGCATTAATTCCTTAAAGACCTTTTTCAGCATGCCTTCAATCAGATTCTGAATGGCCTGTTCGTCAATGAAAGCCATCTCGATATCAAGCTGGGTAAATTCAGGTTGCCTGTCGGCGCGCAAGTCCTCATCACGGAAGCAACGGACTATCTGGTAATATTTATCGAAACCCGACATCATCAGCAACTGTTTAAATAACTGCGGCGATTGCGGTAAGGCGTAAAACTGCCCAGGATGCACACGGGATGGAACCAGATAATCACGCGCACCCTCCGGAGTCGCCTTGGTCAACATGGGCGTTTCGATGTCCATGAACTGCTGTTCGTTTAAATAGTCGCGAATGCAGCGCACCATATTGTGGCGCAGGGTTAGATTATGCTGCATGTCGTTTCGTCGCAAATCAAGGTAACGATAACGATAGCGCAGATCTTCGTTCACTGTTTGGTTATCATCCGGCAGGAATGGCGGTGTTTGCGACTGGTTTAAAATCTGCAGCGTCTGACCCAGAATTTCTATTTTACCCGTTGGCATCTTTTCATTGATCATCCCGGACGGTCTGAGGCGTACTTTGCCTTCGATGCGAACCACGTATTCATGACGCAGTTTTTCAGCAATCGTGAAGACATCAGCCAATTCTGGCTCGTACACCACCTGAACCAGGCCTGAGCGATCGCGGATATCGAGGAAGATCACGCCGCCATGGTCACGTCGATTATGCACCCACCCGCAAATACTGACGGATTCGTTAAGTAAAGTTTCATTGACTGATGTGCAATAATGTGATCTCATAAAACCGCCTGTTAATTCGCATGAGTTAATATTTCCGGCGTTAGCGTAGGAGGCATTACCCCCAATGAAATGATGTATTTCAACGCCTCGTCAATCGTCATCCCAACCTCAATGACGTCCTTTTTTGGTACCATCATCAAAAAACCGGATGTCGGGTTTGGTGTCGTTGGTACAAAGACCGATACCATTTCTTCCGTGGTATTGGCAAAAAGCTGAGGCCCTGGATTGCCTGTCATAAAAGCCAGTGACCATGAATCCTTCCGTGGGTATTCAATCAAAAGAACCTTGCGGAAAGCCTGACTGTTGGTTGCAAAAATGGCCTGAATCACCTGTTTGGAGGCGTTATAAATGGAGCGCACCAGAGGAATTCTTGCGAGCAATGCCTCACCCCAGCCAAACAGGCGCTGCCCCAGGATGTTAGTCGCCACCAGGCCGGTTAAAATTAACAGCACCAGGGAAAAAATAACCCCAAAACCGGGAATGTCCACACCTAAAAGCCGCTCAGGCTGATAAGCAGAGGGCAAGAGCGCAATGGTACTGTCCAGCAGATCAACCATAAAGCGCAAGACAACAAACGTCACGAGAATTGGCAGCCAAACCACTAAGCCGGCAAACAAATAACTGCGTATGGATTTAGACTTCAATCACTTTCACCTTTGGTTTTCGTGCTGCCGGTATCGCTGCTTCCTGTCGCGTTCTCTGCTTTCTTCTGACCGCTGGCGTCACTGCCGCCGGACTCCGTTTTTTTAATTTCGGGTTTGTTTTTATTTTTAAAATCGGTCACATACCAACCGCTGCCCTTGAGTTGAAAACCCGCAGCAGAAACCAGACGCACAGCCGTATTTTCAAAACACTTCGGGCATTGTTTGGCAGGCGTGTCGCTGACCTTCTGCATCAAATCAAAATGATGATGACAATTTGTACATTCATATTCATAAATTGGCATCAAAAATCTCCCAATAGTTGACGATGGCCCATCACACAATGGAACCAAGGAAATAAACGTTTTGAAAAAAACCAACGTTGAATTATAACGGACAAGTGGCGTGGCGACAACGGTCAATCCCGCGCTTTAAGACGATAAACAACGCTTAAACGCATTAAATGATAATGCTTATACTGACTTGATACCCCGCAACCCAGAGGAAGCACATCAAAAATCAATCGCTTCCGGCAGCCATTGCCCCTGAAAGGGGATACGACCCAAATAAGGCATCGCCATCTTTTCCCGCAGGGTGTGAAGGTTTTCCTCCAGGCAAAGCATGTGTTCATCCAGGCAGTTGGCAATCCAGCCCGCACAGGGAATGGCATGCGCCTTTAACGCCGCGGCCGTTAACAGCGCATGATTGATGCATCCAAGCCGCATCCCCACAACGATGATGACTGGAATCTGGCTGAGTGTCAAAAAATCAATCCATGTCTCCTTTGCATTGACAGGGACCATTAGCCCCCCTGCTCCTTCGATTAGCAGCAGGTCCGGGCCGGTTAATGCTTTGGTCATGCAGTAATCAAGAATCGCCCTTGCATCCATCTCCGTTCCTGCTTTGGCGGCAGCGATATGCGGTGAAACCGGCGGTTCAAACAGCCAGTGACTATTGTCTTCGTAACTGCCGGCATGGTGCTTAAGCAGGCGGGCATCGTCGCTGTAAAGGTCGCCATTCGCAGTGACGCACCCGGTGGCTACTGGTTTTAATGCCAACACCCGTCTCCCCTGCCGACGATAAAAATCGATCAGTTGGCAGGTGGTATAGGTTTTACCGCAATCCGTGTTGGTGCCGGTGATAAAAAAAGTCTTCATAGCAGAAACTCAAATAATAATTGCAAATAATCATCCTGATGTGACAGGAAAGGCATGTGCGCCGCCTTTTGGAAAAGGCGGTAATGAAAATCAGGGTATCTTTCTGCCATGACCTTAAGGGTCAGGCGCGGCGTAATGGCGTCAAGACGGCCAAAGGCAAAACAGGCAGGGTTTTTGTAATGCAGCAAGGCCTCACGAAAATCCCACTCGTTTAAAATCGTAAGACCCTGCTGCAGGGCTTCCATTGAAACCTTGTCAGGAATCGGTGGAATCATTGAATGAGGTCGGGATTGCAGTTGAATAAACGCCCGCATTGTCTGCTCGGGATCCCGTGCCAAATTGCTGAAAAAGCCGTCAAATACCTGCTTTTCAATCCCTGGCCACTGGCCTTTGCGAATAAAATGCGGCGAGGAAGCGGTTACCATCAATCGAGTCACCCGCAGCGGCTCCTCGATGGCAAGCCGCATGGCATACAAGCCGCCCATGCTCCAGCCGGACACAGCAAATTCCCGAGGCAAGGCATTAAGAAGCTTTTCTTTGAAGGAAGTCCATTCCATTAACGACGAACGGCCAAATCCCGGCAAATCAACCAGATACACGGTAAAATGCGCGAGCAGTTTAGCCGCCAGTGGCTCAAAAACGCGGTGGTCAAATCCCCAGCCATGCAACAATACCAGGGCCGGCCCTTTTCCTCTAATGTGAATGTTCAGTGTCATAAATGGCGTGGAGCTCGTTAAATAAGTGGTCAATGTCTTTTACGTCGTGCTGATAATTGAGCACGATGCGTAACCCACTGTACCTGCGCGGAACCGTGGGCTCACGAATGGCCTGACAAAAAATCCGGCGTTGGCTTAATTCCTGGGCGTAATTGAGGGCGGCATGCGGACACCCCAGTTGCAGTTGCTGGATAGCAGTCGTCGAGTCCGCGAAGCACAGCGGGCTTTGTGCGGCCTTTTCACGAAAATAGGCAACCAGCCCGTGCAACTGCCGCCGCCTGTCATCGGCCTCGTAAATCATCTGAAACGTCTTTAAAAGACCATACACCAGGGCCGGGCTGATGGCCGTGGAGTAAAGGTAGGGACGCGCGTATTGCACCAGGGCATCGACCCAGTCAGCACACCCAGCGACCAACGCGCCCTGTCCGCCAAACGCTTTGCCAAAAGTAATGATGCGAAGCGGTATCTGATCCTGTGTTAAGGAAAAATGGCTGACAGCGCCCAGACCATGTTCGCCCATCACCCCAAACGAATGGGCTTCATCGACGATGCAGGGCACTTCATGCTTTTCACATAAATGACTGATGTCCTTAAGCGGCGCCATCTGACCGCTCATGCTGAAAAGTCCCTCCGTCACCACCGCCGCTTGCGCGGTTTGTGCCAGTTTCTGACTTAAGTCTTCCATGTCATTGCATCGATACCGGCTAAAGCGGGCCTCGGCAAGTTTAATGCCATCGTAAAACGAAGCATGAATGGCTTTATCAACAAGCAGGTGCCGCTCAATCTGCGACAACAGATTAACCACAGCCAGATTGGCTGTATAGCCGGAACTGAATACCACCGCTGCATCCGTTGCAAGCGCAGCGGCGATGGTTTGCTCGAACTCCGCATGAATGGGGTAATAGCCACAAATGACGCCTGACCCGCCGCTGCCTGCGGGGTAGCGCTCAAAGCCCAGCTGATATGCTTTTTTTACACGCGAGTCATTGCTTAACGACAAATAGTCGTTGCTGCAAAAGTGCAGATGAGTCCCATCCACCGGCAACACCTTGCGTGTACGCCAAAGGCCCTGGTGCTGCAATCCCTGCATTTTCTCCGAAAAAAGGGCAGCAAACCGACTCAAGAGAAAGTTTCCAGACCCAGTTTTTCAAACAGGCGGCTGTCTTTATCGCGTTGCGGGTTATCTTCCGTCAAGAGTTTATCGCCAATGAAAACCGAATTGGCGCCGGCAAAAAAGCAGAGGGCCTGCAATTCATCGCTCATTTCCGTACGCCCGGCGGTCAGGCGAATCACGCTGTCAGGCATGATGATCCTTGCCGTAGCGATGGTTCTCACCAGTTCAATGCCTTCCACCTGACGGGATTTCGAAAGCGGCGTGCCTTCAACCGGAATCAGCCGATTAATCGGCACGCTTTCCGGAGGAGTTTCCATGTTGGCCAGCGTCATGAGAAATTCAATACGGTCCTCGCGCGTTTCACCCAGACCTAAAATTCCCCCGCAACACACGCGAATGCCTGCTTTTCTAACCTGCTCAAGGGTATCCAGACGATCACTGAATTTGCGGGTGGTGACCACCTTGTCATAATAGGACGGCGAGGTATCAATGTTATGATTATAATAGTCAAGGCCGGCGTCTTTGAGGCATTTCGCCTGCTCACCGGTTAACATGCCGAGTGTCATGCAGGTTTCGAGCCCCAGGTCTTTAACACCCTTAATCATTTCCTGCAGTTGAGGCATGACTTTATCGGGAGGACAACGCCAGGCGGCTCCCATGCAGAAGCGCGTAGCGCCTCCCGCTTTCGCTTCCTGTGCCTGTTTAAGCACCTGATCAACCGACAGGAGTTTTTCTTTTTCCACGTGGGTTTGATGGTGTCCGCTTTGCGAGCAGTAACCGCAATCTTCAGGGCAGGCACCCGTTTTAATGCTGAGCAGCGTCGCTAATTGCAAGCCATTGGCCGGGTGATGTGTGCGATGAATGGTATGCGCCTTGTGTAATAAATCGTTAAACGGCTGGGTATAAATGGCCGCAACGTCACTTAACGTCCATCCTGCGCTGGGTTTGTTCATAGATCTTCTCTTTTTATTTCAGTGCCGCCATGATAAAGTCGCCAATTTTCTTGTCAACCGAAAATTATATTATGGTTAACATAACGCAGGTCATCGCCAAAGATTTAACGCACATCTGGCATCCCTGCATGCAGATGAAAGATTTTGAGGCCTACCCGCCGCTAGTCATCCAGGAAGCAAGGGGCAGCTACCTGTACACGGATCAGGGGCCCCTTATTGACGGAATCTCCAGTTGGTGGTGTAAGTCCTTAGGCCACGGCCATCCTACCATTGTTGATGCCATCCGCCAGCAGTTACAGTATTTTGAGCAAGTGATCGCCGCCAACACCACGCATCCTCTCCTCGCCGAATTCGGCGAAAAAATCGCCGAAATTACCAAAAAACAACATGTTTTTTTTGCCAGCGACGGCTCTTCGGCGGTTGAGATTGCCATGAAACTGGCTCTGCATGCCATGCAGATCCGGGGCGAGAGTGAACGCAACCGGTTTATTGCCTTGCGTCATGCCTATCATGGAGAAACCCTGGCTACCATCAGCGTCAGCGACTTAGGCCTCTATAAAAAGCCGTATGAAGGCTATGGCGTAGAATGCCATTTTATTCAGGAGGTACCCTATGTTCAAAACCGCTTCGACCCCTTATGGGATGACAGCGAGGCGACATGGCAGGCGATATTGCCGCAACTGGAAAAAGTAAAGCGCCAGACCTGTGCAGTTCTTGTCGAACCACTGGTTCAGGGCGCAGGGGGTATGCTCTGTTACAGCGCAGACTTCCTTAAAAAACTGGCTCAATGGGCAAACGACAACGGCATTTATTTCATTGCCGACGAAATCATGACCGGCATGGGCCGAACCGGGCAATGGCTGGCCTGTGAATGGGCAGGCGTTGAACCGGATTTAGTGTGTCTGTCCAAAGGACTGACTGCCGGCGCCCTACCCCTGAGCTGCGTGCTGATTGACCATGAGGTGTATGCTCTTTTTTATGATGATTATGCGTCCGGCAAGTCATTTCTGCACTCGCATACACACAGCGGCAATGCCTTAGCCGTTAGCGCCGCCTTGGCGGCCATCAAGGTCATGGAAGCAGAGGGGATCCTTAAGCAGGCACGTGCATTGGGTGAGCTGATGCACTCTCTGATGCTTGACATTGCCGAAACCACCGGCAGACTCAGCCAGGTGCGAAGCCTGGGAGCGATTGTCGCTGCCGACATGGACGCATTGCCAGGGCAGCGAATCAGTCAGCGATTTTATCAGGAAGCCTGCCGGCATGGCGCTTTATTACGTCCAATAGGCAATACTCTTTATTGGCTGCCACCTTTGAATTCGGATGAGAAAACGATTAGGCAATTGGCGGAAATCACTCTAAACTCTCTGTATGGGGTGTATAAATAACTAAAACAATGATAAACGACATCCACAGCAGGCAGTTAAGCGCACAACAGACGTTAACCATCAGCTGGTTCCTGCTATCGCTTATCGTGCTGTTCCTGGCTCTATTCTATGAGTGGCGGCATTACCGTGAAGCCCGCGAAGATCAGATGGAACTGATCGCGAAGGAGCGGGCGTTTCAGTTTGATGAATTCATGGAAAATCTGATCCAAGGGACCTTTGCCTTAAATTTTACCCGTGATGAATTCAATGCCTGCCAAACTGAATTATTGCCAGTACTCACCGACTGGTTGTTTAACAACCCCAATGTCTCTGCCATTGCCATTACCGATCCGAAGGGAAAGACAACCTGTTCCACCTTAAACCTCACGCCACCTGTTTTTTTTCCTGCCTCGGCGGCGCCTCATCTGCATGGGCCTTTTGATACCGGCCATCACAAGCAACCGACCTACCTGTTGCAGCAGAAGCTTGGGCAGTACCATTTCACACTTTATATTTTAAAAAGCATTTTTGAAAACCTGTTAAGGCCTCTTGAGGCCACCAGTTTCAAAGCCATTGCCCTGTACGATACTCACCATAAGAAACAGGTTTTTCAACTCACCCAGCCGCTTGATTCTTCCCCTGGAAAAAACATGATGCTGCGTATCCCATCCCAGACACTGGATGACTACCAACTGCTGTTTACGGCAAAAGGGCTGGTTTATGAGAAACGGTTTATTTATACTGAATTGATCATTGCTGCAGTGGTTATTGTTCTCTCGCTCCTCCTGTACTACATTCTGCGCAAAGCCTTAAACCACCGGTTTTCACTGGATTATGCCCTGCAGAATGGGCTTAGGCAGGGCCATTTTGAACCGATGTATCAGCCGGTCGTCGATGTAGCGAATAACCAATTTTGCGGGGCTGAAGTTCTCATCCGCTGGCAGATGGATGCCAAACAGACCATCATGCCGGACTTGTTTATTGAAGAGGCTGAAACCTCAGGGCTTATCGTACCCATGACCCTGCAACTGGTTGAAAAATCATTTCAGCAATGCGCTGAACTTCTTAGGGGCAATAACGATTTTCACCTGGCGTTCAATGTCTCCGTCAATCATTTTCTCGACAGACGCTTTTTCCCGCAATTTTATCAACTCTGTGAACACTATGGCGTCAACAATCAGCAGATTATTCTTGAATTAACCGAACGGCAGCTTTTTAATAAGGAAGACAAGGACAGCATGCGCATCATGCAGGACCTCCGTACGCGCGGCTATTCACTGGCCATTGATGACTTTGGTACAGGACATGCCAGTATTCATTACCTGCAGCACCTGCCGTTTAATTATCTTAAAATTGATAAATTGTTTATCCAGGCCATTGGTACCGGTGCAATCACCGAAACTTTGAATCAAGCCATCATTAACATGGCGAACTCGCTTGATCTCGCGATCATCGCCGAAGGCGTGGAAACCATGGAACAATATGATTATTTGCGGCGTCATCGTGTAGACTATATACAGGGATGGTACTTCGCCAGGGCCATGACAATTGAACAGCTCATCACGTTCATTGAGGAGAAAGCAAATGAAGCGATGCTTACAGCAGGCAACTAGCCTGGCTTTATTCTGCGTTTCAACCGTATCCATTGCACAAACACCCCCAGGGGACAACTTCTGGCTGTGCAAAGCCCATGATCAGGCAAATCGCGAATGGCTGGCGCAGAGTGTGTATTCCATCACGGCGATTAACAAAGCCTATGATGCCTGTAAAAAGCAAAGCGAATACCCGGAAACCTGCAAAACGTCCAGGGCCGATTGTGAAGCCTTTGTTGACGGGCGCTCCACTCGCCCGATGTGGCAATGCACGGCGCTGGATTTCTCAGGAACACCCTGGTTAAGCGACATCTACACGCACCGCGATGATGCTGCACTGGGCGCCAAGGCCTATTGCATGGATAACAGCGGTATTCCCGAGACATGTTACATTAATATGATAACCTGTCGAAACATCAATGCGGCAAAACCCTGATGTATTGCGTCGGTTTAACAGGAAACATTGCCAGCGGCAAATCCAGCGCTATCCGTTGTTTTAAACGCTTGGGCATTCCGGTGGTCATTGCCGATGACATTGCCCGTGAGGTCACAGCCCCGGGACAACCGGCACTTCGGGCCATTCAGGAACACTTTGGCGATACGATGCTTCACCAGGGCGAGCTTAACCGTTCAAAATTACGTCAATTAATTTTTAAACACCCTGATGAGCGGCAGTGGCTGGAAACTCTTCTTCATCCCCTAATCCGTCGCCAGATTGAAACTCGGATTACTTCCTTCGCAGCCCCCTATTGCGTGATTGAAATTCCTTTATTACTTGATCGCAGCCATTACCCCTATTTAAACCGAATCCTGGTCATTTTAAGTGAGCCTGAGCGTTTGATTGAGCGGGTGATGACGCGCGACCAGCATACCCGGGAAGAAGCATTGGCTATTTTAGCCGCCCAACCTGACGAAGCCGCCAGACGGGCAATCGCTGACGATCTGATCATCAATGAGGGTTCCATTGTAGAATTCGAACACAAGATCAATGATTTACACGAAAAGTATTTATTTCTCGCAAGCCAGGCATTGAATTCCAGTCAATAAGTATTGATTATTTTTAAAAACTCTTGTAAAGACCGGTTTGTATACTTTAATATTTCAAGTACAAAAAAACTGTTTAAACGTTGGCTAAGGATAGCAATTTTTTATGCCTCAAGATACGATCACCTTTCAACTGGCAACCCATTTTTTGCCAAAAATTGCCTTGCGCCTTGAATGCCTTTGTCAAACCATTGATCAAGCCTGTCAGGAAACTCACCCGGTCATCCATCATTATGCGTTAAAAAACATCATTGAAATCATTAAGCTCATCGAAAAACCGGAATTAAAAAGCCGTTTTCTTAAAGAGTTAATGCGCATAGAGCATTCGATTAACAAATCCAACACCATCGTGGCAAGCGCACTTTACGATAATCTTTATACGCAAATTCAATCCTTAACTCACACGGCCGGCCTGTTTGGCGAAGGCATTCATCAGAATCCGTTTTTACAATCGATTCGCCTGACACAGCCAACCCAAAGCAATGATTGCGAAATGTACTCTCCGCAATTGCTTCTCTGGCTGGAATCCAATCCCGGCGAGAGACAACGCGATTTGGCCATTTGGTTAAACCACCTGCGCACCCTGCAGGCGACGGTCAGCATTTACCTGCGCTTACTGCGCGACACCGCCCAATTCGATGAAATTGACTTATTCAGCGGCTTTTACCAACGTGCGTTACCACCGAAAACCTCCTGTCATCTTATTCTTTTGCGCATCGACAAAACCTTTGGCATTGTGCCGCGCATGCAGCTGGGTCATCATGGTTTAAGCCTTCGTCTGTGTGAAGCCTCCACCATGAGGGAAATTCGTGAAACCCATGCCCGACTGGACTTAGGCATTTGCCAGATCTAATCCTTCTGACTGAGTGGGTATTTGCGCTGACAATCCAGCCCATATATGATTTGGGCAATGACATGATTTGCCCAGGGGTTTTATTTGTTCTCACGATCGAAAGGCGTTCTTTATTGCCTGTTATCCGGATTGTTTTTTGGTCTAATCGGTTATTTTGGCATTACTGTAATTCATGAGCATATTTCTGTTTACACCATGTTATTCTGGCGATTCATGGTGGCCGGGTTATTTATTGCCTTGATCATGCTTTGGCAAAGGGATGGGCTAAAATTAACGCGCAGGGATTTTTTAACGATTCTAAGTCATGGGATTTTTTTCTATGGCGCCTGCTCCATCCTGTATTTTATCGCGGCAAACTACATCGGTTCCGGGCTAGCCATGGTCGTTTTTTTTACTTACCCCGCCTTGGTGATGTTAATCAACAAGCTTGTCTACAAGCTCCCTTTCAACCTGATTTATTGTGTTTCCTTGTTGATTATTTTCAGCGGCATGGTGTTTTTGGTGCAGGGCGGACAGTTCCATTTTAATCCCCTTGGCATTGTTTTAAGCATTCTCTCCGCGCTGCTTTATGCGCTTTATATTTTAGCCAGTAAGAAAAGCCGTGTATCGCCCCTGCCCTCGACCCTGGTGTTATGCCTGGGATGCATGATCATTTCCTTGATAACCGCCCTGCTTGATCGATCCTTTACCTGGCCTGCAAGCCTGTCGGTTTGGGGTAATATTTTGGGCATCGGTATCCTGTGCACAGCCCTGCCCATTCTTCTGCTGCTCAATGGTTTAAAACTGATTAGCTCCACCCAGGCATCCATTTTGTCAGTTCTTGAACCGGTGTTTGTGGTCATCTTCGGTATCCTGCTCCTGGGTGAACAGGTTAGCCTCCTGCAAATGGCAGGCGTCAGTATTATTCTGTTAGGCTCTCTTTTGTCGCTGCTCAATGAACGGCAATAAGTTATTCATTGAGCTATCCACCGCCGATTCAGCACCCAGACTGACCCGTTTAACGTCCCTGGCGAATAACCTGCTCAAGATCAATGGTTCTTTCGGAAGAGACAGAGGGCGTCATGCACCCCACCATGCCTCGGGCAAAGGGATAAATGCAAAACACACCGGTGGCGATTCCAACCAGGGTGGAGACTGGCGTTAAAGCCAACCACAGCATGCGGATATTCGCATCAACCTCCGCCGCCCCAAGAATGTAATAGGTTGCCACATGAACGCCCGTGGAGAGTGTCATGCTGGTACAGGCCGACACTTTATGAAAAAAGCGGCTGCTTGTTACCTGCGACGTCGTGTCTTTCACCACCTCTTTCCTGGCCTCTACCTCACGTTCATAGTGTGCTTTTTCTTTCCTGATTAACGCCTCAATTTGGGGAGTAATGTAGGTTTGCTCAATGCCGGGATCAATTGCTTTATTATAAAGAGCCAGTAATTTTTCAGGATGATTGTTTTTCAGTGATTGCGCAGCAAGCATTTTTAACGATAAAACGGTCATAATCCACTCAATAATTGTTTACAAATTAATAAAGTTGATTATTTTATTCTAATTCGATGGTCACGGGTATACCAAAGACCTGATATATTTGGGGAATGGTTTCGTCGGGACGAATGATCGCAATCAATTTATTCTCGCGGGTGGCTAATGGGTTAATCTGCGACAAGGGAACTTTCTCCGCGTAACTGGGGGTATTAATGATGCGCCCTTCGATTTTCTCATTGCCCGGGAACGTGATGGTGACCTGTTTGTTCTGATACACTTCTTCGGCGTATTTTGGATCAATGAATGCAATGATGCGCATATTGCGCTCAGTCACAATGGTCATTAAATTTTGACCGGCAGACACGTACTCGTCCTGATGCGTTGAAATGCTCATGATGGTGCCGGGTTGAGGAGCCAGAATGGTAAAATGAGCGATTTTATCTTTTACTTCCGCAATATTGCTTTCAATCTCTAAAATCTTGCGTTTATAATTGACCTCAAGGAGCGTTTTCGACTGCAGTTTCGCCTCCTGAATCTGCTGTTCAAGCGCCGCATAATTTCTCTGCGCATTTACCCAGTTTTTCCGGGCCTCTTCCAACTGCAGCTCCGCCATATCGCCTTTATTGACGTATTTAACAAAGCGCTCGTAGACGGCTTTGCTGGATTCGATGTCCTTTTTAGCGACGTCCAGTAAATTTTCCAAATTGTCTGGCGTTTGATCGCCCAAGGAGTTCATCAGGTCGGTGATGCGTTCTTTTTCCTTCTCCAGGTACTGCAGTTTGGTCAGGGTTTCCGGTGAAATGAATTTTAAAATCATCTCGCCTTTCCTGACCTTTTGTCCCGGTTGCACATTCAGATTTTCAATGTAACCTTCATCAGGCGCACGGATAATGATGGTGTCGTAAGCTATCAATCCTGAAAAACGGATAAAAACGTATTCATTAATTAATTGATACAACAAAATAGCCAAAGGAATACTTAAAATAAGTACCAGAAGAATCCAGCGCATCTTGGGAGGCGTACGGATCCCCTCGCCATACTGGACTGGCAATTGGTCTGACGGCGCTTTTTTACGAAAGTGAATTCCCATATCACCCGACTTATTTGGTTCTCTTTATAACCCACCAGGGGGCCATTGAAGAATCCTTATGTCCTTTAAAAATGATTTCATTTAAAATAAAAATGGTCGCCATGTAACGCATGAACTGCTGATAAATGGGCATTAATAGCACCCAGCCTATCATTTTGGCATCCTGCCGCGGCCTTTCCGAGACCAACAGTAAAAATAACACATACATCAATAGTCCGGTCAGCAAATAATAACAGTAAACCAGGATGTTAACAGCGACAACCACCGTCAGGCTATATTGCAGAAATAATAGAATGCTGTAAAGCAGAACAATAAACGGCAGCACCAATTGGTAATACAGACCATACCAGCTAAAGAAGAACATTTTCATGCGATTCATCAGGGCCGGGCTGAATTTACGCCAATGCCGCCTCACGTAAATATAATACAAATCCCCATCCCAGCGTAAGCGTTGCTTCAGCAGGGTTTTTAATTTGACAGGCGCCGCCGTCCAGGCAATGGCGAAGGGTTCGTGGACTATTTTTAAATGGGTATATCGGCTGACGTAAACATGCAGACGCAGGGTTAAATCCAGATCTTCCGCAGTGCCATTTAACCAGCCGCCAATCTGTTTTAAAAAACCAGTGCGGAAAACACCAAAAGCACCGGAAATATTATTGGTTACATTTAATTCGGTTAGACCGAAACGACCCAACTGAATCCCGATCATGTATTCAATGGCCTGAAGCCTTGTCAGTATGGAGTCTTTGTAATTTCTTACCCTGACTGCTCCGGAAACAGCAATGACATTGGGATCAATAAAATGAGCCGCGGCCTTGGCGACAGTCTGATTGTCAATGGAGGTATCCGCATCCAGCATAATCAATACTTCGCCCTTGGCCAGTTTAAGACCCAGGTTCATGGAACTGGCGTGGCCGCCGCGAGTCTGGCGTTCAATGACTGTAAAAAAGCGATTCGGCAGCTTCCCAAATTGCGCGGCCAATTGTTTTGCATACTGAGCGGTTTTTATATTCTTTACAGCATTATCGACAATGATCATTGTTTCGATTTTACCCGGATAGATTTGCTCGCCTACCGCACGCATCGTGGTCAGGATTTCTTCATAGGTTTCGTTGTAGGCTGTAATGACGATGGTGACAATCGGATAATAGCCTCGGGCAAACTCGCCTTTAAAATGCAGGTTAATCCAACCCCGGATACTGTAAAGTATCGTCAACACATAAAATGGCAACTCAAGCAAAAATACAAACGGAAAAAAGATAAACAGGAAGCTTTTGATGTTTCCCATGGAAAACAGACTGGTAAAGTAGTAGGCCAGCCCATAGAGAAAATCATTCATTGTTATTGATCCGGTTATACAATTCCGCCAGCAGCAAATCCGATCCGATATCATTTTTTATCACATCCCAGGACGACATCATACCGACGCTGATATTAATTTTATTCTCAGACTGAATTTCAGCAAACGCCCTGATGCGCTCATGGATAATATCGCAACCTTGCTGAGGGGTCATGGGTAAAAAGAAGATGACGGTTTTATTGTCACGCGTCACCAAATCACTGTCGCGTAATAAAGTCCTCACCCGCTCGAAAAATTCCATCAACAGTTTTTCGGTTTTAAACATCCCCAGCTGGTTGATTAATTCCTCTTCATTGGTTACTTTTAGGGCAAAAAGACTGTAAATTAATTGATCATAGCGTCGTGCAAGAATGGTTTGCCATTTGACAACCATCATAAAAATACTCAAATCAATGAGTTTCAAAAACTGGCCCAGTTCGACAATCAAATGCTGATCAATCCCCTTGGCGAGCGCCTCCCCGCGTCGTGCGAGACGGTATTCATACAGCCGTTTCGCCTGCAAATCACCGGGATCAGAGAGTTTCTCACAAACCATGCAAACGGCATTGACCGCGGCTTCAAAGAAAGCATGTTGACAATCCTGGCAAATCTTATCCTCCATCGGCTTGTCATAATCGATGCCGATGTGCCGGAGTTTCACATGGCAGCGGCTGCAGACCAATTCTTCGTGGTGAAGAAATTCAGACAACGGACCGACATTTCCACAGGAAAAACAATGAATGAATGATTGCACGGCAATATGGACAGACTGGCAATTGGGACAGCAATTTTTAAAGTTTAGCAAACCGGATCGGCAATGCGGGCAGGTCTGGATTTCATCAATTAAAGTCTCATGCTTTAGGAGTTTTCGTGACTCCATCCCCTGCAGCATGTACCAATAGTGCTGAGCATCTTCATGAAATCCAAGAATATCCAGCAAGGGGTATTGGAAGCCGGAAGGTGAGCGATAATCCAGAAAACCTCTCAGAATGTACTCTTCTCTCACGAACAGGTAACTGCATATTAATTGCTCGAAATCGCTGATTTTTTCTTTATGGACGGCTTTAACTAACTGGATTTTATCCTGAATGGCTTTGGCCCGAGAAAACAGATCGTCGGTAAAAGGCCCGTCCAGAAGCTGCTCGGCATGCTCAGGCGGCGTACCGCTATAAAAAACAGGGGACAGCTGGTAATTTTCCTTCTGTCTGATGTCGTGGATCACATTCAGAGTATAGCCGTCATTGAAATCAATAAGGACAAAAAGACAGCCCTGAGGCGGCAGCTGATTGATGCTTTCAATGGGAATAATCCCGTCTGGCAGCGTTTTCGCTGTCAATTGGCGGGTAATTAGATACCCGTTATTATCCTGCGCCATGTTGTTATCCTTTTTTTAGCAGGAATCGTTTAAAAATTGCTTTAAACCATCCTCAATTTGCGTTTTAGCCTTAAACCCCAGTTGCTTTTGCGCCAGTTCCGTTTTACCCAGGGAGTGTACCAAATCGCCGCCGCGGGCAGGCAAGAAGTCAATTTTACCCTGTGAATGGGTTAATTTAAGCATTAGCCTGGCTAAGGATTCAATAGTTATTGCCTCTCCGCTGCAGATATTAAATACGAAAGCCTCTGAACAATCGACACTGGCGGCTTTTATTAACGCATCCACCACGTCATCGATGTAAATAAAATCGCGCGTTTGCTGGCCATCACCATAAATGGTCAGGTTTTGGTGTGTCAAAATCGCCTGTTTGAAGTGACTTATGACACCGCTGTAGGGATTGGTGGCGGATTGACCAGGGCCGTACACATTGAAAAATCGCAGCCCAATGGAAGAAACGCCGGCCATTCGTGACATCATTCCTGCATACATTTCATTGCAAAGTTTGTCGCAGCCGTAATTGGAAACAGGATGAGGCGGCTCTTTTTCTTCCAGAGGCAGGGTCCTTGAGTCGCCGTACACCGCCGCCGAGGAGGCATAGACCAGTTTGGGACGTTTATCCCGCAGCCTGATTTCATCGAGCAGATAATTAAACGCCAATGCATTCACGGCATGGCTGAAGAGCCAATCCCGCTCGCACAGGGCAATGGACGCCAGGGCAGCCAGATGAAAACAGGCATCGACCTCGTTGAGCAGATCATGCAACAGCGCTTTTGACAACACATCGCCCTCGATAATCAACGCATCACGCACGTCATAATACCCTGGCTTGTCGATGTTTTTATCAAGAATGATGACCTCGACCCCTGCCTTAAGCAGCCGGTGAGCGAGATGATTGCCGATAAAGCCCATTCCTCCCGTAACAAGTGCTTTTTTCATGATAATGAAATCCCTCCACTACCGTTTAAGACTTCCGATGAAGAAAGAATGCAGGAATTGGGCCAGATTGCCTTTAGTAAAAGGCGGAGACGCGCCACCCACAAATAGTTGGGTAGCACGCAGAGAGACAATTTAATGAATAATAGCGACGTGGTCTTCGTATTTTTGACAAAAGCCCTTAACAACTTGCAACCCGTCGCTGCCAATCCTGTCCTTTAATCGACCTTGCTGCAACGCGGCGAGCTCATTGTCATTGAGAACATATTGAGCGTCATCATAACCCTGCAAAATTTTAATCGCTTTTTTGGCGGCGCTGAGTTTGACGGTGGCGCTACGGGAATCCAACGCGAAAAATCGCGCCGTGGCGCCATTGTATTCGCTGTTGGATTCTCGGCGTTCCCCTTCACGAAGCACCACGTACTTACATAATTTGGCGATCGATGTTTCTTGCAGCTGGCTCTGCAGTTCACGACTGACATCCCTTTGACCTGAATAATCAACTTGCCAGTTATTGAGAGGGCTAATATACGCTTCTCGTACGACCAGGCATCGGGGTGGATTCATATTACCTTTGGTTTCTTTGGCCACCTCGTAAAGATTATGCAGGCTGTCGTCAAAATAGGTAATTTCAAAATCATGTGTTTCCAGCAGATCAGGCAGTGCCTGACTTAAATGATTAAATTGGTCTACTTTGCCTTGCGGATAAAAGGAGGCAGGGTCTTCTTTTTTTATAGAATCGGTTTTTTCAACACCATCCCAAACCAAGGTGATTTCTTCGTTATATTGTTCCACTAAAGGAGCCGGTAACTTGAACTTTTCTCCCTGTTTTACTGAGCCGGCTGCCTTTTTTAATTCATCTTCAAAGCCTTTCAGCACATCATCAAAGTATTGCATCGGCTTGCCATTTTTATAGTATGGGTCAATGGAGGTCGATACTCGGATGCGTTTTCCCAGCACCTTCCCAAGCTCATCAACCACATCGGGCGTATTAACAAGATCACCTTCTTCCACGCCAGATAATTGGTATTTATGTGGGATTTGTGCCATTTGAAGATAGACGCTTCGTTGCGTAAATAGAATGACTTCATCATACTCACGAAGTTGTTCAACCAGGGCTTGATTTAACCTGTTCCCATGAAGAATACAGCCATCAATATCCACAAATGCTACTTTTTTAGTCATAATTCACTCATCTGGTCATTTCCTGCCAGTATACCGGCCTTGAATTAAGGGATTATTAACACCATTGAAAACAGGAATTGAACAACTTATGAATTTTGGGCGCGCGGAATTTCGCGCGTGAATCTAATTTATAGCGAGTGTTCAGCGGAAAAAGAGGCATGCGCCTTTAGTAATTGCACAATTTTATAATTGGCTTCAGGAAATGAATAATCAGAGAGCTGCTCAAAAGGTACCCAACACAAGCCCATTTGCTTTTCGCGGCAGGTCGCAAGACCGGTGAATTCGTCCACCAAAAACACAACCAGCGTCACTGTTCTATGGGGATATTGGTGATTGATTTCGCCGAGGCATGTCGACTTGTTGATTTGAATGCCCACTTCTTCATCGATTTCACGACACAAGGCTTGCTCGGCTGCCTCACCTTCTTCAAGCTTACCACCGGGAAACTCCCACATCCCCCCATGGCTGGCATGGGCGGGACGACGGGTAATTAGAATACGCTGGTTTTTGTCTACTATAACGGCAACAGCGACTTTCACACCAAACTTCCGTGGCAACTCTTGTATTTCTTACCAGAACCGCAGGGGCAAGGATCATTGCGTCCTATTTTTTGTCCTTCACGGCGATAAGGCGTATGGTCTTCCATGCCCTCCGCCCTCTCCTCGCCGTCCTCTTCGCTCTGACGCAGTAACTGCACATTCTGGACCTGCTCGGAACGACGCTGCTCTTCAATGGCCTGGACGTCCTCTTCCGTTTGAACCTGCACCGAGGTCAGCAAGCGGATGATTTCGTATTTGAGGGTATCGAGCATCATGGTAAACAGGGCAAAGGCTTCACGTTTATACTCCTGTTTCGGATCTTTCTGAGCGTAGCCGCGTAAATGAATGCCCTGACGCAAATGATCCATGGACGCTAAATGTTCACGCCAATGATTATCCATGGTTTGGAGAATAACCGATTTCTCAAATTGCGCCAGCACTTCACGGCCAGCCTGTTTCTCTTTCTCCTGATAGCGCTCATAGCATAAGTTAAAGACACGTTCTTTAATCTGCTCCGGCTGCAGGGCATGATCTTTTTCAACCCAGTCCGCCACATCGGCTCTGACCTGAAAATCTTCATACAGGGTTTTGGACAACCCATCCAGATTCCATTGATCTTCGAGGCTTTGCGGGGGAATAAAATTATCCACCAGGGTATAAATGACTTCTTCGCGCATGGCATCCACCACTTCCTTTGGATCGGTCATGGCCATGATGGCCGCGCGTTGGGTATAAATCACCCGCCGTTGGTTATTGGCGACGTTGTCATAATCCAACAGCTGTTTTCGGACATCGAAATGATGGCCTTCGAGTTTACGCTGCGCATTTTCAATTGCTTTGGTGACTAAGTTATGCTCAATCGGCTCTCCAGGCTTCATGCCTAAACGACGCATCATATTAATGACCCGTTCGGAAGCGAAAATACGCATTAAATTGTCATCGAGTGATAAATAGAATCGGCTGCTGCCGGGGTCGCCCTGACGGCCGGCGCGGCCTCGTAACTGGTTATCGATACGACGGGACTCATGACGTTCAGAACCGATAATGCGTAAGCCTCCGGCCTTGATCACGTCATCATGACGTGTTTGCCAATCCTCTTTAATGGCCTGACGTTCAGCCTCAGAAGCCCCGTCAGGCAACATGGCCAGCTCTGCTGCAAGACTGCCGCCAAGAACAATGTCGGTACCTCGTCCTGCCATGTTGGTGGCAATGGTGACTGCACCCGGACGCCCGGCCTCTGCAATAATCTGTGCTTCCTTTTCATGGAATTTGGCATTCAACACCTGATGTTTAATGCCCGCTTTCTTCATTAACTGGCTTAATAATTCGGATGCTTCAATGGAAGCCGTTCCAACAAGAACCGGCTGCTTGCGCGCCATGCAGTCTTTCACGTCATCGATGATGGCCTGGTATTTGTCTTCAAGGCCCAGGTAGATGAGATCAGCCTGATCCTGACGGCGCATCGGCTTGTTGGTCGGAATAACCACCACTTCAAGATTATAAATCTGCTGGAACTCATAAGCTTCGGTGTCCGCCGTACCGGTCATCCCCGCCAGCTTGTCGTACAGCCGGAAATAGTTCTGGAAAGTAATGGATGCCAGTGTCTGGTTTTCATGTTGGATGGGCACCAGCTCTTTGGCTTCAATGGCCTGATGCAGGCCTTCTGACCAGCGTCGACCCGACATGGTACGGCCGGTGTGTTCGTCAACAATGACCACTTGGCCATCTTTGACGATATAGTCCACATCGCGATGGAACATGGCATGCGCTTTCAATGCCGCATTGACATGATGCATAAGAATGATATTGCTGGCGTGGTATAAACTTTCACCTTCATCCAGCAGGCCTTCTTTCATCAACAGTTCTTCAATATGCTGATGCCCGGCTTCGGTGAGGTGAGCCTGTTTCTGCTTCTCATCCACCGTATAATCGCCGCCGTCCCCTTCTTCTTCCTGCTTTTTCAATTGGGGAATCAGTTTATTGACTTTCATGTACAGCTCAGAACTTCCTTCCGCCGCACCGGAAATGATGAGCGGTGTTCTCGCCTCATCAATCAGAATGGAATCCACCTCGTCGACGATGGCAAAATTCAATTCGCGCTGCACCTTGTCGCTTAAGCTGAACGCCATGTTGTCGCGCAGGTAATCAAAACCAAATTCATTGTTGGTACCAAAGACTATGTCAGCACGGTAAGCCTGCTGCTTGGCAGCATGCGACATGTCCGGCGCAATGACGCCCACGGTTAAGCCCAAAAATTCGTAAATGGGTCCCATCCACTGACTGTCGCGCTTGGCCAGGTAATCATTCACAGTGACGACATGAACCCCGCGCCCGCTGATGGCATTTAAATAAGCCGGCAAAGTACCAACCAGGGTTTTACCTTCCCCGGTACGCATTTCAGCGATATTCCCTTCATGCAGAACCATACCGCCAATCATCTGCACATCAAAATGACGAAGCCCCATGGTGCGGACAGACACTTCACGCACCACAGCAAAGGCCTCTGGCAACAATTGGTCAAGTGATTCCCCCCGGGAAAAACGTTGTTTGAACTCCGCTGTTTTCGCGGCAAGCTGTTCATTGGACAAAGCCTTCATTGCAGGCTCAAGGGCATTGATGCTGAGGACGGTTTTTTCCATGCGCCGCAGAGTCCGCTCGTTACGACTCCCAAACATTTTCTTTATCAACGTATTCAGCATGACCTTGCAAATCCTCTTAATAATCGTGGCAATCAAAATCGCTTAATTTACTAGAAATTGAGAAAAATTACTATGAATATAGTGATTCATCCGCTTTACCCGCCGGACTTTTGGCTTATTGGTTATTCTCTCAGCATCTAGGACGCCATGGGTTTAAAAATAAAATACACAGCTCCCAGCAAACAGAGCGAGGCCCATAAAAAATTCAAATGCACCCGCTGCCCCATATAAAAAACAGCGAAAGGTAAAAACACCGACAGGGTAATCACTTCCTGCATGATTTTAAGCTGCGGTAAACTCAGGTGAGCCTGGTTAAAGCCAATGCGGTTGGCGGGGATCATCAATGTGTATTCAAAAAAGGCAATCAACCAGCTTAAAAGGATAATCACTATCAGCGGCTTGCTGCTCTGCTGTTTCAAATGACCATACCAGGCCATGGTCATGAAGGTATTGGAACCCACCAGCAAGATTATTGTTGTCAGCAACGCATTCATTCAAGCAACTCTCCCTGTTTTGTTTTTTCCATCTCCTGCAACCGAAAAACGGCGTCCTCCACCAAGCCAGGATTTTTTTTCTGTTGCGCGCAAACCAGCAACTCTTTAAAACGCCGCGCTCCCGCCAACCCGTGCGCGAGATTAAGCACCGGCTTAAGCAGAATGCTCAACGGCACGCCCTCTTCGAATTGCCGGACTGCATAGCGATGATAATTCTCCATCACGGCACTGCGGCTTTGAATGGCGACATCGGGATACAGGAAGCGATGAAAGTCGGCTAAAGCATAAGGATTATTGCAGGCAAGACGCCCGAGCATCACACCGTCCACCGCCTGCCAGTGCACTCGGGCTTCTTCCACCGTATTGATGTTGCCGTTAATAACCACGGGCAGCGCGGGGAATGCCCTCTTGATACGATAAACATAATCATAATGCAGAGGAGGAATCGTGCGGTTTTGTTTAGGACTTAAACCCTGCAACCAGGCTTTGCGGGCGTGAACAACCAGCTTGTCACATCCAGCATCGATTAAATGTTGAGCGAAGGCTGAAAAAAAATCATAGCTGTCCTGCTCATCGATACCAATACGGGTCTTGGCGGTGACTGGAATACGAACCGCCGCTTTCATGGCCTTGATGCATTGAGCCACGTGCGCGGGTTCTGCCATCAGGCAGGCTCCAAAGCGGCCGGCCTGCACCCGATCACTCGGACAGCCTAAATTCAGGTTTACTTCACTGTAGCCTTTTTCCTCCGCCAAAATGGCGCATTGGACCAGCGACTCCTTGTCTGATCCGCCCAGCTGCAAGGCCAAAGGCAATTCGCAGTCGTGAAAACCCAGGGCTTTTTTGGGATTATTCAGCACGGCACCGGTGGTTTGCATGTCCGTATAAAGCAGCGCCCGAGGTGCGATAAATCGCATCAACACACGAAAATGAGTATAGCTCCAATCAATCATGGGAGCGACCGCTAAAGGAGAAATTAAGGCATCAGTCAAAACTTGGGCATCACACAAAAAAGAATGCGGCAATTATACACTAAAAACGCGACGGCTGGAGACGAATTATGCGGCTTTATGCTAGTTTGGATGCCTTCGCGGGCAACCGCAGGAAACCCGGTTGGAGGATTGGGACTGAGCAGGCAATGACTGCCATTCAGTCTTTGGACTCCTCCATGCCCCGTTACGGACGACGGTAACCTCCAGGCATCAACTGACTGGATTTAATGCTTCAATCATCAGTTGCAAACGGGTGCGCCCCTGATAGACATTGACATCCAGACGATAGGCGGCATGCACTTCCCGGACACGGTGGTTTGGCCATTGGCTGCGATCGACATTGAAGGCGATGGCATCGACCGTGCCACCGGTTTCAGGCAGTGCGAAAGTCAGCTTCAGGTGATTTTGACCGACGACGCGCTGATCAAGAACTTCAAACACATTATCAAAGCAGGGCTCAGGAAACTGTTGACCCCAAGGGCCTCCCTGTTGCAGCAGATGGGCCGTTTCAAGATTGAATTCGGTGTCTTTCAGGGGACCGTCCGTCAACAATTGCCCTTCACACTGGCTGATGTCCAAATGCCGTTCGACTTCAGCAAGAAAAGCTGCCTGAAACGCGCTGAAGGATTGCACCGGTAAACTTAAACCCGCGGCCATGGCATGACCACCGAATTTGGTGATTAAACCCGGGTGGTCTTTGTCAACAGCAGCCAGCACATCCCGGATATTTAAATCCGTCACGGAGCGGGCCGACCCTTTCAGTTCGGTTTCACTGACCATCGCAAAAGCAATCACCGGGCGATGGTAACGCTCTTTCAAGCGCCCAGCCAGAATACCGATGACCCCCTGATGCCACAATTTATCCATCAGGCACAACGCCACAGGCAGGCGCTGCCCGTCAATCTTTTTAATGAGATCATCCACCGAAGCCAGCGCCTGCTCTTTCATCTCCGCTTCAATCAGGCGGCGCTCCTGATTGAGTTCATCAAGCCGCTCGGCAAGCACTTTGGCCTGTTTTTCATCCTCACATAACAGGCAGGAAATACCCAGCGACATATCATCCAAGCGACCGGCCGCGTTAAGTCTCGGTGCCACAGCAAACCCCAGATCACTTTCACGCAGGCGGGAACATTCGCGTCCGGCGACAATAATCATGGCTTTAATGCCCGGACGACATAAGCCCTGACGAATGCGTGTCAATCCCTGATTAACCATAATTCGGTTATTCTGATCCAGTGCAACAACATCCGCGACAGTCCCTAAGGCCACGAGGTCAAGAAATTGCGCCATGTTAGGTTCGGGCAGCTGCTGAGCAGTAAACCAGCCGTTATTGACCAGATGACGCCTTAAGGCCAGCATCACATAAAAAATAACTCCTACACCCGCAATGGATTTACTCTCAAACTGATCTCCGGCCTGATTGGGGTTCACAATGGCGCAGGCATTGGGTAACTGCTCGCCTGGCAAATGATGATCGGTAATCAACACATCAATGCTGGCACGATTGGCAGCCTCGACCCCTTCCATGCTGGCAATGCCGTTATCGACCGTAATGATCAGATCGGGCTGCCATTTTTTGGCGACCTCGACAATGGCAGGCGTCAGACCATAACCAAATTCAAAACGATTAGGCACCAGAAAATCAACATACTGGGCACCAAATGCCTTCAGCGCCGAGACAGCAAGCGCTGTGGACGTGGCGCCGTCGGCGTCAAAGTCGCCAATGATTAAAATGCATTGCTGTTCGCGGAGCGCCTGTTCAAGGCGCAGGCAGGCTTTATCAATGTCTTTCAGGGCACTGAACGGCAGCAGGGTTTGCAGACGCCGGTCCAGTTGTGCTTCATCCGTCACTCCACGGGTGGCATAAATACGCTGCAGGATAGGCGGTAATGAGTGCAGTTGAGGCATTGCCTTGGGTATTTCACGTTGTTTAATGCGCATCACTCATCTCTTCCATAATCTTAACCACCAGGGGAGGCGTCTGCATTGATAGGCCACATTATTCCAATACCATTGCGTGCGTTTTATCCTCGCGGTTGTCTTTAATAGTTGCGCTGCGGCAACAGCCTGATCAGTCCCTATCACCACCACGCTGTCAGTGGAGGGGGACTGCTCCTGAAGAGGTTGACACCCCGGGAAAACGGTGAGTAAAACGTCATCGTTGCTAATCAGCGGTTTGGAGTGATGCGCATGCAATGTGCCGCCACCCCAGAACCACAGGCCATTGATCGGCCTGGCTCTGTTTCTGGCCGAATTGAGCGGGTGTGTACTCATGAACATTTGTAATTCAGTTAACAGCTTTTGCCAGAACATTGATTCACCCAGGGTTTGCAACACCGGCATCATGGAGTGATGAAGCATGGTCTGAAGCGCAGGAAATTCGGCAGCGGCTTTATTGCCGGGATTGACCAACCAGAGGTCCGGGCTGTGATAAACAAGTTCGAAACCGTCTTCCTTTAACAACTGGGATACCTCGGCAAACCAGATTTTTGCCAGCGAATCATCAAGCTCCAGCTCATCCCCGGCCGCGACAATCATCGCATCATTGTGCGTGGCCTGCCAATGAATGGGGGAAGCAATCAGCCAGTCACCCGCCAGAGAGTGATAGCGCCGCAAGAGATCAGCCAGCGGCGGGCTTGCGGCTTCATAGCCTAATGCCACCAGGGCATTTGTCAAATAATGTCCCTGCGTGGCTAAGGGCAGACTGCGGGCAGGCACCTCATCACAGCGGCTATTAATGATCACATCCATGCTTAAACTGCCTGCTGGTAACCGTCCCGTCGGAACAGGGCTTTGATGTTGCGCAAAGCCTGGCGTGTGCGCTGATTGTTTTCAATCAGGCCGAAGCGGACAAAATTATCGCCCTGCGCACCAAAACCAATGCCCGGAGAGACGGCCACATGCGCTTCCTGCAGCAAGTATTTGGCAAATTCAAGCGAACCCATGTGACGATAAAATTCAGGGATCTCGGCCCAGACAAACATGGTGGCTTTCGGACGGGTAACGGGCCATCCCAAATCGTCAAGACCGTCGCACAACACATTCCGGCGTTGCTCATAAAGGCTGCGTATCTCTTCCACACAATCATCCGATCCCTCCAGCGCCGTAATGGCAGCCACCTGAATGGGGGTAAAGGTTCCGTAATCCAGATACGATTTAATACGCGTCAATGCCGCAACCAACTCCTCATTGCCGCAGGCAAATCCAACCCGCCATCCGGGCATGTTGTAGGATTTCGACATGGAATACGTTTCAATGGCGATATCCATCGCGCCGGGAACCTGCAGAATAGAAGGCGCTTTATAGCCATCAAACACGATATCGGCATACGCCAGATCATGGATGATCCAGATGTTGTGACGCTTGCCCAACGCCACGACCTCTTCAAAAAATCCATACTCCACGCAATGGGTGCTGGGATTAGCTGGAAAGTTAATCACCAGTGCCTTGGGGCGAGGCCAGGTTTGTTCAATGGCGGTCTGTACTGCGGCTAGAAACTGTTGTTCATCAATCAGAGGAATCTGTTTTACATTGGCGCCAGCAATAATAAAACCATACGTGTGAATGGGATAAGCGGGATCCGGCACCAGCACGGTATCCCCAGGGCCGCTGATGGCTAACGCAAGGTGTGCAAGGCCTTCTTTGGAGCCGATCGTTGTTAGAACCTGCTTTTCACTGTCCAACGTTACCCCATAATGACGCTCATACCAGCCGGCCATGGCCCGACGAAGCCTCGGGATGCCCTTGGACATGGAATAACGATGGGTATCGGGGCGTTGTGCCGTTTCGACAAGTTTGTCAACAATGTGCTGCGGCGTAGGCTGATCCGGATTGCCCATGCCAAAATCAATCACGTCTTCTCCGCGCGCCCGCGCCTCCGACTTTAACTGGGTCATCGTGTTAAAGACATACGGTGGTAAGCGTTTTATACGCGGAAACTGGCTCATGTTAGCAACCCCTGTGTTATACTGGCCAACAGTATAAATTATTGATTCGTCAAACACCATGCAAATTAATTTAGAAGCCAGGGAGCCCTATGCGGTAGAGGCCTACAGCGATACGGCCATTCAAATTAACTCAACCCTCTACACGCAAAGCCTGATCGTTTCAACTCATGAACTCATCAGCGAGTGGCCTGTCCGCCGCATCGAGGAACTCAGCGATAACACCTTGCCTTCTCTGCTTAAACACCAGCCGGAAATCATTCTCATCGGTCATGGCAACACCGGCCAGTTTGCGCCACCAGTCATTTACCAGCAGTTGGCCGCTGAGCGAAGGGCTCTGGAATGCATGTCCATCGGTGCTGCCTGCCGCACCTTTAATGTGCTTTTAAGTGAAGGTCGACGCGTGGTACTGGGTATTATTTTATGAGTAAGGGGCAGTTTGCTACCCCTTGACTGGTTCTCAGCCAATACGGCGTTGACCAACTTCCCTCTCCAATGGCAGTATGGAATAACCCCCTCTTCACAGGATGTGATTATGTCATTTGCAAAAGGTTCACGTCAGGCCCTTATCGATAGACTTACCAGCACTAAAATCCACTGCCGTACAGGCACATGGACTAATTACATGGAAACCGTAATTCATCGCGGCGCCCTTGTGGTGCAGGTTGATACCGAGGAACAGGTAAAGGAAATCATACTCGCTGTACAGGAACAGAATGCACTGCACAGCCATCACCGGATCACCGTTCGGGCCGCCGCCGGATGGAATGACAAGACCAGCAGCAACTGGTGCTGTTTTCCCTGGAAACAGGCACAGGAGGAGCGCTACAATGGCTCCTTCTCTTTCTCCCCAATCGCCCGCGGCGATGACGTGGTTATCCTGTTCAGTGAAAAGTACCAATCCGTTCAGGTCGAAGGCGAGGCCCCGCCCCTGCCCCCCAGCGAGACCAACCCTATAAAAAACCTTCCGGCCTCCGTGGTTAAGGTTAGCGCGGGCGTTCAGATTGCCAAATTGGCCGATGAATTGCGAAAGAAAAAATTATCATTATCCACAGCCAGCATGATTGCCTGGGTGACTGCCGTGGGACTCGCCGGGACGGGCGGCCATGGAACAGGTCAGGATGAAACCGCATTCAGCGGCCTTATTCTCAGCGCCACCGTTTGCGACATGGATGGCAATATCCGTGAAATTGATTCGAGCCATGAGGATTTCCCACTGTTGTTTGGCGCGCATGCTGGCATGCTGGGGGTGGTGTTAAACATTCGGTTGCGTGCGGTAAAAGCCTTTAATCTTGAAGAGACAGTGCACAATTTCAAAAACGTTGACGACCTTAATACCCACCTTTCTGATTATTTGAACAATAATCATTATTTTACGCTCATGCGAATTCCAACGTACAGTAAAATCCCAGTGGATAAATGGCATGTCCGCTTGTGGAATTACACCACCAGAGGGCGAACCACAAACGACAATGCGCCTTACGCGGCGGATGCCAGTTCCCTCGCCCAGGAATTGAGCGTGCGGGTCGGCGATTCGATTCAGGACCGGCTGACCGAACCGGGTTTACAGCATTTGCTCCCTGCCTTCATGCAACTCACCGCCGCGATTGTAACCAGTACACGCGGCACCAAAACCGTGGTGGATTATGAAAATCACATCACCCATTACCAGGTCGGATTTCCCAAAGCCATGCGGGATGTCAGCTACCTCATTCCGGTGGATAGAGATAAGGCGGCGGCGCTATTGGCCGAGATTTGTAAAAAATTGGACGACATGTTGCAGGAAGCCGGTGAACGCGGGGAATACCCGCTGACCTATGCTTATTATGTGCGTTACTTTAAAGGCACCAATGGCGGTTTATCCACGTCCGCAACGGCAAACGAGCATCAGCGCGTGTTTGCCATCGACATGGTTACTCATCCTCATGCGCCAGGTATTGCCCGGTTTGAAACGGAGTTCCTTGCTTTTCTCAGGGCAAAAGGCATTCAACCTCGCCACCACCTGGGTAAGCATTTTCCGCATGGCGTAGTTAATTACGCCGATTTTCTGGACAAGGAGGCCTTAACTGCCTATCGCCAGGCTCTCATTCGCTGGTATGGCAGCGAGGATAAGCTGAAACAAAGCCCATTTCTGACCCCATACATGAATGACATGCTCTTTTCCGAGCCTCAGTATCAATCGGATCTCGAACCGGCGCCCAAGCAGTCAAAAGCGACGGTTTCACACTACTCCGAGACAGAGGACAAAACATTCTTAAGCCGATTGGTGAAGGAAATCAGCCAATTCCCGCTGCCTCACGAACTGGATACGCTCCGTGATGAATTCATCCGCCAGTGTAAAGAACAGATTGATGCGCCGGACGTGGCACTTCTGGTTTAATTACATCTCAAAGGGTCAGAGCCCGGCTCTGACCACAGCAACACGTTAAATTCAAGGTTATACCTGCCTTCTCGCCTCCAGCACATTAGGTATCTGCTCAAGACGGGTCAGTAGACGAGACAGGCTGTTTAAACCATCGATTTCAACAGTCAGAGTAATGTAGGCACTGTTATCCTGCTTGTTGGTGTTGGTCTGCAAGGCATACACATGGGCTTTTTCATTGGATAACAACGACGTCACATCCCGCAACAAGCCCGGTCGATCAAAGGCTTTAATCAGAACATCCACCACGTAATGGTCGCGCGTGGCACTTCCCCAGCTGACCTGTAAAAAACGCTGCTTTTGCTTTTCAGTGGCATGCAGGATGTTGGGGCAATCCTGGCGATGAACCGACACGCCACGACCAATGGTAATGTAACCGACAACCGTATCGCCAGGCACAGGCTGACAGCAGCGGGCCATGTGAGTCATCAAATTGCCCACGCCCTCAATGCGCAAATCACTACCGGTTACCTCCGGCACGCTCTGCGGCTTGACGATGTTTTGAATGCTGGGCTCAACCACTTCAGCCGGCGACAGGCGATTCAGGATCTGACTGAGTTTGATGTCCCCTCGCCCAAGGGCTGCCAGCAAATCATCCAGGCGTTTGTAGTTAAAGGTTTTGACAACTTCCTGTAATTTTTCCGCTTTAATCCCCAGGGTTTTCAATTCCTTGTCAAGAATGTCGTGGCCTTCCGCACGGTTTTTATCGTAGTCCTGCATTTTAAACCAGTGCAGTACCTTCGCTTTGGCGCGCGAGGTTTTTAAGTAATTTAAGTGCGGGTTAATCCAGTCACGGGAGGGGCGCTCATCCTTACCGGTTAAAATTTCCACCCGATCCCCGGTTTTGAGGGCATAGGTCAACGGCACAATCGAGCCATTGACCTTGGCGCCGCGGCAGCGATGGCCGACTTTGCTGTGCACATGGTAGGCAAAATCCAGGGGCGTCACTCCAGCCGGCAAATCAAGCACATCACCATCCGGCGTAAAGACATAAACCCTGTCTTCAAGAAATTCCGTCTCAATGGCTTCGGAAACACCGCTTGACGTGGCCATTTCCCGATGCCAGGCCAATACATCCCGCAGCCATTCGATTTTGCGTTCGTGACTCTGTTTATGATGGATGCCGCTCTCTTTGTATTTCCAATGCGCCGCCACACCCATCTCTGCCAAATCGTGCATCTGGAATGTTCGGATCTGCACTTCAAACACCCGATCCTCAGGCCCTACAACCGCCGTGTGCAGGGATTGATAACCGTTGGCTTTGGGGTTAGCGATGTAATCGTCGAACTCCGCCGGCACCTGTTTCCACAAATCATGAACCATGCTCAACACTTCATAACACTGTTCTTTGGTTTCCAGCAAAACCCTGACCGCTGTAGCATCATAAATCTCATCCAGCGACACGTTCTTGCGCGTCATTTTCTTATAGATGCTGTGGATGTGTTTGGAGCGTCCATACACGGCAAAATGATGCACACCCAACGCCTGTATGTATTTATTGAGTTCATCGACAATCAGGTTGACGTAATGATCGCGCTCAAGCCGTTTGGCTTTCAAGCCTTTGGCAATGGCCTTGTAATCATCGGGATGCAGCAGGCGGAAGGCTAAATCCTCCATCTCCCATTTGATGGCTCCGATTCCCAGGCGGTTGGCCAGGGGCGCATAAATTTCCATGGCCTCGGTCGCAATTTGCGTGCGCAACGCTTCAGGAAGCTGGCTTGAGGCACGTAACACACTCAACCGCTCCGCCAGTTTGATAAGGACAACACGGACATCATCGACCATAGCCAGCAGCATTTTTCGGATGTTGTCGATCTGGTGCTTGTTTTGCGGGTTATTCAGGGCCTGCAGATTGTGCATCGCGCTCATACGCTCTACCCCTCTGACCAGTTTGGCAATGGCGGGATTGAGCTGTTCTTCCAAATCGTCCAGTGACAGTTCGGCATAGTGAACACTGACGAAAATGATGGCTGCGGTCAGTGTTTCCTGATCCACCTCCAAATCCGCCAGAATATCGGCCATGGTTAAGCCCTGCTGCAGGCAGGAAACACCGGTTTCAGTCGCATGCTCAAAGCCGCTTAACTGACTTAAAGTGCAGGCATTCCGGATCATTGCCAGATCTTGAAAATACCCTTTGCTGCCGAGTTGATGGAGCCATTGCTCCACATCAATACTGCCATCTGACAACCAGGGCGTACTTTCTTTCACTTTAACCATCACTGTTTATCCTTTTCAAATAAGGCAATGGACTCCACGTGAGCCGTGTGCGGAAACATATCCATTACCCCAACTGCTCGTAAACGATACCCATGATGATTGACCAGAATATCGGTGTCGCGTGCCAACGTTGCTGGATTGCAGGATACATAAACAAGCCTTATAGGATTAAGTTTATCGATTTGGCGGACAATTTCCAGTGCTCCGGAGCGCGGCGGATCAATCAGCATTTTATCAATGGGCTGCCTGATGATCGCTGCCAACGCATCAACCTGGTCTAAATCGGCACAGTAAAACCGCGCATTGCTGATGCCATTGTAGTCTGCGTTCATCGCCGCACGCACCACCATGGTCTCGCTGCCTTCAACCCCAATGACCGCCTTACTGTGACGCGCCAGGGGCAGGGAAAAATTGCCGAGACCACAAAACAGATCAAGGACGACATCGTCTTGATTCACATCCATTAATTCAAGCGCCTTGCGGACCATCAAGCGGTTTAAACCGGCATTCACCTGGGTAAAATCAGTTGGGTGAAAGCGAAAGCGGACCTGCTCATCCGGTAATTGATAATGCAGATACTCGTCGCTGCCTGCCGGTGAATAAAACAGGGTGACACTGTCAGGTCCCTCAGGTTGCAGATACAGTTTAAAACCGGATACGTCACCAAAGCGGCGCAGCCTTTCCTTGTCCATTTCAGTAAGTGGCGTCATGTTTCTGAAAATCAGAGCCACCTCGTCATCCCCGGCAGCTACTTCAACCTGAGCAATACTCTCAGGCGCATCAAAGGAATCAATCAGGGCACGCAAAGGCATAATCTGCTCATCCACACGAGCATTTAAAACCGGGCAATGCTCAATCTCGGCAATGTAGCGCGGGTTGCTCTTTTCACGGAAACCCACCAGCGTGCCCTGCTTCTTTTCAACGTAACGCACGCTTAAACGTGCCTTGTTGCGATAATGCCAGCTACCGGCGCTTAAGGGAGGCAGTATCGATTCGGGTTCAACTTTACCGACGCGGCGAAGCAAATCCAGCAGCAGTGTTTGTTTTTCATGAATCTGCGCGTTTTCATCCAGGTGCTGCAGGGAACACCCGCCGCAGGCACTGTAGTGCGGGCATCGCGGTGACACACGGTTAGCCGCGGGCGACACGATCTCAATCGCACGCCCCTCATCAAAATCACTTTTGGTGCGTGTGTACTGAAACAGGACAATTTCCCCCGGCAGGGCATCCTGAATAAACGTCGTCTTGCCATTCAGGCGGGCAATGCCGCGGCCATCGTGGCTGAAATTGACAATTTCCGCGGTTTGAACGGTTTTGGGGGGGCGTTGCTTTCGTCTGCTCATCCAACTACTCTACTCTGGTTTTTAAACATCAATTCGTCAAGGACTTATGTTACCATACTGACTTGAATACGCTTTATTTTATGCGCTTAAATAGATCAAACATTTAAGGAAAAAGACAATGATTAAGGATATCATAGCCAAATTGCTGCTGTCATGGTTCATCATTGGCGTGACCAAAGCCAGTCCTCTCAATCATTCTGCAATCGAAGAAAACCTGAAGCATCACAATGCTGGATTTGCCAATTTGGAACACCGTGATTATGGTAACCAGGTTCTTCTTCACTGGGAACCGCTTTCGCCACCGCAAAATAACCGATTGACGCTTCCCAATGGATTGCAGTTAAGTTATGGGGAACTGGTCATGTATGCGGGCGATTTGTTCGGCGACCCCTACAAACCCATCTCAAACTGCAAAACCCAGCAGCAGGAAGCCTGCTTTCTTCGTCAGTTTAACACCCTGGGCGGGTTGAACAGTGATAACACCTGCAAAACACCATCGACGCTGGTCAGTGAGTACAGCCAGTTTTTTGCACGGTTGGAGACTGAGCTTCAAGCGGCCGAAGCCAAGGGGCAAAAGCCCTGGGAGTTTTACAAACAGCATTTTAGCGATCTGTCTCAATCGTTAAACCGCATTGGCTGCGGCGGGACCGCCATCAATGGGTATCTGCCTTTAGGCCTTTATTTAAAACTGGCCCAGGTTAATTTTGATCATTTTGTTCCTGACGCCCTGACCGCCTATCGTGCGGGTCACGCCGTTGCGCTCCGCTCAGCCCTAAAAGCGCATCATTACCTGAACGAGGGCAACCTGGCAGAAGCGGACAAGGCCCTGCAGCTTGCTTATGCGCAAAATGGCTTTGCCAACCACTTCCTTACGGATTCCATGTCCTCAGGTCATATGAGAACGCCAAGACGAGCCGTCCATAACGACATTGCCCTTCCAGCCATCCTGAATCTGCTGATCGCCAACCTCATGCACGATGAAGATTCAAAGTATGGCCTTGAAGTCAGCAATGCGCTGGGGTTAAGCTGGAGGGCCTATGGCGATGATTACTTAAGCCACCCCGATGCCGCAAGGCACGTCGAAATCCTGACACACATCATGCAGCTTTCGGCCGATGCCATTTATCATACGTTCCGTGACGGCACGCTTCCTGCCTCCTACGAGGAATTACGCTGGCTGCCAGACTTCGACAAAATTGAACAATTACCGAATCATTCTCCCTTATTTAAAGTAGACAATGGTGTGTTACTGAAACGCGTCAGCAACCATGATCCCAATGATCACCACTGGACTGCCCTTTGGAGCGGGCTAATTACGCTGATTGATTTTCAGGTGACTAAGCGCTGATTGGTGAAACAGACTTAAGTACGAGCAGATGCCTGGCTTCATGAGTTGCATGCCCGCGCAGGCGGGCAACCTCGTGTCCTGTTTAGTTCAAGCTGGCCAGAAACGTTTCCACTTCTTTCGGGGTCAATTCCACATGATCACCCCGGGATAGCGAACGGGGCATTGTGAGTTTGCCATAACGGATGCGAATAAGGCGGCTGACTTCGACCCCCTGGGATTGCCACAGGCGGCGCACCTCCCGATTACGGCCCTCCGTCAGCGTCACATGATACCAGGCATTGGTCCCTTCGCCGCCGCTGAATTCGATACGCTTGAATTTCGCCATGCCGTCGTCCAGTTCAACCCCTTTCAACAGGGTTTTGATTGCTTCTTCCGAAACCTGGCCGTGCACCCGAACAGCATACTCTCGCTCCAGCTCAAATTTAGGGTGCATGAGGCGGTTGGCCAAATCCCCATTGTTGGTAAAAATCAATAAGCCCGAAGTATTAATATCGAGACGGCCTACCTGCACCCATCGCCCCTGTCGAAGCGGCGGTAACTTGTCAAACACCGTTCGACTGTGTTTGGGATCGCTGCGACTTGAGATTTCACCCACCGGTTTATGGTAAAGCAAAATGCGTGTCTTTGCCTGTGCTTTCAGTGGATTGGCGATGAGCTTGCCCTTGACAATGATTTTATCCTCAGGTCCCGCACTATCGCCCAGTTTGGCCACCGCACCATTGACACAGACCATGCCCATTTCTATCCAGCGTTCCATTTCGCGTCGAGAACCAAAGCCTGCCTGGCTCAGTATTTTCTGTAATCGTTCTGTTGTCATTTATTCTACACACTCTTCTAGTGATTCTTCGCGGGTTGGTGCGGGTGTCGCCTCGGTAAGGGGAGGCAATTCATCAAGACCTCTTAAATTAAAATAATCAAGGAAGGCTTTGGTTGTAACATACACGGCAGGTTTGCCGGGTACGTCTCGATGCCCTGCGACCCGAATCCATTCCCGCTCCAACAAGGTTTTTAACATGGGACTGCTGACGGCCACTCCGCGGATATCCTCAATGTCAGCCCGTGTTACGGGTTGCTTGTAGGCGATAATGGCTAAGGTTTCCAGTAGAGCGCGGGAATATTTAGCCGGCTTCTCCGCGTTGAGGCGGCTTATCCAGTGACCATATTTCGCTCGGGTTTGAAAACAATAACCGCTTGCGACCTCTGCTAGCTCGATGCCTCGATCGCTGTAATCCTGTTTCAGCTCCAAAAGCGCCTGTTCTATGCGCTCAGGGCCCGGATTCTCCCATTCATTGAACACCGAAAGCAACTGTTGCATGCTTAACGCTTGCGAAGAACTCATCAATAAGGCTTCAAGAATTGCTTTTAATTGGTGATTATCCATGATTCACCGCCATGATGTGAATCGGGCCGTAAAGGATCCCCTGATTAATGAGGACCAGCGACTGCCTTGCGAGCTCAAGGACTGCCAGCAGGCTGACCGCCAGGCCCATTCGCCCTTCAGTCGCTGAGAAAAGACGCGTGAACAGCAGTGTTTTTTCATCACTTAAGCGCTCGAGAATCATCGTCATTCGCTCACGAACGGACAATTGTTCACGACTGATTTGATGATTACCGTGATGGCCTTGCTTTTCAGCCAGTTGCCGCATCATTTCCGGCAATAAAGACAGTTCAACATCAGGATGAATGATCAGTGCGGCAAGTCCTGTGGCCTGGATTTCGACTCGAAAATAATCGCGTTCGCAACGCGGCAGTTCATCGAGGCTTTCTGCCGCCAGTTTCATTTCCTCATACGCTTTAAGCCGGCGCACCAGAGCCATGCGGGGGTCTTCTTCTGGTTCATCTTCTGCATTGGGCGTCGGAGGCAAAAGACAACGGGATTTAATTTCCGCGAGCATGGCTGCCATAACCAGGTAATCGGCGGCGAGCTCCAGGCGGGTGGTTTCAATGAGCTGGATGTACTGAATGTACTGCCGGGTAATATGAGCAATGGGGATATCCAGAATGTCGATATTCTGCCGGCGAATGAGATACAGCAGCAGATCCAGCGGACCTGAGAAACTGTCAAGAAGGACCTCCAGGGCATCAGGCGGAATAAACAGATCCGCCGGCATCTCGGTAAAGGGTTTACCACTGACTAAAGCCAGAACCGGTGCAGGATTGTCCGCCAGCGTCGCATCCATTAATAATCCAGCCCCATCACTTCGCGGACATCATTCAGTGTTTTATTGGCTTCTTCCCTCGCCGCTTCACTGCCGTCAGCGACAATGCGCTTTACTGAGCCTAAATCTTCTTCAAAATCCTTAATCGCTGCCTGCAGGGGTTTTAACTCCTGTTGAATGGCATCAACCACCGGACGTTTGCATTCAATGCAACCGATACCCGCTGTGCGGCAGCCGGTTTGTACCCAGGCCTTAACATCGTCTGCGGAATAGATTTTGTGCAACTGCCAGACAGGACACTTTTCAGGCTCTCCGGGATCAGTACGCTTGACCCGGGCAGGATCCGTTGGCATGGTCAGGATCTTTTTCTCGACCTGTTCTGGCTCTTCCCGAAGACTGATGGTGTTATTGTAGGATTTAGACATTTTTTGACCATCTGTCCCCGGCATTTTCGAGGTCTCGGTCAGCAGCGGGTGCGGCTCAGGGAGAATGATTTTTCCCGAACCATCCAGGTAGCCGAGCAGGCGCTCCTTATCGCCCAGCGACAGGTTATGCTGATTAGCGAGCAGGGCTTTTGCCGTGTTTAAGGACTCGTGGTCGCCATCCTGTTGAAACTGGCGCCGTAATTCCGTATAGAGGCGGCCATTTTTCTTACCCATTTTTTTGATGGCCTCCATCGCCAGGGCTTCGAAATTAGGCTCCCGACCATATATATGATTAAATCGACGCGCCACTTCGCGGGTTAATTCAATGTGAGCCACCTGATCTTCACCCACGGGGACATAATCGGCTTTGTACAGCAACACGTCAGCACTCTGCAGCAGCGGGTATCCCAGAAAACCATAAGTCGCCAAATCCTTTTCGTGCAATTTTTCCTGCTGATCTTTAAATGTTGGCACGCGCTCGAGCCAGCCAAGCGGGGTAATCATGGATAAAAGCAAATGAAGTTCGGCATGCTCAGGCACCCAGGACTGGATAAAAATCTTGGAAAGGCTGGGGTTAATTCCGCAAGCCAACCAGTCAATGATCATATCCCAGAGAATGGTTTCAATAAAACCGGGCTCATCGTAACGGGTAGTCAAGCCATGCCAATCGGCCACAAAGAAATAACAATCGTATTGATGTTGTAATTTCAACCAATTTTTTATCACACCATGGTAGTGTCCAAGATGAAGACGACCACTGGCACGCATGCCAGAGACTACACGTTTACTCGCACTAAACAAGGCTGACATCGAACTCCTCAATGGTTAATTATCACTTAAAGGGCTCAGGATCCCCTTTCCCTTCCCGCAGGATGACAGGGTAATCGCCGGTTAGATCAACCACCGTGGTGGGTTCATAACCGCAATTTCCGCCATCAATGATCAAATCGACCTGATTGCCCAGTAAATCCTGAATCGCTTCCGGCTGACCCAACGGGGCATTGGCGCCGGGCAGAATCAGGGTGGTACTCATAATCGGTGTATCCAGGTGTTCAAGCAAGGCCAGGGTAATGGTATTGTCTGGTACCCGCAAACCCAGGGTTTTTCGTTTAGGATGCAACATCAGACGCGGCACCTCATGGGTTGCGTTCAGAATAAACGTATAAGAGCCGGGTGTGAACGCCTTAAGAAGCCTGAAAATGGGGTTGGACACACGCGCATAGGTACCAAGCTGCGACAAATCGCGGCAGACCAGCGTCATGTTGTGGTTTTTATCAAGCTGTCTTAATTTGCGTATACGTTCCAGGGCCGCTTTATTCCCCAGCCTGCAACCCAGGGCATAACCTGAATCAGTGGGATAAACCAGAATACCGCCTTCCTCAATCAGATTCGCTGCCTTTCTCAACAGCCGAGCCTGCGGATTATCAGGATGTATAGCAAAAAACTGACTCATTAATATCCCCTGTCAAATAGTCCATTGTTGCCATATAGGTGTACAGTTTAGCGGGAGTTTACGCTGACGTCCAAGGGAAATGCGCGACACCTGCGCGCCATGGTAATCCGACCCGGAAGAGGCCAGCAGCTCATAGCGAAGCGCCAATCCCGTCATTTCCTGAACCTGGGTGACGGTCATTTCACCGGAGACGACTTCAATGCCCACACCGCCCGCTGCCTTGAATTCACTGACCAGTTCATGCAGGCGAGTGCGAGTTAGATTGTATTTTAAAGGATGAGCCAGAATCGCCTGTCCGCCGGCTTTCACAATCCCTGAAACGGCGTCAGGAATGGATAACCACGGCGTGGGGATATACGCCGCCCGCCCACGCCCAAGAAAGCGTTTGAACGCCGCCTGCCTGTCCATGGCCAACCCTTCCTCGACGAGCACCTGAGCAAAATGAGGCCGACCTACCCGTTCATGCCCGGCTAAATCGCAGGCTTTTTGATACGCATTATGGACACCGGTCAATTCAAGACGCTGGCCAATTTCACGGGCCCTCTTGATTCGACTTTCATTTTGTTGCTCGTTGAGCTGCATTAATACCGGGTTGTGTGGATCAATCATTAAACCCACAACATGAATATCGTATTTTTTCCAGCGGGTGCTGAGTTCGATGCCGTTAATCACGGTCAATGACGCGTGTTGATTGGCCTGATGCAATGCCGCTAATCCGGCAACCGTGTCATGGTCTGTCAGCGCTAAAAGACTGACCCCTGCTTCAACTGCTTGCCTGATCAATTCTTCCGGGCTGTGCAATCCGTCCGAGTAGTGGCTATGGCAATGCAAATCAATCATCAGGGAATTAGGACTTAACGACACGGATTCATTCACTTTGATTACTTTTTACCTAAAAGCAGAGTAAATTGTCTATCATATCATAGTTTCGTGCCATTCGCTCATTTAAGCATTCTGACTTGCGGATAAACACGGTTATGAACTATCCTTTACTTAGAGTCACTTACTTACCATTTAACTAACATTGAGCAGTACACTACAGATTAAAAAGGTTCCCCTACCCCCTTTAAACATAAAGCGTCTTGCCAATCTATGCGGTGCCCTGCATGAAAACATCACCCTGCTCGAGCGCCATTTCTCTCTGTCTGTTCGTGTTGCCCATGACCAGATTTTTCTCTCAGGGCATTGCCTTAAGGATTTGTCCAGAGCGGAACAGGTTATCCTGCAATTGTACCGTGTTTCAGACAAACCCATTGCCAGCGAAATGGTATTACCATTAATTCACGATGAGGAACCGCAAACGGTTATGAATCACCCAGTCAAATTAAGCCGAAAATCCATCCTTGCCAAAAACAGCAAACAGGTTGAATACCTGGAAAGTATCCAGCGCCATGATATTACTTTCGCCATAGGGCCTGCCGGTACCGGTAAAACCTACCTTGCTGTGTCCAAAGCGATTGAAGCCTTTGAAAAGGGCGAGGTACAAAAACTTGTCTTTGTGAGGCCCGCTGTCGAAGCAGGTGAAAAACTGGGCTTCTTACCCGGTGATCTGGTTGAAAAAGTCCTGCCTTACCTGCGCCCGATTTATGATTCCCTTTATGAAATGATAGGCTTTAAGGAAGCGCAAAAATTAATCCAGAGCGATGTGATTGAAATTTTACCCTTAGCCTTTATGCGCGGCCGTACCCTGAATGAGGCCTTTATTATTCTTGATGAAGCACAAAATACGACTGTGCCGCAGATGAAAATGTTTCTAACACGAATGGGCTTTGGCTCGAAAGCCGTGATCACCGGGGACATGACCCAGACTGATTTACCCAAAGGCATTCAATCCGGCCTTATCCATGCGGTGGAAATCCTCAAAGACATCGACAACATCGGCATCCACACTTTCACCAGCCGGGAAGTGGTGCGTCATCCGCTCGTTTCCCGCATTGTCGATTGTTATGAGGCCTCATCGAAGGAAGGCAAATCATGAATTACGTGATTGATCTTCAGGTCGCCTGCGAAGACCCTCTACCCGTCACCGAAGCCGCTTTGGTCTCTTTTGCCGAATTACCACTGAAGGCGCACCGTGAAAAAGCAGAGTTGACCTTGCGTCTGGTCAGTGCTGAAGAAATGATTGATTTGAATTCAACCTACAGGAAACAACAAAAAACCACCAATGTTCTGGCTTTTCCAGCCAATTTACCTGCGGCCATTGCCATGGATTATCCCCTGCTTGGCGATGTCATTGTCTGCCCTGCTGTTTTACTGGCTGAAAGTCAGGCATTGAATAAAGCCCTGGATTTTCACTGGGCTCACATTGTCATTCATGGTGTCTTGCATTTACTGGGCTTTGACCACATGGAAGAAGAGGAGGCCCGACTCATGCAGGCTCAGGAAATCCGCCTGCTGGCGGAACTTGGATTCACCAACCCTTATCTTGATGAGGATAATCACCTTGAGTAAAGAGGAAGAAAACAGCTCCTGGTTTATACGTTTAAAACAATTTTTACAACTGGAGCCGAGAAACAAAGAGGAGTTAATCAGTCTGCTGCGTGATGCACAGATCCGTGCGCTGATTGATTCAGAGACGCTGGGCATGATTGAAGGTGTCATTCAGTTTTCCCAGATGCGTGTCAGAGACATCATGCTGCCTAAAAAACAGATGACCAGCATTTCTCAAAATGACAGCTTGAAACAAGTCATCGAAACAGTGACCAGTTCGGGACATTCCCGCTTTCCGGTGACGGGGGATCATCCCGATGAAATCATTGGAATTCTGCATGCTAAGGATTTGTTAAGGTATCAGGCGCAAAATAATAGTGAGTTTGATTTAAACGACATTGTTCGCACAGCCACGTTTGTTCCAGAAAGTAAACGTCTGGACTTGTTGCTCAGCGAGTTTCGTACAAATCGAAATCACATGGCTCTTGTTGTCGATGAATACGGCGGCGTCAGTGGTTTTGTGACGATTGAAGATATCATTGAACAGATTATCGGTGATATTGAAGACGAGTTTGATATTGATGAAGAGGCTTACATTAAAGAACATGGGGATGCGCAATACATTGTTAAGGCCCATACCCCCATTGAAGAATTTAACGAGCAGCTTCATGCCGGTTTCAGCGACGAATCGTACGACACCATTGGCGGCATCGTCATGGCCAGCTTTGGGTATTTACCTAAACGTGGCGAAGTAACGACCATCGACGAATTTGAGTTTAAGGTGATAAATGCTGACGCGCGCCGCATTAAACTGCTGGCCTGTTATGACAAGCGCGCCGCATTTGAACATGAACCATTACCAGGACACTGAGTTAAATGAACAATAACATCTTAATTGTTGATGATGATACCGAACTGACGGATTTGCTTGTTCAGTACCTTGAGCCCGAAGGTTTTCATGTTGTCTGTGCCCATGATGGTGAAACCGCGGTAAAACGCGCAGTCAATCAAACCTTTGACGCCATTATTCTGGATGTCATGCTGCCCAAATTGAACGGCTTTGAAGTACTGAAAGCTATCCGCGAGCACACGCAGACGCCGGTTTTAATGTTAACCGCCCGGGGTGACGACATTGACCGCATTGTTGGACTTGAAATCGGTGCCGATGACTACTTACCCAAACCCTGCAACCCGCGCGAACTGGTCGCCCGCTTGAGGGCCATTTTGCGGCGCACGCAAAAAATGCCCACCCACCGACCCGTTATTGAACACCATGACATCGTGGTGGACTGCTCCAAGCGCATTGTCACCTACCATGGAGATCCCATGGAACTGACCAATGCCGAATTCAATATTCTGGAAATGCTGATTAAATCGCCTGGTCAGGCCTTCTCCAAAGAGGAACTGACGGAGTATGCTTTGGGCAGAAAATACACGGCTTACGATCGCAGCATCGATGTGCACATCAGCAATTTGCGCAACAAGCTTGGTGATAATCCCCAAGGGGAACCGCTGGTCAAAACCGTTCGTGGATTCGGGTACATGTTTAATGCGTAGCCTGTACTGGAAAATTTTCCTGACTTTCTGGTTAGCTTCAAGTCTGATCATTCTGACGACAGCCTGGGTAACCAGTGAGATTGCGCAGAAATCATCCATACCGGCCCGCGAGCAGGTCTTTATGGACAGCTATGCCAATGCCGCGGTAGCCACGTTTGAGTCCGGTCAGCATGCCGCGTTAACCCAATGGATGCAGCAAACCGGCATGTCAAAAAAGATGACCCTTTTTCTTTTGGTCAGTACCGGTGAAATAGTCAGCACGCAAACCCCGCCGGCAGTTGTGAAAACCATTGCCGATGAACTGGTTCATCAGCGCCTGGATGACGGTTTGCTTAAATTTGGCGACATTGTGGTCAGTCATGAAATTTTGTCAACCACCGGCAAAGCGTATCGTCTGGTGGCCGTGAGCGAGAAACCGTTGGCTCATTTTGTGCAAATCCCCTGGGCTGGTCTGACTCTTCGCCTCCTGATTGCCATTTTCATCAGCGGCTTAATCTGTTATTTGCTCTCAGTTTACTTAACCAAACCGCTGCGCTCGCTGCGCATGGCCGCCAAATCCATTGCCACCGGCAAATTAAATACCCGGGTGGGCCGCGTTAAAGGGCATCACCGGGATGAAATTGCTGAATTAAGTGGCGAATTTGATCGCATGGCAGAGCAATTGGAAAACATCATGAATTCCAAGGAAAGGCTTTTGCAGGACATCTCCCATGAACTTCGCTCACCGCTAGCCAGATTGCAGATAGCCATTGAAATTGGACGAAAAAAGTCCAGTCCTGAGGCCGAAGCGGCTTTCTCACGCATGGAGGAGGAATGCCTGCGCTTAAATACTCTCATTGGTGAGATACTCGAATTTGCGAGGCTTGATAAATCAGTCAATGAACTGCATCCCTCGGCGGTCGACATGCCCGCATTGCTGCAGCAAATTGCTAAAGATGCCAATTTTGAGTCCGGCAATCCGCGCGTGCACGTCATTACCCGGGTGGATCATTTTATTTTAACGGTGGATGAACGGCTTGTTCATCGGGCGATTGAAAACATCGTCCGCAATGCCTTGCGGTATTCGCCTGCAGAAGAAGAGGTGTTTATTATTTTGTCGTTTAACGACGAACGTTCATTACTCTTCATCACTATTGAAGACCGTGGGCCCGGAGTACCTCAGGATCAGTTGGATAAAATTTTTAATCCCTTTTATCGAGTTGACACGTCCCGCGAGAAAAAAACCGGTGGTTACGGTCTGGGCTTATCCATAGCCCAACAGGCGATTGCCCTTCACAACGGCAGCATTATCGCTAATAATCGCGCAGAAGGCGGATTACAGGTTATCATTACCATGCCGGCAAGCGGCCTAATACCCAATAAAGACTGACCACCGCCTCCTTAACAAATTTTTATCATCTCAAGCATTAAATTAACACTTTCTATGCTAATGTTCCTGTGTTAATTTAATTCATTTATACCCATCCGATAAACCGATGAAAACAACATCCAAAAAGCTCCGCCATGCTAAACGCCTGGATAAAGCCAGTGGTGTTTTTTTCCTCATGGGTTTTGTTTTTTCCAAGCTGCAGGCGATTCCTATCGTCTTTGTCTCCTCCATTTTTAATCTTTTGTCGCTGATGTGTTACTTCACAGCTTATTCTCTCTGGCTTGCCGCCTGCGAGCGCTACCCTGATCACCCCCCACGCACGCAATCATGGTATGGCCTTGTTCAGTTTAAGAGTCAGCATAAAGTGGCGGCGGTCCTGGGTACCTTGGCCATTCTGATTTGTGTGGCAGCCATTGCTTTTCCCCCTGCCCTAATCCTCTCAGCCTGGCTCTTTCTGGCCAGCAATGTGCTATGGTGCATCGCAGAATACCATAAAATGCGCCATCCACCCGTTTATGATGAAGAATACTCCTCCAAACGGCAGGCGGTGTACATGCGCTATGCGCTGTTAATGACCTCCGCAAGCCTTGTAACAGCGCTCGCCACCACGCTGGTTTTTTGTTTCCCTCCGGCTTCACTGGTTACGTTAATTACGGCCACCATTGTCTGCCTTTTAATTAACTTGGTCGCCCTTCAGGATTGGGTTGTCTTTACCTGGGTTAAGCATCCTCCCGACGCATGGGAGCAAAGCCATACGCTGATGAACAATGAGTTAGGCTGCGAGCCAGGGCATGAACCAGCATTGGACGAAGGGGCAGAAGACGCCTTTGTCTTGCCCCAGCCGTCTGAAGCGCCAAGTTCGCATCAGGGTACGCCATTAAAGCCCCTGTGGAGTTCAGGTGCGGTCTTTGAACCTGAACTACTGGGTGATACGCCATTAGCCTGCTTACAATCCACTTAAAATTCTTAACAATGGGGGCTTGGATTACTGGAAGGCTTTCAGTTAAAATGGGTTTTTGTTTATCTTGTCGTGGAAAATAGAATCAACACAGGATGTGAATAAGGATGTTAAATGGGTAAAATCGCTGAAATTTTTGCCAGTAAAATCGACGAGGTCAGCAATAAGGCGCTTAAATCCTTTCTTCTTAACCACTTCAATCCCAAGGCCGAAACCCAGGCCGCCTTGTTCTGTAAGGTTTACTCGTCCTCACCTCAGCGAGCGCTTCAGGGACGCGCTGCCCTTATGGATAAGGAATTAAGCTACCAAAATCCCCTGAGCATGGTCTTTGCCTATGCACCAGAAGAGGTCTGTGCCCAGGCAGCCGACGTGCTTCTTGGCATGGAAACCAGCGACATGGTGGAATTATTGTCCGCCTTCCGCACTCATCCAGCCAATGACGCCCTGAATGAACGGGTCATGCACACGCTCATGCATTATGCCCCGCCAGCCACACGAAAAAAACTGTTGGCGGCCATCCAGTCCCTGCCCATGGATGCTGTTGTCGTTCTCTTGTTCGGCAAAGAGTATTTCAGCCGTTATTTCAGCGTTTTTATGGCGCTTGTAAATCCTGACGATCAGGAAAGCCTGAGTGATTTATTGTCCATCCTGCACGGTTACTCACAGAAGGAGGACAAGAAGGGTCAACTGTATGACTTATTGCAAACCGACCCTTTCCCATCCCGGGCCTACACCGCCCTTATTGATTTATTTAAATTACCGCTGACAGACGAACAGGCACTGCTTGTATTGTCCATTCTTGCAGTGTATGACAAAGACAGGTTAATGCCATTAGCCGCCGGCGTCAGCGGTCAATTCAACCTGCTGCACCGGGTGTTTGAAAATCAATCCGAAAACGTCGTCGCGAAACTTCTAACCATTCTTGAAAAACTGCCGGATGAGGAGTTGAAGTCATTATTGACTGCCCGAGCATCTTTTAAGCAAAATGAAACGCCGCTATCCATCGCCTTTTCGCGCAAAAAGTGCCCGGGCATAGCCTGTCAGCTCATTGATTTTGTCAGTAAACGACCGGCATTAAAGCCGTTATTGAAAGCCACATCCCTTCAACAACCCTTTTCACCGGTGCATCATGCCGTACTTCAACAAAACACCGCTGCTGTCGCCTATTACCTGAAACAGGAAAGCGATTGGGAGCACAAGAGCAGCATCGGCTCGAGGACGCTGCTCGATCTGGCCACTGAAAAACAGCATCATGATTTGATTCACCTGATCCAGATTCATCAGGCACGACTGAACAACTACAGTGGGACACTGACTCATTTTATAACCCATGCGGATGCCCATACAGCCAGAGCCTGGGCTTACGAACTGGATGGAATAAAACCTGTCCCGCCAACCTGCACTGCCTTGCAGGCCGCATTCGAACAGGTTAAACCCGCCTCCGTAAGTGATGCTCTTGCCATCTATTGCCTCGAAAAGAAGGATACCTTTCTGTACTTCCTTTTATTGACAAGCAGGCTTCTTATCTCTCAAAACGGAGAACCTCTGGAATCGGCGGTCAGACGATTTATTGAAAACGCGCTGCGTGAACTGGATACGCAAAGCAGCCACGCCCTTGCCAATGGCCTGCAACTGCAATTGATCACCTTGTTTTTTACCCTGCCGTCCAGTGTTCAAATCCGGTGCATGGAACAGCTTCAACTGGATGGGCAACAAAAAAAGCAATGGGCTGCCGTTTTATTTCGCGGCCTGATCCAACCGGCTATTTTTTCCACCTTGACGCTTAAAGAACATGAATTTTTCCTGGAAGCGCTTAAACAATTAAGCGGTGAACAAACCCTGCCTCTCGATTTGGCAACCCATTATCTGCTGCACGCCCCTTTAGAGCATTTGCCTCCGCAATGGGTATTGGTCTTAAGTGATCTGGTGTCAGTCTCCCAGCTAAACGAAATCATAAAAAAGAAACGCAACCCGGTGATTCTCCTGCTCACGCTGCAAAAACACCTGACCATAGGCAGCACAGATGAGGCGGCACTGGGTGATCTTTATAAGCAATGTGGGCAGGAATTGGCGTTAATCCGACAGGGTAAATCGCCAATGACTTCAAAAGAGAAGGTGTTATTGCTTAATTTGGCTCAGCATTCCAAGCTTAAAGAATGGATTAAGGAGCAGACAGGAGACATCTTAATTCCGCTGGTTAAACACACGTTTAAACATCTCTCAGCGAACACCGCCATTCTACCGCAAAGCCTTCTCAGGGACATGCTTCTGCAGCAGGCAAAAGCCCCGCAGATGACTTTAAATCTCGAAAATAAGACGATTTACTCCATTCTTTTCGCCACGGCAACGCCCAAAGAAACATCGGCCCTGCTTACCCATCTGCAGTCGACACTCGAACAGGCCGCCGCCCGCCGCGATGAGGTATTTCTTCAGACGAACCATGCAGGGCTTTACGAATCCCTGCGTCGAGTACGAAGCCTCCGGTATAGACTGGATCTGGTGCCTTTTACAGAACAACTGGAGGTCCTGCGTCAATCACTGCCGCTTGAACCGGCGCTCGGCGAGTTTAAGCATCAGTTAGGCGTGCTATGCAACCTCCTGTCGAATAAACGGCTGGACGCGGCACCCTTATTGGTTTTCGACTCTGAGCTTAAGTCTTCGCTAAAAACAACCAGCGAGCTTTTTTCGGCGCTGGACTTAAGGGGTGCTGAATTATTAAAAAACTCACCCTGGCCGATAACCAGTTTTACTGAAATCATTAAACACATCCGCACGCTGGCGAAACATATTGATGCCGAGGAAGCCAAGCTTACGGCCAGCCTGCCTGCTCAGCCGCTGCAGGAGCAGGATCATTTCCTCTCGCAGTTTCGACAGGCAGTGATCAAAGGATTGCTGAATAATACCCACATTGCAGAACTGCTCCCCTCGTTGTTTTACTGGTATTTTATGAGCCCTGAGGCTGGCAGCAATGACACCATGCATGAGCAGATTCAGCTGCTGCGTGAACGGATCCCCGCGAAGGCCTGGGTACCCATCCAACAGCAGTTGGACCAGTTCCTTTTATTACGCCGCGCAGCATCCCCGGTTATCCTTGCATTAAACGCCTTGCTGAGCGACAACCTGTTTTTTGACCTGGACGTGTTACTTCGTTGCCTTGAAAAAATTCCCGTAGCCACACTCGAGCAGTTTAAAGCCTATTGCGCCTTATGCCATCAGCGCGACCTGATGTTGATTCTGGATTATGTGATTGAGAGCAAACTCCTCCAATTACCACTGAAGCCAGAGAACGCACCGCCAGTAAATCCTCTTTCAGCCGCAGTTGATTTCTGGCTTAAGGAATCCCTGAATTCGCTTGAAAAACAAGCCGCCAGAGCCCTGTCATGCAGTGCACTAATCAGCGGCTTCGATTTAAAGGCGCATCCGGTTTCTGAACTGAAACGTTTAAATCAGGTCATTGCTGCAAACGACGTGCCCCTGGATGCCAAAACCCTGGCTATTTTTATCAGTGCGGCCACTGATTCGCTGGAGAAATCGTCGCCTGATGGTATCACTGACTTTATTCTCACCTTGAATGAGTTGCTCAGCGCGCATCGCATCCTGATCGTGACCGAGATGATTAATCAGCTGCCCCCTGCGGCGATCACCTCACTGACTACGCGTTGCCTGGCCGGATTAAACAGCAACGACAAGGCAATAACGCAGGCCAGTCGTAACATAATGACTCTGCTCTGCCAGTGCGCATCGCAGTCGGAAGAGAATCTTGCCATCATTAAAGCGAACCTCGGGGCCCAGGATTTGAGTTTATTAGGTGATGAACAGCTCATCAAAATGGCGGAACATGTGTTAAAGCAGGAGCGCGGCACACTGGCCGAATCCACACTCAATGGGGTTTGGATCCAACGTCTTCTCACCTCACCCCAATTCATTGCAGTCAGTACGCCCGAAGCTATTCACGCCCTGCTGGAGCGTTACCGCTTCCTATCGCTGACGCTGAAACAGGCCGAGTTTGAGCAACTGAATGCCCATATTAAGAGTCAGATGGTCTTCTTCAAACACCATGCCGCCAAGCTTGCCGAGGTGGATGAGCAAATGACTGCCAATGCCAGTCTTCGTGCCCGTTTATTGGAAAAACGTCAACGCCTGCTGCAATTTCGCGCTGATGACAGCATTCGTGCCCTGCTGATGCAACTGGAGGATGCCTGTTTTGCACTGCGCAAAGACGACCCCAACATGGCTAATGCCGCGCTTAATGTGCTTTATGCGCATTACAATGCCAGTTTAAGCAGCCTGCGATCCGACTGGTTATTTAAAGTCGCTGACTTTGTTTTTGAACAAAGCGCAGCCAGTAAGGGTGACCTGGCATTGGCGCAGAATACGTTCCTTGGTTGGCTGCAAAAATATTTACCTCATAAAAATTTTGAGCAAAGCGAATTGGCGCGTAAACAATCCGTTCTGCTCTACGATGTCACCGGCAAGGAAATCGGCTTTATTAATGAGGCCAATCAAGCCATGACGTTTGTTGACGATATCCCCAAACCATTGATTGAATTACGTGGCTACAGTGCAGGCATTTCGTTTTACGACAACAACCGCTATACCCTTGGCGTTCTTTTGCCTTCCGGCGAAGTCAAACGGACCAACCTGTTCCAGAAAGAAACCAGCGCCCTGTTGTTAGCCAAAGTGCCGGTGGAGCAATTATCCGCCACAACTGCCACCATGGAATTGTTGCTGGCCGATGCCATCAATGAAGAATCATTGGCGCGCCTTTATCAGGAAAGCGACACAAAAAAACTGGCCTGGATAAAGCAACAGGTGGAGGCCTATGCGAAGAAAACCAATAAGCCGTTGCCACGTGGTTTTTTTGAGTTATTGGTCCTGGAACATGACCCGGAGACGTCGTTTAACTTGCTTGCGACCATGCCTTTAAGCCAAAACAGCCATTCGCTGTTTCAGACTATCCTTGAGCAGGAAGGCTCGCGTGAACAATTATTCAGCAACGAGCGAACACCGGTGTTTCAAGCCTACCTGGATAAACACGATCCTGTCGTCATTCTGGCTGACTTTCTCGAAAAACATCATGCCAAACCCTATTTTGCTCAGGGATTACAGGCTTTCGCGGATTATGCGGATTCGCACAAGCAACGCGATATTCTTGTTCGCGCCTTAACCTGTCTTCAGGAAAAAAGACAGAAAAACGCTGTACTTGATAAGCAATGGGATACCCTGATGACTGCTTTGATAGCAAAAGAAAACATCGCCAGACTGGTTTGGCGGGCTTTTCTCGATGCAGACATCAATTCACCCCTGGAAAGCCTTGACAGCAGGCTCTCGGGATTGACATCTTTTTTCCAAAGGGCCCATTGCACACCGGTTATTGCGGCGGTTAACCGCCTAAAAATCGCTGAGTTGTCCACGAGCTACCAATACCGCCTGCTGTTACTGATTCTTCACCGCCAACGGCAGGATTTCTTTCAGCGGGTTGAATTGCGCTACAGTCCGGATCATTGGACGAACGACGAGCTGAGTGGTTACAGCCTGTTTGTCAAACGGCATTTCGGTCTCGCCGGTGCGCTGGATAACAATAAAAAAATTGGTAAAAAATTACTGAGCGAGCTGGTCTTTCGCACCGCCAATTGCGGTAACACGTCGTTGTTTTATCACCAGAATCAATTTGATGGCCAACTGGCCAGTCTTCACTTTGAACGAAGCACCTTAAACGCCATCGCCGCTTGCCATTTTATACCCCCGGCATTAAAGGAGAAAGTGCAGGAAATCGTCGATACCTTAGCCGGCTGGTTTAATGGCGAGGCGCCGCAAACGAAAAAAACCATCCAGGAATTAAAGGCGAACAAAGCCATTATCGATTGGAAAGCGATCAATAAACAAAGCTGGGCCATGACCGATTCTTTAAAAATGCCTTTAATCAGTGCCTACCTTGCGAATTACTCCGGTGACGTGTCGCCTTTAAAAAATCTGCTTAACGACTATTGCAAGACAGCAAAAGCCGATTTGCTGCCGCTGTCAGAGGTGATGATTAAACTACCAAACCGCAATGTCAGTCCCTGCATTTTTCAAGCACTTGAGCAGTGTTTTACAGCCAAGCCCTCACGTATGGATTACACCCTGTTCAGTCAAATGGCCGCCTATCATGTCCAAAACCATCTCAAGCGTAAATCGTACACCCCCGAGCAATGCCAACTGGCTTTGATTGAGCATTTCGGGCAACAGAAAAAATACGATCTTGTCAAGCATGCCTGTGAACTGTATAAAACCAGCAGCCAGGAGAAAAAAACCAATCAAAAAATAGAAAAAATCCATTTGGAAGCCGTGGTAGAAGGCGAGTTAAACGCCCATGTGGGCAGCTGGTATTTTAAATTCTGGCAACTGATTAAACGGTGGTGGCACTATGGCATTACCGGCAGTAAAACACCGTCGGCCGCGGTGGTTTTTTGTGACAGGGAAAGCCGCTATGATTCGCCGGTTGTGCTGCCAAAGACGGTTACAACGCCTGAATTAAATGGCGGGGACATCGAAGCGCAATTGACCATGCACCAGAAATTAAAAAATTTAAAGCAACGCTACGAGGTGTTTGTCGCACAACAACCCCCAAATCAGACGGATGCGTTACCCCCGTTGATGGACCTCAGCAAACTGTTTTTCCACCCCATTGAACCCATTAAAGTCGAGCACGTTCAACCGCCGTTACATGAAGTCATGGTTTACTAGGTCAGGGACTCACCAAAGCCAACAGCCGCACCCAGGCTTCGGTAGCGCCCTGGATTTTTGTAGGGAGGATTAAGGCAAAACTACCTTGGGCAGGAAGCCTGTCCGCATTTGCCACGTTTTCAACGAGGTAACGTTTTGATCCCAGTACGATTTGGTGAACCGGGTAGCCGCCATCCGGCCTGTCGGGTGACAAGGTATCGATGCCAAGGCCTGCAATGTCACGCTTTATCAATAATTCCGCCGTTTCCTTAGCCACACAGGGAAAAGTCAGATTGTTACGGTATTTTACCGGCTGGCCCCAGAATCGGGACCAGCCGGTATGAAAAATCACAAAACTGCGGGGAGGCACTGGCCCGTACTGCTGTTCAAAGTCGGTGAGATCGTCAGGACTGATGCGATAGCTGGCATGGGCTTTCGAGGACACATCAATCATTACGCAGGGCACCAGCAAATCGCTCAAGGGCAGTTTATCCACAGTAAGGCCATGGGGAATGCAATGGGCCGGCGCATCCAGGTGGGTGCCCAAGCCAGCGTCAAGGGTAAATTGTTGTACACAAAAAGGCGGTTCTGTAGTACATTGCCCGTAATCGAGCAAAACCGCCTGCTCAAATCCGACAGTCCCTTCCCAGGTTGGGATGGCTGGTGTGAGGGTGTGGGTTAAATCAATCACTTGGTAAGGGAAACCCATTTTTGTCCTTGCCTCAGGTTAGGTATGTTCGCTTTGGTATCAATCAATTCTAAATGGAAATGACTGCGGTGGCCATGCAAAATAAAACATTGCAATCCTATTTTTTCCCGGCGTTGCTGCTTTTGTCGATAGTTGGCGGCGCCGCCGCGGGCTACTGGTTTCCGCAGCAGGTCAAATTCTTTAAACCCTTAGGCGATGTCTTTTTAAATTTAATTTTTACCGTGATTGTTCCCCTCATTTTTTTCAGTGTGTCCTCAGCAATTGCCAAAGCAGGCTCTTTAAACAAACTGGGTAAAATCATGGGCAGTATGGCCGTGGTTTTTGTCTTAACCGGATTCCTTGCTGCACTGTATGCTCTGCTTGCAGTCAAACTTTTTCCGCCAGCTCAAGGGATTTATTTGCCCTTACCGCCAACCCCTGGCAGTGAAGCAGTTCATTTTTCAGAGCAGCTTGTCGGTCTATTTTCGGTACCCGATTTCAGCCAGCTTCTGTCCCATCACCACATGCTGGCCCTGATTGTTTTTTCAATGCTGGTTGGACTGGCGCTAACGCATCATCCCAACCCCTCTTTTTTTAACTTTTTAACAGCCGGGGAAGCGGTTTTTATGCGGGTATTTACCTTGATTATGAGGATTGCCCCCGTCGGTTTTTTTGCCTATTTTGCCGTATTGGTGAGTGAATTGGGGCCGCAATTGCTGAGCAATTATTTTCGCATTGCCGTGCTCTATTCTGTCTGTGCCCTGATTTATTTCGTCGTTGGCTTAGGCGGCTATGCTTTTTTTGCCGGAAAAAAGGCCGGTTTGATTTTGTTCTGGAAAAACACACTGTTGCCCGCCACCACGGCCCTGGCAACCTGCTCCAGTGCGGCCAGTATTCCAGCCAATCTCTATGCCGCCAGAGCCATGGGAGTGCCGTCGGAAATCACCGAAACGGTTATTCCGCTGGGCACCCTCATTCACAAAGACGGTTCTGTCATCGGCGGCGTGTTCAAAATTGCCTTTCTGTTTGGTCTGTTTCATCTCGATTTTAACGGCCTTGCCGTGTTGACGCTGGCTGTTGGCGTTTCTGTGCTGGTCGGCACGGTGATGGGCGCCATACCCAGCGGCGGCATGCTGGGTGAATTGTTGATTTTAAACGTTTACGGATTTCCGCCCTCGGTGCTGATTGCGGTGGCGGCCATCAGCATTATCATTGATCCCATTGCCACCCTGCTTAATGTCACCTCTAATACCGCAAGCAGCCTGATGATTACACGGCTGGTGGAAGGGAAAAGCTGGCTTTCATCGCGAACCTCGCCCTCTCAGCCCGCGGTTGAAGATGACCCATTGGTCGATCTGTCCGTCATTCCGGTAAATGAATGACGCCCTCAAGGTAAAGCTGGCAGGCGCCGCTTAAAAAAACGCGGTTCCCCCTGACCTCGCAACCGAGTTCACCGCGGCGGCGTCCACCCTGTTGTGCGGTGATGCTGTTTTTGCCGAATTGTTCGCACCAATAAGGGGCAATGACGCAATGGGCAGACCCTGTGACCGGATCCTCCGGCACATCACAACCGGGATAAAAACAGCGAGAATACACGTCCGTTCGTGTTGACGGCGCCGTTAAAATCAGTCCGCGGTAATCCAGTTGAGCCACGGCTTCAAGGTGAGGTTTTGCAGAAACCACGTCCGCCTCGTCATCGTAAACAAACATTAAATCAAAACGGCTTTTAAATGCCTTCACTGGTTTTGGCAAACCGGTTATGCTGTACTCGGGCTGCCAGGGTATTTCTTCATAAGGCAAGGCAGGAAAGTCCATCATGAAGCCCTGTGGCTGCCGCGAAACGACAAGCTCGCCGCTTAAACAGGTAAATGAAATGGTTTGCCGGGTATAGTTCAGTTTTTCAAAAAGAACATACGCACTGGCTAAGGTCGCATGACCACAGAGTTCAATTTCTTCATTCGGCGTAAACCAGCGCAAATGAAAGCCATCCCCTTTGGGGACAAAAAAAGCGGTTTCGGAAAGATTATTTTCACTGGCAATGGCCTGCATCAGGTCATCAGGCAACCATTCCTGCAAGGGGCAAACGGCAGCGGGATTGCCGCGAAAGAGGGATGAAGCAAAGGCATCAACTTGATAGAGGGTTACTGTTTTCATTGATTACTCCTTAATAACTGGGTATAGTTTAACATAGTCTATTATTATATAGCAAGCTATATAAACAGAGGGCAATCATGTACCTGTCAACCCTGTTAAAAAAAACCAATCGACTGCTGTTGAAACGTGCCAATGAATTATTAAAACCCCATGACATCAATCATGCGTACACCTTTATTTTGATGGAGCTTTTAAATCAGGATGGGCTGACCCAAACCGAACTGGTGCAACGCATTGACGTCGAGCAGCCAACCGCAGTACGAACCCTGGATCGCATGGCGCGCGACGGCTTCATTTATCGCCAACCGAGCCCGACGGATCGACGTGCGGTATTAATCTACCTCAGCGAAAAAGGCAAACAGACAGAATCCATGCTCGCTGACAATGCCAAACGCCTCAACGAGCATGCCCTTAAGGGTTTCAGTGAGTCAGAAAAAAATCAGCTTCAGGGCTTGATTCAACGGATGCTGAATAATTTGAAAACTGATCTGTGCTGACAATTGAGGAAGTACACTGACCTGGCAGTCAGAAGGGGTATTGTGATTTTTTGTCATTGAAACAATGGCTTATTGTTATTAAAATGAACCACCTCCCTGTTTCAAGGATGAACCGTGCGCCTTTTAAATATTGTCGCTCAACGCCAGGATCGTGACATTGTTGTTCTGTTTGAAACGCTTTCTTTCTTTGAAAATGAGCAGGAAGAACTCTGGTATGACTATAAGAAGAACGCAGGGCATGTCCTGCACAGGTTTCTGGATTTCGATAGAAGTTATCCCATGGATGCGGTGGGTTCTCGAAGCTTATGCCAGATCCTGTAATTTTAGCGAATCTGTGATTTAAAGATGCCCTGATTGGTACCGATATAAACGGTACCGTTTTTTAACACCGAGATGCTATTGACCGAATCGGTTTTTAATCCTTTTCGTGCTGAAAACCAGTGCATGCCGCCATCCAACGTATAATAAACCGCGCCGCTTCGCGCCGCATCGGTTCTTGCCCCAACGTAAACCAGTTTGTCATTTTCAACGTAAAGTCCTGACAGGGAATAGGTGGTGGCGTTAAACGAGATGGGCAAACCGCCATTGACCGCCATCCAGTAGCGACCGCCATCGCTGGTTTTTAACAGGCCTTCCGAGGTGGCTGCATAGACCGTATTGGCATCGTGGGCGGCGAGATTGGTTATCTGCAGATGACGGGAGCCGACGTACAGTGTCGACCAATGCGCCCCGCCGTCGGTTGTTTTAATGAGTGTTCCATTGGTAGCCCAGCCGGGGCTTATACCCGCATAAACGGTATTGGCATCGACCGCGTCCAGGCTTAACACCCGGTTAGGCCAGGTTTTGTAGACGCTTTGCCAATGGGCACCGCCATCGACTGTTTTAAAAATACCGCCACGCGAAGTCAACTTGCCTGACGTACTGACATACAGCGTGTTCTCATCCACAACCGAAAGCGCAAGGATATCCTTACCCGGCAAGCCTTTATTGATGCTCAACCAGGTATTACCACCGTCCTCTGTTTTAAACACGCCGGCCCCCCAGGTGGCGGCATAAACTTTGTTTTCATTTAAGGGGACCACGGCGTTCACCAGTGCGTTCTCTGGAAAACCCTGACTTGCAGCAACCCAGTTTTTTCCGCCGTCAAGCGATTTGTACACCGGCCCATTGTCATCATTCAGGGCATCAAAGCCCCCGGCATAAATCACACGGGTGCCCGGGACAACCTGCACAGTTTCCATTACCCCTTTGCTCAGCGGCTGCCAGGGGGACACCTCCTTTTTGCGGGTGCTCACAGAATCCGCTGCCGGTGGAGGCAGCAGGTTGGTTGTCATCTGACGATTGGCCCAATAATGCATCATCCGCAGACTTAAGTTAATCAGGATAAGGAAGACAACAACGGTCAGTAAAGCAACTCTTCTTTTTTGGACTGTGGGCATGAATGAAATTAATCAACAGAATGACCTATAGTAACCTGATTGGATACTGACAACAATAAGCAGGGAGGCTGCCATGCTGTTGATTACCAATACACTATGTCGTTTCCCGATTAACGCCTTTATTTATAACCTTTTTAATTGCAAAAAAACGTTCGCGTAATTTTAACGTCTTGTAAGCCCAGTCGATAATGAGTATAGTCAGCAGCGATTTGTAACCAAGAGAATATTGGAAGAAAAATGACGCAGACAAATTTGAGCCCGGCCCATCTGGCAGCAGCGGAAATTAAGACACGTGTTCCTGACTTCAGCCCAGCCATTGGTATTGTTTTAGGCTCCGGCTTGGGCAGTTTTGCTGAACAATTGGAAAATGCCGTATCCATTGACTATGCCGAGCTACCCGGCTTTCCCAAAACCTCCGTGCACGGTCACGGCAGCAAGCTGGTTCTGGGTTATTTGCATGGTGTTGGCGTGGTGTGTTTGCAAGGCCGTGCCCACACGTACGAAGGCGTCGATTACAGTGTTGTAAAAACGTATGTCCGTACGTTAAAATTACTGGGTTGTGAATATTTTTTCGCCACGAACGCCTCCGGTTCTTTACGGGAAGACGTCGGTCCCGGGGAATTAATGCTTATTACCGACCACATCAACCTGCAACCCGGCAATCCATTGGTTGGACCGAATGATGAGGAATTTGGCCCACGCTTTTTCCCACTGGATAATGCTTACGACAAAGCCACGCGTCATACGCTGCTGCAAATTGCCCTAAAGGAACACATTAATCTTCATCAGGGTGTGTATTTATCCATCTTGGGTCCGAATTACGAAACCGCAGCAGAAATCCGTGCTTTCCGCATCTGGGGCGCGGATGCCGTGGGCATGTCGACCGTACCTGAGGTGCTGGTGGCCAACCATTGCGGCATGAAGGTTGCGGTGATTGCAACCATCACCAATTATGCCACTGGTTTAGCCAGTTGCAGCCACAGTCATGAAGCGGTAGTCATGATGGCGTCCCAAGCGGCCGAAAAATTAAACCGCCTGGTTAAAACCTTCATTGCAGGACTTGCATGACCATCGAAAGCGAGTACAGTCGGACACTTCAAGATCTGGAGCGTGACCAAAACCAGCGCATTGTAAGCGCTGAAGAAATACTCACGCTGCTTGATTTGACGCTGCTCGATACCGGGGCGGACGAACAGGCTCTGTCGCAATTCGTGGAAAAAATAACCCGTTACCCAGTCGCTGCTGCCTGTGTTTACCCCCAGCATTTGCTTCAGCTGCCTCAAAATCTGCCGCTTAAGCGAGCCACAGTCGTGAATTTTCCCGAGGGTCTTCAGCCGCTGGCAGCAGTTGAAGCGGATGCCCGTCTGGCCATTGACGAGAGGCAAGCGGATGAAATGGATTATGTTTTCCCTTATACGGATTATTTAAAGGGGAAAACAGCCCAGGCCCTTAACCATTGCCGGACGCTCTACGAGCTTTGCCGGAATAGGCAGGTTGGCTTTAAGGTTATTCTTGAAACAGGCGCCTTCCCTTCAGTCGCCACCCTTTACCGGGCTTGCCGCGAGATCATTGAACAAGGTTGCGATTTTTTAAAAACCTCAACCGGAAAGATAGCGGTCGGGGCTACACCGCTTACGGCTTTTACCTTACTGAAAGCCATCCATGACAGCAACTCGCCCTGCGGAATTAAGGTGTCCGGTGGGGTAAAACAGAAATCACACGCCTTAACCTTCATTCATCTGGCAGAATATTACCTGGACAAAGCAGTTCATAAAACCTGGTTCAGGATTGGCGCCAGTAGCCTATTGGATGAGCTTACGCAATCCCCTTAGTCGCGTGGCATTGCCTGCTTAGTCCCAAGCCTCCCTCATCCGGGTTCGGATGGATGCGTAAGCCTATTCCTCATTATTTAAGCAGGGCATCGAGAACCAAGCCTACCCAAAGAATCAGACCATACCCACTGTTTACCGAAAACGCCTTTAGGCAAGCGTCTTCCTTTCTCTCAGAGATAAGCCATTGCTGATACAGGAGCAGCCCTCCACCTGCTAACCAGCAGAGAAAAAAAGGCAGCGACAGGGAAGAAATAAAACCTAACAACAGCCATAAACCATGCAGAATGGCGTGCAGGACTCCAATGATAAATGTATCCCATTGTGCGAAGTAAATGGCCGTGGACTTGACGCCTATGCGTAAATCATCCTGTCGGTCGACCATGGCATATTCCGTATCATAAGCCACAATCCAGGCAAAATTAATCACAACTAACAGCGTCATGGAAAAATCCACTGGGCGATGCAGGGCGGCAAATGCCATCGGGATCCCCATCGAAAACGCCAACCCCAAAACCAGTTGCGGACAGGCAATAATTCGCTTGCAAAACGGGTACACCCACGTTAAAAACAAGGCGACAAAGGCATAATAAAAACAGGCATAAGGCAATTGCAGCAGAATGAATAACGCCAGACACAACAATACGATCAGCGTGCCTATTGCCTGCCGAAGCGTCAATTGACCGCTGGTTAAGGGCCTTTCCCGTGTGCGCTGCACGTGGCAATCAATGTGCCGATCGGCAATATCATTCATGACGCAACCAGCAGCGCGCATGATGACCGTGCCCAAGAAAAAATAAAAAAGCAGTGCGACAGACGGCGTCCCCTGAGAACCTATCCATAACGCCCAGGCTGTTGGAGCCCACAGTAACAACGTGCCAGCGGGTTTATGAAAACGCATCAAACGCAGATAAGATCGTACATCCATCAGATTACTCGCAAAAGTCCAGGTAATAAAATTTCAATTAGGTTAAACGGGTATTTCTCAGCAATCCTAAATTCGGACAGGCGAATCCAAAGCAAGGATTCATTCTGAGTCAACGCCCGGTCTGGCCAATAATATTCCATGCAACTTGCGTTCACCGCATAATAATCAGTACGGACACGCACTACCTCCTCTGTGTAAAAAACGAGCGAACCTAAGGACTCTTGCCGCAATCGCGCAAAAAAAGACTGATTTTTTAACCAGGTACTCCCCGGTATGATGGTACGCCCATACCAGCAAGGCGTCTTTGCAGCGGAAACAAGCACCTCGCGCTGAACGACCGTGGCCAAGGTCAAACCGAGAACTGACTTTTCCCACCAGCCGGTTGCGACCCAGTCCTGCTTTAACACATGAAGGGTAACCTTACCCGCCGTCTGTCGCAATTTGGCGGATAGCTCGTCTGCGTGCGTCAGCCAGGGAAGCAAAGCGCCAGGCGGCTTAAATGAACGGGTCAGTGCTGGTAGAATTTCAAATGGCATAAGCAATCAGCGGCTAGCAAAACGCTTGCAGTATAGCATTGAGGACTGAGAGAATACAGAATGCGAATCGATGCGGATTAAGGACAGTTCATTTTAGCAATGCTTAAGCGACCGCTGGACGTTATGGCTAACGAACGGGCATTATTACCGCTGCAACCTGCAGCAGAGATAGTCATATTCAACGCACCGCTGGTCACGAAGCCCGAACTGTCATAACTGACTATCCCCAGATTGGCGTTGACGGTTGTGCCCGCTGGTAGCGCTTCCTGGATTTTAACCACATCGGCCGCTGAATCGATTGTATTATTGTTATTGGCGTCAAGAAAGACAATCCAACCCTGCGCCCATTGCGCACCATTACCGCAGGCATTTAAAGCGGCATTGGCGGCTGGACAAACCGAAACACGAATACCCCGCTTGATGGCTTCCATGCGCGCATAACTGAAACTGGCAGATAATTTATTGGCCATACCCACGGCCTTGTTGTTTTGAATTAACGAATAATAGGCTGGAACACCCACAGCCATAAAAATTCCTGCCACAGCCAGGGTGACCATAAATTCTGTCAGGGTAAACCCCGCTCGGCACGTCCCTTTCAAAATAATCACCGTTTTCCGAAAATTCTGTATAAATTATAGGCTATTTTGGTATTAAATGTAATGAACAACGCGTAATCGGCCCAGCCGATTGATAATAACCCGACCCAGTTCAACCCCTTGATAAGAAATGGAAAAATAGCCATTAGCTGCGGCATGGCGGAGGGTGTGGCTAAAAACCAATGCGTCAGGCGAATGAAAACCAGACCAGGTAATGGTCAATGGACTGCCTGGGTCGTGCCACTCATACACCACCTCCTGATGGTTGAAGCGATGCTCGCCAGGGTCTTTAAAAAGCACCATGCCCTTTGCCCAGTTGCCCTGCTCCATAGGGTGTAAAATCAGCACAGAACGCTTAACCAGGGCTTGATTACGGGCGTAATGCATGGCTTGCGTCAATCGATGCTGCGCCACGGTCAGTTGCGTTTTAAGCTGGTTATTTGCATTCATTCCCAGATAAAAACTCAACAACAGGGTGAACAAGGCCAGACTGACCAATAATTCAACAAGACTGAAAGCCTGTTGCCTGCTGTTCGTCGTCACTGGACAATCGTTGTTTAACCAAAAGTAAATCGCTAAATGCGTGTTTTTTATCTTTTGGATTGCGTAAAAGATAGGCCGGATGATAAGTAACTAAAAAAGGAATCGCATGATAAGAGTGTAATTTAGCCCTCATCTGATTCAAAGGCGTAGTTTTACCCATGAGAAATTGCCCGGCAAAACGGCCCAGGGCGAGAAGCACTGCAGGTGACACCAATTCAATTTGCTGTACCAGGTAGTCGCGGCACTGGTCAATTTCGTCTGCCATTGGATCACGATTATCCGGTGGACGGCATTTTAAGACATTGGCAATGTACACCTGTTGTTCGTCTAACCCAATACTCTTTAACATGCGATCAAGCAACAGGCCAGCCTTGCCGACAAAGGGCTTTCCCTGTTTATCCTCATAAAATCCCGGCGCCTCGCCAATAATCATGAGCTTTGCAGCGGGATTACCGCGGGAAAAAACCGTATTGGTACGGGTATCGGCAAGCGGGCACCGTCTGCAGGAAGCCACAGCCGTCATCAATTGCTTTAATTGCTTTTCGCAGCCTGCGTGGTGCTTACGTAAAATCCAGGGCTCTATCCCCATCTGTTGTAGATAATAATGATTTAAATGATTCGACATGCCACCTTATACCTGTTTTCGATGAAAAAAAGCGACAATTCTCGTGGACATAAACCGGGGAGAAAGTTTCGCGGCAAAAAACAGAATTTTATTCATTATACCGGGAATAATAAATAATTGATTGCTATTTAATCCGCTATAAGCCTTACGGGCGACTTTTTCCGCACTCATTAAACCAATGATGCCACGGGCAAGCCAGGAGCCCTGCATGTGGGCTCTTTCCATAAAGGCACTTTCTGTTGGACCGGGGCACAGAATAGCAACCGTTACCCCATGCGGCTTTAATTCATAGGCCAAAGCCACTGAAAGGGAAATCACATAGGCTTTCGTAGCATAGTAAACCGACATGCGCGGCCCCGGTTGAAAACCAGCCGTTGAGGCCACCTGTAAAATTTTCCCCCGACCCAGTTTGCTGAAACGGACGGCGTAATGGTGGGTCAGCTCGGTCAGACAAACCATGTTTAATTGCATCATGGCGTTGACTGTGCCCCCATCCATGTCGACAAAATCGGCCAGGCAACCGATGCCGGCATTATTAATCAGGCATTCAATATCCAGTTGTTTTGCTTCAAGGGCATTGATCAGATGCTCTGCGCTACCAGGATGACTTAAATCCATGGCCACGCTGTCAGCCTGAATACCAAATTTTAATCGAAGCGTGGCCGCCAGTTCATTAAGCCGCGCCTCCTCACGGGCCACGAGAACCACATCATGCCCCTGCCTTGCAAATTCAAACGCTATGGCTTGTCCTATTCCCCGTGAAGCCCCAGTAATCAGTGTCCTCATAGTGATCATCCGTATAAATGAGTTCATCTCCCTGCCCCTTCGTTACTGTCTGCAGAGGCTCCTCTTTGTTCTTTAAGCTGTAACAGATAACGCGGGCCGTGTTTAGATTACCGGTCTGGAAGGCCTTAAACAATCGGTTAGCCTGTTCGGGAGTTAAATCCCAATTTCCATAGAACACCAATTCGTCGGTCATCCATTGGCTATTGAGAATGGCCTCATAGCATTTCAACTGCTGGCATTGCTCCTTTAACGATTCGACATTTAACCTCGATGTGATGTGTTTAAGGATAGCAAACAACACATGCACTTCCCCATTGATTTTAAGCAGCATGTCAAGGCTTTGATGGGGATTAGTCAAGGCAAAGGAATGCCTGGCCATTTTATAGATTTTCAAGTCAGCTGGCTTTTTAAAAACACAGGTAGGTAATTTTAAAAAAATGGGAAACAGGCATTCAAAAATCTGCATGTTGCACAACGTGTTGACGCGACGAAGCCAAGAGGAAAGCCCTGAATTAAAAAAGTCACTGTCCAGAGCAGACGATACCCTTATTGGCGCGGGCCTGGGTTCCGGGAAATGACGTTCACGTATCTCGTTCAATTTCTCATCCGTCATCCCCCGTTTCAGGGCAATGGCAGCAAGACGCTCAAACCAGTCTTTGCGATTACGAAAGCAGGTAAAATAAAGCGCCTCCTCGATACTGGCAAAATTGGCATACATGTGCTCTTCATTACGCGCCTTCATGCTTTGGCTGGTGTTATAACGAGGGGCAATGTAATTCTTTACCGCGTCCTCACCATTCTTAACCAGCATCGCCTGCTCTTCCGGGGTAATATTAAACTGGGTGGCTGACACATTCCCCGTAGGCAAGAGGACCACTTGATTACTGTGCTGCATCAGCCTTAAGCGATCCTGCTCCCAGCCGCTGACCGGATCTTTCACCCCGGTTAGGAAACCATAAATCCAATTCCAGATAAAATTTTCGCGATAGATACGATCCACCAGCTTGTCAATTAAACCCCGTTCACAGCCATTGTCAAATTGGAAAGCAAGCAAACTTAAACAATTGCCGTATTCTGACGTCAATAACGTGGAATGATTGTCATGAAAGACATTGGTTGGAAGATTGTTTAATACGCCGCCATCATTGTACCGTTCGCCTTCAAAAATGGTGGGTTTAAAAACCACAGGCAGGCTGGCCGAAATAGTCACTGCCGCACTGACTTCAAGATCTGGCGAGGTAGTAATCGAGAAATAACGGGTTTTACGCTGCGGCATGTTGGTGGCGGTAACGATCAGCTCGTTGCCAAGTCCACAATCCGGGTAACGTTCTTTAAGCGCTTTAAGCGAGGCAAAGGTGATTTTATTATTATAAAGCACTTCTTCGGAGAGAAACTTTCGGCCTTTTGCAGTGGTATCAATTCCATAACGTTGAATGATTTGATTCACTTTCTGGGTCACCATAAAATCCAAAGCCCCTTTCACTGCCTGGGTGTCTGACATGCCTGAACTGTCAATGTCAAAGTGAATCAGGTTTTCCTGCCTGAATTCTTTAAAGAAATTCAATATCTCCTCGGAGGAATAACCCAAATAACACAACACCGCCATGATGGCGCCAGCCGAGCTTCCCGCAAAGCGGGTTGGCGTAATGCCGGCCTCTTCGCAGGCTTTATAGGCACCCACGTGGGCAAAAATTTTGCCACCGCCGCCGCAAAACACCATGTTGTCCAGCTCAGGACGTTTTTCGGTTATCAGGATTTCTCCAGTGGATGGCCGCTCGGACACCGTCACGTCATCGTCTTCAATCAGAGGCTGGTAATGTTTTTCCCGAAATTTGAACTCTTCCAGTTCATACTCATTATTGGGCTTTTCGTACCAGGATTTAATCCAGCGCCACAAGCGCTGGTACCAGGTTTGCGTGGTAATAAACCGTTGTGTCTGACGGTATTCGTACATCTCCTCCATGCGCTGGTTATGTAAAGGAACGCGAATGGCATAAGGATGCGGATTAAAGATCATTTCATCATAATTGAGTGAGCCAGGATCATCATGGATTAAATTCTCAACCAGCCTGTCGGTTAATATCAGGCGTTTGGCGTTGCGCAAAGGGGTTAGCTGATTGTCTTCCGGATCACGGTATTTACTGCCATTATTTTCAGTAGCAAACTGTTTAAGACCAATCAACAGACCGTATTTATCGGAGCAAATGTCGATGCCAGTCAACTGATAATTCAAGGTTAATTCCAGCGGCGTGAGCGGCCAGTGATAAGCTTTGCGGCGATAATAGAGAAGATTGGTGATACGGCCCCACCAACTTAAACCGACCTCCGCCGTATATCCTCGGTAATCATTGGTCGCCACCCCGCTTAAAAAGGCCTTTTGAGCATCCTGATAATGCGGCATTAAAAACCAGTGAATAAATTTTTCTTTCGCTTCATCGCTCAGCCGGGTGTAATCGAAAATAATACGCTCGTCATCAAGCAGGTAATCCCCCAGTGTATAATGGTTGTCTGGGGCGAGGCCGTTGATTCTAAACCAACCGCGGTGAACACAAAGGAGTATTTTTTGAAGAAGGCGCGTGTTGGGATGCTCAGTACAATTCCTACGTAACAAATCACTTAACACATTTTCTCGAGCCATAATAAATCCCTTTGTTATGTGATCGTATGAACCACGTTTTTTCCAAAGTGGCCTGTCTGCTAAATTATTTATCCAATTTAATAACTAACATAAATTATCGTAGAATTGAATACGGGAGGGAGAAGTTTATTAAACGGTACACGTGCCTGTTAATAAGACACGTGTTTATTACTCAACCAGGGAGGCTAAAATGCCAGCGATCACCTGATCGGGATTAGGCGATCGGGTAATGGAGCGGCCCATAACCAGGTAGTCGCTACCCATCATCAAGGCATCTCGGGGTGTTACAATGCGTGACTGATCATCGGCCGCATCGCCAGGCAGACGAATGCCGGGGGTTACGGTTAAAAAACTGGCCCCACACAATTGCTTGACAATGGGTGCCTCGAGAGCTGAGCAGACAACGCCATCCAGTTCTGCCTGATGTGACAGGTGAGCCAGACGATTAACCTGATTGGCAATGGAGGTGTCGATGCCTATTTCGGGCAATTGCAGTGAATTCATACTGGTTAATACCGTGACTGCAATCAGCAAGGGCTTGTCTTTGCCGAAAGCATCCAGTGCGTTTTTTGCCGCGCGCATCATGGCCAAACCACCGGAGGCATGGAGGTTTATCATCCAGACACCCATTTCCGCAGCCGCGGCGCAGGCACGTGCAACCGTATTGGGTATGTCATGAAATTTCAAATCCAGAAACACGTTGAATTGCAGATTAATCAGTTTTTTTACAAACGAAGGCCCAAGCAGGGTAAACAGCTCATTGCCCACCTTGAGGGCGCAATGAGCCGGGTTTATCTTTTCAACAAGCTTTAACGCATCAATTTCATGATGAAAATCAAGGGCGACAATCAGTTCGGTCGTCATCAGGCGACTTCAACCGATAAGGCGATGCACTCTTTTACAGCATCAACCACCCTCTTTTGTTCTTCCATCGTCAAATAAGGGTGCATCGGCAAGCTGACCACGCGCTTACTGGCGGCTTCTGCGCAGGGAAAATCACCGGTTTTGTAACCCAAATACTGCAAGGCTTCCTGTTCATGCATGGCAACCGGGTAATGTACGGCCGTGGGAATGCCCAAAATCTGCATTTCTTTTTGGAATCGTTCACGATGAGGTACTTCAATGGTGAACTGGGCATACACACTGGTATTGCCTTTCTTAACAACCGGTGTCTGAGCAATGCCATCCAGTAACTGCATGTAACGTTCGGCGACTTGCTGGCGCAGTTCAATTTCTTTAGGAAATAACTTCATCTTCTCAATCAGGATAGCGGCCTGCAGGGTGTCCATGCGACCATTGATCCCTATACGGCGATGGCAGTAACGGGCATTCTGGCCATGAATGCGAATTTCAACCAGTCGTTCGGCGAGAATATCATCGTCCGTAAAACAGGCACCGGAATCCCCGTAGCCACCTAAGGGTTTAGATGGGAAAAAACTCGTGCAGCCAATGGTGGATAACGCACAGGAGTAATGGCCATTCTGGGTGGCGCCAAAACTTTGCGCCGCGTCTTCAATAACGGGCAAACCGTATTTTTTAGCAATCTGATTGATTGACGCCATATCTGCCGTTTGACCATAGAGGCTGACTGGCATAATCGCTTTCGTGTTGGGCGTAATCGCCGCTTCCAGTTTTTCAACATCGAGATTATAAGTCGCAGGATCAATATCGACAAAAACGGGCTTGGCCTGACATAAGGCAATCACTTCCGCTGTCGCGAAGAAACTGAATGGGCTGGTAATCACTTCATCGCCGGGACCAATTTCCAGTGCCAGAAGCGCCATTAACAGAGCGTCTGTGCCACTGGCATTGACAATGGCATGGCGGCTACCGACAAAATCAGCCAGTTGACGTTCCAATAGACCAATCTCGGGACCCATGATGTATTGGCCATGATCCAGTACTTTTTTAATGCTGTTTAGCACGTCGGTTTCGATTAATTGATACTGCTTTTTAAGGTCGATAAATTGCATAATGTTCTCGTTAAAAGCGATTTAAACCAGAAATCAGGATAACCCTAATCTCCCTCTAATCCATGAACAGGCTTCATTCTACCCCACTGCTTACAACTTGGGCAATGCCAATGTAGGTGTTTACCGCCAAATCCACACTGGGTACAGCGATAAATGGGTTTATTATCAAGAAACTTGCTGGTGATGTCATAAAGCATTTGCAACTTGTCCCGCACTTTGCCATGGGCTGTTTCAAGGTGCCAGCAAATCAGGCGGTTAAGTCCCTTTATGGATGGGTAGGTGCTCAATTGTTCTGATACAAAATCAATGGCGGCATCCATGCTTTTTTCCCTACGCAGGTAATCACCGATCACAAAGATGGTGGACGCACGGGGATGATCGTTTAATGTGTCTTCCAGGTACGTGACGCACTCATTCATGCAATCCAGATGACGATGGCAAATGACTAACGGTTCAATGATTTCACTTAAAAACTCAGGATCCTGCTGCGGTACCCGTTTGAGTGAGCGAATGGCTTGTTTGAAACGGCCCTGCTCCATGTCTAGAGACGCCTGCATTAAACTGCCGCGAACTGACATTTTATCTATCAACAGCGCTTGCTTAATCGCATTCTGTGCTTTTTCCAGTGCATTGGTTTTCAAGGCCTGCGCGGCAATTTCACAATAGTAATGAGCCGCCTGCATGTGCATGCTCTGCCCGGTTGACAACTCCAGCTTTTTAATAACATCCAGCGCATTTTCCCAGGATTTTTCCTGTTGATAGATGGCAAGCAGCCCTTGCAAACTGGACGTTTCCCGCGAGCCGCCGAGCTCAACCACTTCAAGGAAAATGCGTTCGGCGCGATCAAACACACCCGCGCTCATGTAATCCTGCCCCAGGGCCATGAGGGCTTCTTTTCTTTCTACAAGACTCAGTTGTGGGCGGGCAATTAAATTTTGATGAATGCGGATGGCACGATCCACTTCGCCACGACGACGAAATAAACTGCCCAAGGCCAGATGAGTTTCAACCGTTTCACTGTCGACTTCAAGCAGTTTAATGAACACGTCCACTGCTTTATCGGGCTGCTCATCCAGCAGGTAATTAAGACCAACGACGTATTCTCTTGATAGGCGGTTTCCTGCTTTCAATTCTTTGCCAGCAAAGCTTCGATTGGCAACCCACCAGCCTGACCAGGCTGCGGCGGGTAACAACAATGGCCATAAATTAATCATCAACGGTCTCCATGACGAATAATCAATTGATTGAAATCATCACAACAGGTCGGTTTTATCTTAATTTGTGAAACGCTGTCAAACCTTCGCTTCAATGTTGATCTTTTAATGGTATATCCCTTAAATTTTTAATTTCTTTTTCCGTCAGACGTAACTGGTTTCTTACTCTGGCTAATTCGCGTTTAAGCCGCCAATAGCGCAAAAGAAAGATTAAAAAGCCGACCAGAATTCCGATTCCGAGCATGATTGTCATTAAAATGGAGATGGGCATTGTCACCGTGGTCACGTAAAAATTCACTTCGACAGAATTGGCATTTAAAGCCGCAAAGCTCACACCGACCAAAATCAACAACAAATAAAACAATATCATCAAAAGACGCATTGCATTTATCCTTATACGCTTTTAAATAGGCTTTTACGCTGAATCCCTAACACAAACACTGTTGATTAATCCAGCCAGGTATTTAAATGAAGTGCTCTAAGTCAACCACAAAAAAAAAGCGTAGTAAACTACGCTTTTTTTTCTTAGCGATGTTTATTCAACATCTTTGCTGGCCATTTTCTCTTTCAAGAGATCACCCAGAGTCGTGGAGGCCATTTCGCCGCTACGTGAGTATTTCTTGATTGCTTCAGCCTGGTCTTGTGCGTCTTTTGCTTTAATAGACAGAGAGATGGTGCGATTCTTCTTGTCAACATTGACAATTTTCGCTTCAACATCATCGCCTTCTTTAAAGAACGTAGTCGCATCATCGACTTTGTCTTCAGATAATTCATTAACACGAATGGTTCCAATCACATCCTGCATTAATTCAACAGTGACTGTTTTTGGATCAACGGCAACGACTTTACCTTTGACAATAGCGCCCTTGGTATTCTCTTCAACGTAGCTTGTGAAGTTATCACCTTCCAGTTGTTTAAGACCTAAGGAAATGCGCTCACGCTCCGCATCAATCGCAAGAATAACAGCTTCGAGCTCCTGACCTTTCTTGAATTGCTTGACCGCTTCTTCACCGGGTGTATTCCAGGAAATGTCAGACAAGTGAACCAAGCCGTCGATTTCGCCGTCCAGACCGATGAAAATACCAAAATCAGTGATTGAACGGATTTTACCGGTAACTTTTTGTCCCTTGCTGTGGGTCTGAGCAAATTGATGCCAGGGATTGCCGACACATTGCTTCATACCCAGGGAAATACGACGTCGTTCTTCATCGATCTCAAGAACCATGACATCAACCACGTCGCCCATGGAAACCACTTTGCTTGGGTGAACGTTCTTATTGGTCCAATCCATTTCCGACATGTGAACCAAGCCTTCAACGCCCTCTTCGATTTCAACGAAGCAGCCGTAATCGGTGATGTTGGTCACTTTACCCTGCAATTTCTTACCGACAGGATAACGCTCAACCAGATCAACCCAGGGATCATTGCCTAATTGTTTCATGCCTAAGGACACGCGGTTACGTTCGCTGTCAAAGCTCAATACTTTCACCTTGACATCCTGGCCGACAGACAGCACTTCACTTGGGTGCTTGACGCGTTTCCAGGAAATATCGGTGATATGCAGCAGACCGTCAATACCGCCGAGGTCAATGAATGCACCATAATCAGTGAGGTTTTTGACAATACCATTCAAGACCTGGCCATCATGCAGCGATTCCAGCAGGGCCTGACGATCCGCACTGCTTTCTTCTTCGACAACAGCACGTCGGGAAACAACGATGTTGTTTCGCTTCAGATCCATTTTGATTACTTTAAACTCAAGCTCTTTGCCTTCGAGGTAGGATGGATCACGTACAGGTCTGACATCAACCAAAGAACCTGGCAGGAATGCACGGATTGTACCGATTTCAACAGTGAAACCACCTTTAACCTTGCCAGAAATCAAGCCGGTTACTGTATCGTTGTTTTCATGGCACTTGGACAGTTTACGCCAGGCTTCCTGACGTTTGGCTTTTTCACGGGACAGCAAGGTTTCACCGTAACCGTCTTCGACTGAATCCAAAGCCACTTCCACCATGTCGCCGACATGGACTTCCAACTCACCATTCTTGTCCTGGAATTCTTCGACAGCGACAATCCCTTCTGATTTCAGACCCGCGTTAAGCGTGACGAAATCGTCATCGATATCGATTACTTTTGCAGTGATTATTGCACCAGGATAAAATTGAGCACCAACGATACTTTGCTCAAATAATTCTTTGAAACTTTCAGACATGTTTAATAAACTCTTTAGTAAAAAAATGGAAGTATGAGGTCCACTCAACTTCCCCCCTTGTTCGCTTTTTTTAGCGAAAAAACGAATGCTGTCCGATTAATTTTAAAACATTATCGAACACTTGTACAATCGTTAATCCAGTTGTATCAATCCTCACTGCATCCGATGCAGGTTTGAGCGGCGCATGCGAACGCTGTGTGTCCCTCGCATCGCGTTTAGCCAATTCATCAACAACCTGCGCGAGGCTAACATCAATTCCCTTTTCTTTCAACTGAAAATATCGTCTGGCTGCTCTTTCTTCTGCTGAAGCATCCAGATAAATCTTTAAAACAGCGTCTGGAAAAATCACGGTGCCCATATCCCGACCATCTGTAACCAATCCCGGCGGTTGGGCAAACGCGCGTTGACGTTGCAGAAGCGCCTCCCTTACTTCAGGAATCGCGGCAATGACAGACGCATCCTGACCACACTGTTCAGAACGCAACTGGTCATAGACGTCCTCGCCATCCAGAATAACCCTGCTCTGTTGATGAGGATCGGTTTCAAAGCGGACATCCAGAGAATGAGCCAACTTTACTATATCCTGAATCTGATTAAAATCAATCCGGTTTTTCCTTAAGGCATAGGCAAGCACCCGATAAATGGCGCCGCTGTCGAGTACATGCCAGTCCAAATGATCAGCCAGCATGTGACAAATCGTGCCTTTACCTGTACCACTCGGCCCATCAATGGTGATTACTGGAACCATTTTATTGCACTTCATCAACGTATTCCTCAATCGACATGGCGATGGCTCTGGAGGTTTTAACAAAATCCGGAAACGAGGTTGCCACGTTGGCACAATGCCTTACCATGACTGGTCCATCAGCAACACCACCCGCAATGGCAAAAGCCATGGCAATACGATGATCATTAAAACTTTCCACTTCACCACCTGAAATTTTTCCACCTTTTATGAAGACCCCGTCTTCAAAACCCTGAGCATCGACGCCCAAACGTTGCAAGCCTTCCACCATGGAGCCAATGCGATCGCTTTCTTTCACCCGTAACTCTTTGGCACCATGCAGTCTGGTCTGACCATTGGCACAGGCTGCAGCAATAAAAATAACGGGAAATTCATCAATGGCCAGAGGCACAAGGGCTGTGGGAATATCAATTCCCTCCAGTGGCGCGTATTTTACATGCAAATCAGCAACGGGCTCCTCACCACACAAACGTTTATTTGTCATAGTAATATTAGCACCCATCATGTCCAAAATTTGGATAATTCCTGTGCGTGTAGGATTAATGCCCACATTACGGATAATCAGATCGGATCCTGGGATAATGGACGCGGCCACAATAAAAAAAGCAGCGGAAGAAATATCACCGGGAACAATGATATCACAACCAATGCACTCACTCTCTGAATTGACGGTAATACCGCTTTCAAGCTTTTGAATAGGATAGGAAAATGTAGTCAACATGCGCTCGGTATGATCACGGGTATGTCCCGTCTCGACCACTGTCGTTTCCCCTTCGGCATACAATCCCGCCAGCAACAGACAGGATTTCACCTGGGCACTGGCTTCAGGCATTTCATAGTGAATCCCCTGCAGGTGTTGACCGCCGCGAATATAAACCGGCGGCTTTCCTTCCGTTGTCACTAAATCCGCACCCATTTGCAACAGAGGCCGGCTCACGCGCTCCATTGGACGTTTTCTTAAACTTTCATCGCCATCGAGTTCAGAATCAAACGGTTGGGCAGCCAGAATACCTGCCAGAAGACGCATGCTGGTACCCGAATTCCCGCAGTCAATGGGCTTTTCCGGTTTTTTCAAGCCGTGCTTCCCAACCCCATGAATGACCACTCGTCGTGAGACAGGCCCTTCGATACGAACCCCCATGGCCTGAAACGCTTTCAGTGTGGCCATGCAATCGTGCCCCTCCAGAAACCCGCTCACTGTGGTTGTCCCCTGAGCAATAGCGCCCAGAATAATCGCACGGTGGGAAATGGATTTGTCGCCAGGAACGGTAATGTCCCCCGCCAGGGCAGTCACCGGCTTACTGATAAAATGTAAAGCACTCATAAAGGATGTTCCTTTGCAAAATCACTCATGAATTGAATCAATGCATCAACCCCCGCCATGGGCATGGAATTATACATACTGGCGCGTAATCCTCCGACAAAGCGATGGCCTTTTAAGGCCAGAAGGCCACGTGTTTTTGCCTGAGTCAGAAACAGTTCCTCCAGCGCACTGTGAGCTAACGAAAAGCAGACGTTGACAATGGATCGGTAGGGAGGATCAATTTTGCACTGATAAAAGTCAGACGAATCAATGTAGCTGTAGAGTCGCTTTGCTTTTTCCAAATTACGCTGATATAACACCTCAACCCCGCCCTCATCCAGTATCCACTGGAACATTTTGTCTGCCATGTAACAGTTAAATGTCGGCGGTGTGGCATAGAGTGAATGGCTCTCGGAATAGGTACGGTAATCAAGCATCGTGGGCAATGCGGGGTCTTTAATCGATTCCAGCAGCCGATCGCTCACGATTACCAGCGTCAAGCCCGAATTGGCAATGTTTTTTTGAGCACCGGCGAAGATCAAATCATAATCGGCCACCTGAACGGGCTCGCTGAGAAGGCAGGAAGTCATGTCTGCGATCAACGGAATACCATGGGTTTTTGGAGGCTCTGGCAATCGGATGCCGTTGACGGTTTCGTTGGGCGTATAGTAAATGTAGGTGCTGTCTTTTTTAATTTCCCACTGATCAGCTGACGGAATAGTGGTAAAGCCCTCTGATTTACCCGAGGTCACACAGTAAGCGGCTTTGAGTTTTTTTGCTTCGTCAAATGCAAATTCTGACCAGATACCGGTCACCAGGTACCCGCCGAACTGTTTTTTACCTAAAAAATTCATGGGAATGACTGAAAATTGCGTGCGGGCGGCGCCTCCCATAAAAAGCACATGGTAATTATCAGGAATGCCAATCAGTTGACGCAAATTACTTTCAGCACGTTTCATCAGGGTATCAAACTCCTGCGTGCGGTGACCGGCTTCCATGACGGACATCCCTGTACCTTGCCAATCCAGGAATTCGTTTTGCGCCTCAATCAATAAGGATTCTGGCAACATCGCAGGCCCGGCGCCAAAATTATAACCTCTAGTCATTGCTGTCTTCTTCTACCTCATTACCCTGCTCTGAACCCTCTTCATCCTGTTCGCCGTCCTCACTGATTTCTTCGATGCGCTGCATGCCCACAACATGCTCACCCGAACTGACATTAATCAGGCGAACGCCCTGGGTGTTACGACCTATAATCGATAATTCCTTGACGCGGAAGCGAACCAGGGTTCCCTGATCCGTAATCAGCATGACTTCATCGCCCTCATCCACCTGCAGGGCGCGCACCACTTTGCCATTGCGCTCGTTGACCTGAATGGAAATAACACCCTGGCCGCCGCGACCTGAAATGCGGTATTCCCCAACATCCGTCCGTTTACCATATCCTTTTTCTGTTGCTGTAAGAATTGTGCCCTCGGGCTTGGCCACCACTAAGGAAATGACAGATTGGTCCTGTGCGAGGCGAATGCCGCGGACCCCTCTGGCAGTCCGCCCCATGGGTCTTACCAGTTTTTCATCAAAGCGAATGACTTTACCGGCATCGGTGAACAACATAATGTCTTTACTGCCATCGGTAATGTCAACACCGACCAGACGATCATCGTTGTCCAGATCGACGGCAATAATTCCCGTAGAGCGCGGTCGGCTGAAGGCTTCAAGCGGTACTTTTTTGACCGTACCGTGACGGGTAGCCATAAACACAAAATACCCTTCCTGGTACTCTCGCACCGGCAACATGGCATTGATGGCTTCATCTTCAGCCAAAGGCAAAATATTAACGATGGGTTTGCCTCGAGAAATACGGCTTGCAAGAGGTAGTTGATAGGCTTTCAACCAGTACAGTTTGCCATGGTTGGAAAAACACAGCAGGGTATCATGGGTACTGGCAATAATTAAACGTTCAATGAAATCCTCGTCCTTGACATTCGTCGCGGATTTACCCTTGCCGCCACGTCGCTGCGCCTGATAGGCGGAGATGGGTTGGTATTTGACATAACCCTGGTGCGATAACGTCACTACCACGTCTTCTTCTGTAATTAAGTCCTCTAGCGTAATGTCTTCCTGAGAGGCAGTAATTTCGGTACGCCGCTCATCGCCGAACTGGCTTCTTATTTCGACAAATTCGTCACGAATTACTTCCATTAAACGCTCGGGCGAAGCAAGGATGTTAAGCAATGCTTTGATTTCCCCAAGCAATTGCTTGAATTCATCAATGATTTTATCCTGCTCAAGCGCGGTCAAACGATGCAGGCGCAGCTCAAGGATAGCCTGGGCCTGATTGGCAGAAAGGCGGTAACCGTCGGGCATGAGACCAAATTCAGGCGCCAGATCATCCGGTCGACAGGCGTCGCTGCCGGCGCTGTCAAGCATGGCTTTCACCAGACCGGGACTCCAGGTTCTTTCCATCAGCCGCTCTTTGGCATCCTGTGGTGTAGGTGATTTTTTGATCAGATCGATCATTTCGTCAATGTTGGCCAACGCAATACCGAGTCCTTCGAGGATGTGGGCACGGTTGCGGGCTTTCTTTAATTCAAAAATCGTGCGACGGGTTACTACTTCGCGGCGATGCTTGATAAAATAGTCGAGCACCTGTTTAAGATTAAGGGTTCTGGGCTGGCCATCCACCAGAGCCACCATGTTAATACCAAACACATTCTGCATTTGCGTATGAGCATACAGGTTATTGAGAATGACTTCAGGAACTTCACCACGCTTAAGCTCGATGACCACGCGCATCCCGGATTTATCGGACTCGTCCCTAAGGCCTGAGATGCCTTCCAGTTTCTTTTCACGCACCAGATCGGCTATTTTTTCAACAAGCCGCGCTTTATTTACCTGATACGGCAGCTCATTAATAATAATAGCCTGGCGTCCGGACTGGGATTCGGTTTCGATTTCGGTACGGGCGCGAATCAGGATTCGTCCACGGCCAGTACGGTAGGCCTGAACAATCCCTGCCTTGCCATTAATGATGGCGGCCGTGGGGAAATCAGGCCCTGGAATATGATTCATCAGATCATCAACACTTAATTCCGGATCTTCAATCAGCGCAATGCAGGCATTGATGACCTCTGTGAGATTATGGGGCGGAATATTGGTAGCCATCCCCACAGCAATCCCTGAGGAACCATTGACTAAAAGATTAGGCACGCGGGAGGGTAAAACCACGGGCGCAAACTCGGATTCGTCGTAGTTAGGACTGAAATCCACGGTTTCTTTATCGAGATCTGCCAGCAGCGCATGGGCTACCTTGGACATCCTGACTTCGGTGTATCGCATGGCGGCCGCGGAATCACCGTCAACGGAGCCGAAGTTACCCTGCCCATCAATGAGCAGGTAACGCATGGAAAACGGCTGTGCCATACGGACGATGGTGTCATACACCGCGGTATCGCCGTGAGGATGGTATTTACCGATAACGTCCCCGACCACACGGGCGGATTTTTTATAAGGTTTGTTCCAATCGTTGCCCAGTTCGCTCATGGCGTACAATACGCGGCGGTGAACCGGTTTCAACCCGTCACGAACATCAGGCAGCGCTCGCCCGACAATAACGCTCATGGCGTAATCCAGGTAGGATTGTTTCAGTTCATCTTCAATATTGACTGGTATGACTTCTTTGGCTAAATAAACCATGGCTTGGAGGCGTCCTTATGCAATCATCGAATAAATGACCATAGGAAGTAAATTTTCCTTCTGGCCGCTCTACTGCGACACTCAATTTAACGTGTAAGAATACCACAAGCCAGACTTTATTTGAATCCAGCCGGCGAACAGGACAGTGATTAAGGACGGGCTTTTTACTATTTTTATTCGCAAACAGGCAAAAATGGCCTGTGATGATATGATTAAAAGAGGGTGACTTGTCAAAAAGGTCCTGGCGACCTCATACTCCACTCTTGCTGTAAAGATTTAATGCAATGATAAATTGACTGTGAAGGTGCGTTTTAATATAGTTTCGCAACTGATGTAAGCGTGAGGCTTAAGAAGCCAAGCACCAAGGAGACATAATGACAACAAAAACCGCACAACTGATTCTTGACGGACATGCTCCCGTTGAGTTACCGGTCTACACACCAACTCTGGGGAAGGATGTAATCGATATTCAGAAATTGGGATCAGTGGGAGCGTTTACCTATGACCCTGGCTTTGTTTCTACAGCATCCTGCGAGTCAAAAATTACTTACATTGACGGCGACGAAGGTGTCTTGCTGTACCGCGGCTATCCCATTGAACAACTGGCTGAGAAAAAAGACTTCCTGGATGTCAGCTATTTGTTGATGAACGGTGAATTGCCTACAGCAGACGAAAAAAAGAGCTTTGTCAGCCTCATTAATAATCACACCATGGTTCATCAGCAGATGTACCGGTTCTTAGACGGGTTCCGCCGTGATGCCCATCCCATGGCGATCATGGTCGGCATCGTCGGTGCCTTGTCCGCTTTTTACCATGAATCCATGGATTTAACCAATCAGCATGACCGTTACATTTCAGCCATTCGTCTGATTGCCAAGATGCCTACCCTTGCAGCGATGAGTTACAAGTATTCCGTGGGACAACCCTACATGTACCCGCAAAACAAAATGTCGTATGCTGAAAACTTCCTGCACATGATGTTTGGCGTGCCATCCGAGGAGTATGTGCCGGATCCCACGATCGTGGATGCCATGGACAAAATTTTTATCCTGCATGCCGATCATGAGCAAAATGCCTCCACGTCCACCGTCCGCCTGGCCGGTTCAACCGGAGCCAACCCCTTTGCCTGCATTTCCGCCGGTATCGGCGCGCTGTGGGGTCCTGCGCATGGTGGCGCCAATGAAGCGTGCCTCAACATGCTCAAAGAAATCGGTGATATTAAAAACATCAACCATTACATTAAACGCGCCAAAGACAAAGACGATCCTTTCCGTCTTATGGGATTTGGTCATCGTGTTTACCGAAGCTACGATCCACGTGCCAAAGTCATGCGGGAAACCTGCCATAAGGTCCTTGAAGCCGTTGGCGCCCATGATGCACCCATCTTCAAACTGGCTATGGAACTTGAGCGCATTGCCCTGGAAGACGACTACTTTGTCGAAAAGAAACTCTACCCGAACGTGGATTTCTATTCCGGCATCACGTTAAGCGCCATTGGCATTCCAACCAACATGTACACGGTAATCTTCGCCCTGGCAAGAACCGTCGGCTGGATGTCGCATTGGATGGAAATGGTTGCCAGCAAATCAAAAATTGGCCGACCCCGCCAGCTTTACACCGGCGAAAAGCTACGGCAAGTCCCCTAAGGGTCAGCCCTTTAATCTAAAGACATTCCGCATCCGATGGTCAGAGCCTGGTTCCCCCGCCAGCGCGGGGGATAGCAGTCAGGCGGCGCTTGCGGGTGTCTATACAGTTAAATCTCTTTTCACACGGTCCTTATCATCCGCATGGCATGCAGCCACCCCTGAAAATCACGCTCGACTGTCTCACGTTCACTGCCAGGTGAAAATTCAAGCTCAGCATGCCAATTGGTCTCAAGCATGGACAGCGATCCAATCTGACCAACCCCTAAGGCGGCCAGCAATGCCGCACCTTGGGCTGTGGTTTCGATATCATGGGGACGTTGCACCGTCGTCTGGCATTGTGAAGCTAAAAATTGTAGAAACCATTGATTGACTGTCATGCCCCCATCCACTCGTAAAGGCGAAATATTGAGGCCACTGTCTTCTTCCATGCAGGTCAGCACTTCCCGGGTCTGATAGCACACCCCTTCAAGCGCGGCTCGGGCAAAATGGGCTCGCGTGGTGTTTCGGGACAAGCCAAAAATGGCAGCACCAGGCGTCGAGAGCCAATAAGGAGCACCCATGCCGTTAAACGCAGAGACTAAATAAACACCCTCATTACCGGGCAGGCTTTTTGCCAACTCTTCAGTTTCAGCCGCATTGATCAGCAGTTTCATCTCATCACGTAACCATTTGACCGTGGTACCTGCCTGATAAATGCTGCCTTCGAGTCCGTACATGGTCTGACCCTGGATTGTATAGGCAATGGTCGTCAGCAGATGATGATGAGACAGGACGGCCTGTTCGCCTGTGTTCATTAATAAAAAGCCCCCTGTGCCGAACGTGGCCTTGGTCATGCCTTCAGTGAAACAGCGTTGACCAATCAATGCGGCCTGTTGATCACCAGCTACACCATGAATCGGGACCGAAAAACCCAGGTAGGACGTATCGATGTCCCCGTAATAGGCATCGCAGGCCTTCACCTCCGGCAGCAACGCATCGGGAATGGCAAACAGTTTAAGCAGCGCCGCATCCCATTGTTTGTCATGAATATTAAAAAGCATGGTGCGAGAAGCATTGGTGATGTCGGTGACATGCGATTTGCCTTTGGTCAGCCGCCAGATTAAAAAGGAATCAATGGTGCCAAAGGCCAAACGCTCCTCTGCCAGCAGAGTGTCCACGTCGTTCGTGTGCTGCAGCAGCCAATGTAACTTGGTTGCAGAAAAATACGCATCCACCAACAAACCGGTTTTTTCGCGAATCATCCCCTGGTACTCGGACAAGGATTCACAGAAAGCCTGGGTTCTTCTGTCCTGCCAAACGATGGCGCGAGACAGGCATTTTCCGGTTTCTTTATCCCAAAGCAACGTGGTTTCGCGCTGGTTGGTGATGCCGCAGGCAATAATTCTTCCGCCCTCGGCCTGCCCTGCCACATCACGAAGGGCAGTTAACGTTTTTTGCCAGATTTCTTCTGGATCGTGTTCAACCCATCCCGGCTCTGGATAGTACTGGGTAATGGTGTATTGGCTGGTTGCAACCAGTTCCAGTCGATCATTATAAAGCATGGCACGTGTACTGCTCGTTCCTTGATCAATGGCCAGAATATAATTCATTGCTTTCTGCTTCCCTATCGTGATAATTAGAAAGAGATTTTATACGCTTTTTGCGGAGACCTGAACATGGATGAGTTTTTTGATGTGGCCATTATTGGCGGCGGCATTAACGGCTGCGGCATTGCAGCCGATGCCGCTCTGCGGGGTCTGTCGGTGCTTTTGATTGAAAAGGATGATTTAGCTTCCAAAACGTCTTCGAGCAGCAGCAAATTGATTCACGGCGGACTGCGTTACCTTGAGCAGTATGATTTTTCGCTTGTCAAAAAAGCCCTTGATGAACGACAAACCCTGCTTAAAATCGCACCCCATCTGGTTTTCCCACTGCCCTTTGTCTTACCCTATGAACAAAGCATGCGCCCAACCTGGCTATTGCGTACCGGGTTGTTTCTCTATGATCACTTAAGCCGAAAAAACCGGCTGCCGCGAAGCCGTTTAATCCGTCGTTCCCAAGCCATCAATGCGCCTTATTTTTCACCCTTGACCATGGAATACCACAAAGGCTTTGTTTTCTACGACTGTGCCACGGATGATGCGCGTCTAACCATCAGCAATGCCTTACTGGCCCGCGAACATGGCGCCATGGTGCTGCCCCGCACTGAATTGATTAAGGCCGCGGTTGAAAACGAGTCATGGCGCCTTCATGTAAAACTGCAAAGCCACCGCGAGGTGGTTTTTAAAGCCCGGGCGGTCATCAATGCCACGGGCCCCTGGGTTGAACAGGTCAATCAACGTTTAAACATCCCCAACCAGTATAAAATGTCGCTGGTTAAAGGGAGTCATTTGGTCGTGCACAAGCTTTATGAAGGCAATCACGCTTACCTTTTGCAAAACAAGGACAAACGCATCGTGTTTGTTATCCCCTATCACGGCAATACCATGATTGGCACGACAGACATTGTCTTTAAAAATAATCTGGACCATTTCAGCATTTCACCCGAAGAAATCAATTACCTGCTTGACCTGACTCGATTGTACTTCCGGCCGTCGGTTAAAAAAGAAGACATTATAACGACCTGGAGCGGTGTTCGACCCTTGTTGTCATCGGACGAAGAAAAACCTCAGTCGTTGAGTCGTGATTATGCCTATCATTATTCCACCCATCCCGCGCCTGCGGTGGCTATTTATGGTGGCAAAATAACCACTTATCGACAACTGGCCAGCGAAACCGTGGATAAATTAAGAGCCATTTTCCCATCCCTTCCCCCCACTCTGTCGAATAAAACCGTCCTGCCGGGAGGCCAAAGCGGCGATTGGGACTATAAAACGTACGTGGCCCATGCCAGAGAAAAATACCACTGGCTTGAAGAAAGCCTTCGTGAGCGACTTTTAAGCACCTATGGCACGCGTACCGAATTGATTCTTGGAACGTTAAACAAAACCGCCGATTTAGGCGACCATTTTGGCCATGGACTTTATCAGGCGGAAGTAGACTATCTGGTTGACAAGGAATGGGCGGAGACCTGCGATGACATTTTATGGCGGCGCAGCAAGCTGGGCTTGCAATTTTCGGCCCGGGAAAGGGAGGCGTTGCGGCAATACCTGCAAGAAAAGGTCATTCACGCCGAATCTTGATTTTCTTCAGTACGCCGGATTACGGCTTGCTGAAACCGTAATCCGCAGGTGCTTATTGATTAAACGTTTTTTTAAGCCAGGCTTTTGCTTCGTGACTCAAGCCCTGCTCCTGCAATGCTAATGCAGGGATGTCGGCCTTTCGTTTCTCCTCATTACCATACATTTCCTCCATTAATTCATTCCAGAGCCGCAACACCTGGGATGAAGGCGCCTGGCCTGCCTGGGATAAAACCTGATGAAGGCGCTGACGCCAGTAGGCATCCACTGCTTTCTCCATCCAGGCAATGAGCTCAGGGGTTAAACCATGCTCTAAAAGCCCCTTGCCTTCGCCAAACCCTTTTTCAAATTTTTTGGTGCGCAGATGAGCATATTGCTTACCGTAGAGGTTATTCACCCAATCCATCCACTTCTTGCCAAGTGCAATGCCAACCGCTGAATCAGGGCTGTGATGAAGGTAGCTTTTCACTTCGTCAACCAGATTAAACCAACCTTGCTCAAATGCAGCGCGTTGCTCCGGCGTCGACCCTGCTTTCATTTTTGCTTCAAATTCAGCGTATTGCCGTAACTCCTCCGCCGTGAAAATGTCATTAACCCAGGCGTCTTCGAGTTGTTGTGTCATATGAAATACCTCAATAAGTTCTATTATTTGTTGCCATGGAATGGATTCCTTATCGCTGCAACTCGAAGTAATGCGCGTTATAATCGCCTTGGCTTCCAGCAGGGCCTGTGCTTTTTTTTGTAAAAGCTCTGCCTGCATGCTCAGGCTTTCAAAAACAGTGCCCTCTCTGGTCAGTAGCGGCTTGATTTGGGCCAGTTCAAAACCAAAAAATTTAAGCGCAATAATCTGCTGCAGCGTGAGTAAATCCTTCTCGGAGTACACACGATAATTATTACTCTGCCGTAAACTGGGTTTTAACAGTCCTAGCCTGTCATAGTGGTGCAGTGTACGCACCGAGACGTTCGCCAGTTTACTGAATGCTTTGGCATGCCAATGTTTCATCGTTTGTCCTCCTTGCGACCAAGGTTGGGGTATGACGCAACGTCAGAGTCAAGCTTTTTCTGACGATTATTGTCTTACTCCTCTCGCCAGGCTTAAGAAATATGTCTATATATAATAATGATAGGGTTTGATAATGCGAAACAACGCGTCCTGTAATGAGGATTCCTGCATCCGAGAAGACCTATGATAAATCCCGTTGAACTGGAAGAGGAACGGCTTGCTGCCTTATATGAATTACAGATTCTGGATACGCCGCCAGAAGAACGGTTCGATCGCATTGTCAATCTGGCCGTAGGATTTTTGGGAGTGCCTATTGGCTATATCGCCTTAATTGATGCTCATCGCCAATGGTTTAAAGCGCGCTGCGGCATTTTCATTAATCAGTCCGCACGCAATGAATCCATTTGCCATTATACCATCCAGCAAAATGAACCGCTGGTTATTCCTGATATCCTGATGGATTCCCGCTTTGCCGATAAATACGCGGTGTTTGGCGAGGACAACCCCATTCGTTTTTATGCCGGTGTGCCCTTAAGCAATGCGGCAGGATTGAAGGTTGGTTCGCTGTGCGTTGCTGACAAGTTGCCTCGACAATTGAAAGAGGGCGAATTGAAGCTGCTTTGTGAATTAGCACGGCAGGCAGAAGATGAGTTGGCCCTGCTAACGGTCACTCGATTAAGAAAATCATTGCGTGAAACCAATGCAGCTTTAAACGAGGCTAAAAATAAGCTTGAACTGCGCAATGAGCTGCTGTTGAAAATGTTCAACTCCTACATGTCTGATGAAGTGGTTAAACAATTGCTGGCTTCACCCAGGCCACTGCAACTGGGGGGTGAAAAGCGGCAACTCAGTGTTCTTTTCAGTGATTTGCGGGATTTTACCTCGATCTCACGAACGTTACCGCCTGAAACGCTGGTGGATTTGCTCAATCATTATTTCTGCCGCATGGCCTCCGTCATTGAAAAATACCAAGGGACCATCAATGCCTTTATCGGTGATGCCATCATGGTGATTTTTGGTGCGCCGCAGGCCATGGAAAACCATGCCTTGTCTGCCGCAGCCTGTGCCATTGAAATGCAGGAGGCACTGAAAGACGTTAACGAATACACCCGCAAGAATCATTTGCCTGAACTGGCGATGGGAATCGGTATCAATACCGGGATAGCAGTTATCGGTAACATTGGTTCAGACAAGCGGCAGCAATACACCGCCATTGGTTGTGCCGTCAATTTATCATCCCGCATCCAGTCGCTGACCTTGGGCGGTCAAATCCTGATTTCCGAACACACGCTTCAGGCTGCTGGAAATGACCTGATCATTAAAAATCACTCCAGTGTCCAGGTAAAAGGTTTTGACGATCCCGTCAAAATTTATGAAGTGGAAGGCATTGATGCCGCGACCCTTTCTCGGCTCAAGCAGAAATAACCTACTTTGACTGCCGTTCTTCGTCCATTTTTGCACGAATTTCGGTCATATCGACCGTTAATGCCTGTTCAGCCAATTCTCTTAAAGCGGATTCAGGCATGTTTCCTGACTCTGAATAAATGATAATGCCCTGCTTAAAAACAATCAGATGAGGAATGGAACGAATCTGAAATGCTTCCGCCAGCGCTGGAGCGGATTCTACATTGATCTGGGTGAATTGAATGGCCGGGTACTGTTCAGCGACCCGGGCATAGACTTTGCCAAATTCTTTACAGGGGACACACCACTCGGCCCAAAAATCAATGAAGACGATGTCGTCAGAAGTCACCAAAGTTTCCAGTTGTTCGCCACTGACGATGTCTTTCAGCATGACAGTACCTTGGCATTGATGGCAGAAAGAATGTTGCTAAAAATAGTATCAACACTTCCAAGCCCGCTAACCCGATGGAATCGTGGTGCCAGGGGATCCTGTGTATTGGCCCAACTCTGGTAATAGTCAATCAGGGGTTCGGTCTGCTGGTGGTATACATCGAGACGCTTTTGAATCGTGGTTTCGGAATCATCCGCACGCTGGATTAATGGTTCACCGGTTGCATCATCGAGCCCTTCTTTAACAGGGGGATTGAAGGTCACATGATAAACCCGGCCTGAGGCCACATGAACCCGCCTGCCACTGATTCGATTAATGATTTCGCTATCGGGCACCGCGATTTCAATGACGTGATCCAGTTTGACACCGGCCGTTTTCAACGCATCAGCCTGAGGGATAGTACGGGGAAACCCGTCAAACAGAAATCCTTTACGGCAATCACTTTGTTGTAAGCGCTCCTTCACAAGCGCAATGATGATCTCATCTGAAACCAGCTTGCCAGCGTCCATGATTGCTTTGGCATTTTTACCCAGTTCAGTCCCTGCCGCAATAGCAGAACGCAACATGTCCCCGGTCGATATTTGAGGGATGTCGAAGTAATTGATTAATTTAAGGGCCTGTGTGCCTTTCCCAGCACCCGGACCGCCCAGCAGCATTAAACGCATTCATTAACTCCTAATCGAATTAACCTTCTATCCTACCCTGAGATGGCAACAAAGTCATTAGTTCTGGTCATTATTTAGACCAAAAGTGCGACGCAGGAACCGAACAACGACTCAATTGCGCCTGATAAATCTGGGCTCGGGTTTTCACCTTTCGAGCCACCTGAATCAACCAGGGCTTTTTAAGGTAGGTTTTACGCTGGTATCCGCCTACCCCTTCATGGTAAGCCAGGTACAGATTGTAAGCATCATAACGCGGAATATGGGCGCGGCGATTGGCCTGATTCGCATACCATCCAATGAAATCCACCCCATCGGTGAAACTGTCTCTGGATGCCCAGAAATTACCGCCGTCCTGTGACTTTTTGTACAAAGCCCAGGTTGAACGCAGAGCCTGGGTGTAGCCATAAGCGCTGGAGGGACGCTTCCATGGAATTACCCATAACAATTTACGGCGGGGCGGCGTGGCTTTGGCATCGAATTTGGACTCCTGATGAATAATGGCCATTTGCACCGGCACCGGAACCCGCCAGCGCCGCTCAACGTCTTTGCTTGCACGATACCAACCGGGGTATTGTTTAAAAATATTGCAAACGTTATTCACATCCGAAGGCTGACGGGTTGCGCATCCGGCTAAAACCAACACCAAAGAGAGGGTAAACAGCTTTAATTTCATTGTTCTGGCTATTGAGGTCAATTAAACGGCTATTAGTAACAAAAAGACAGAACAATTTAAATATTTATCGTTAAATTTCCTTTTTCGAATGGTTGCCATTCAGGCGTCAATTCACTGACTGAACCAGTTGCAATTTCCTGCTTGTTCAAGAATACTAGCATGGCAACCCCTCAACATTTCCCATTATTTCGTTAATTACCGTAGGTTAGCGCATGAGTATTCTGGTGTTTGATATTGAAACCATTCCCGATCTTGAAGCCGGCCGCAAACTGTACGATTTGCAGGGTCTTTCGGACGAAGACACTGCAAAAGCCATGTTTGCTTTACGGCGTGCCAAGGTGGGGCATGATTTTTTACCCCATTATCTGCAAAAAATCATTGCCATTTCCTTAGTCATCAGTCAGGGAAATCAAATCAAAACCTGGTCTTTAGGTGATGAACACTCGGATGAAAAAGAACTCATCTCCCGTTTTTTTTCAGGCGTTGATAAATACTCCCCTACCCTGGTCAGCTGGAATGGCTGTGGCTTTGACTTGCCGGTGCTTCATTACCGCGCCCTGCTGCATGGCGTCAGTGCCCCAACCTATTGGGAAACGGGTGATAATCAGCAGCAGTTTCGCTGGAATAATTATCTAAACCGCTTTCATTATCGACACATTGATTTAATGGATATTCTGGCAGCCTATCAGAACAAAGCCTTTGCGCCATTGGATGAGATAGCTTCCCTGTTGAATTTCCCAGGGAAAATGGGTATGAGCGGAGCACGGGTTTTTGACGAGTATTTAGCCGGCAATTTAAAAGCCATACGTGACTACTGTGAAACCGATGTCCTTAATACTTATTGTGTTTTTCTTCGTTTTGAGCTCCTGCGCGGTGTTTTAAGTCAACAGGATTACGATCAGGCCTTGTTGAAATTAAAAGATTATTTGATCAATGAAACCAGCAGGCCGCATCTGCAGGAATTTTTGACCCGTATGGCCTAGCGGGGACTGCTTCGTATCTTTTGCTGCCCAGGTCTATAGTTATAACAAAGACCCCTAGACGGAATAGACATGATTAATTATCTGAAAAAAGGCTGGAATGGCCAGTTAACGTTTGGGCAAATTTTCTTAAGGCAAGGAGGGGATTACCTCCTGGAAAGTGGTCTGGCCTATATTGTCTTTTATGTTCTTATACTCACAGCCCTGTTCACAGGCGGATTAACACTCGAAAACCTCTCGCTGTTGCCTTTAATGGTGTATGCTGTGGGATTTTACATCTGGTTATTAAAAGCATTCTGGGGTTCAGCCAATCAAAGCAGCAATGCCTTCACCGCGACAATGATTCGCGTTTTTACGCTATTACTGCCTCTTGTCTCTATCACCTTGTTTGTTTTTATTTTACTCTATTATTTTATCACCGCCCTGTTGGAACTATTGAATTAATCGTTATGTTGAAGTTTATCATTACCCCTATTGAGGACGAATACATTGACAGTTACTGGTCTGCTCTCGATAGCGTGGCGCGCGAGCAGCACTACCTGGCTTTTCTTAAAGGCCCACCCCGTGAAATGACCCGCGATTTTGTCAAACAAAACAAGGAGGGTAACTGGCCGCACCTGATTGCTGTGCATGAAAATGAAGTCATCGGCTGGTGTGACATTTCAGCACTTGATCGCCCTGTCTTTGCTCATAGTGGGTCTCTGGGCATTGGGGTTCGAAAAGGGTATCGTGGCATGGGGGTGGGTAAGGCTCTGCTGACCGAAGCCCTGAGACGAGCACGTGAAAAAGGATTAACACGCATTGAGCTCACCGTGCGGGAACACAACAAAGCCGCCATCGCCCTTTATCAGCACGTTGGTTTTGTCATCGAAGGTATTCATAAAAACGCCGTTCGCATTGATGGGCGGTATGAAAACCACCTCTCTATGGCGTTGCTTTTTGAGTAAACTCTGTCCTCCCCGCCATGTAACGGCGGCCCCAGTCCTGTAAAGCAAGCAATAGAGGCTCCAATTGGGCTCCGTATTTCGTTAGCGAATATTCAACTTTGGGTGGGACTTGAGCATAAACTTCGCGATGAATCACGTCGTCTTTTTCCAGTTCTCGCAATTGCAGGGTTAGCATGCGTTGCGTAATGCTGGTATCAAACGCCTGAGCTCATTAAATCGTTTAGTGCCCGAAAGCAGATGAAAGAGAATTACCCCTTTCCATTTATTGCCAATGACATCAAGTGCTGCCTCCACAGCACAACCATAATGGCAATTGTTTTGTCGTCGACTGGGTTTCATTAGCAAGTATCGGTATATTTTCTGTAACTATATTACAAAAATGTGCATTCTTGCGCAAACTGCAGGCATGGTTACACTGCTGCAAGCTTAACAACGAGTACTATCATGACTAAATCAATGCGTTTTTTCCTCGGATTTTCTTTCCTTTGCAAAGTGATTTCAGCAGCTGCGTGGTCATCCGTTTCATTTTTTGCTTCTAATAACACGGGCATAATCCAACCGGAGCAAGCCTATCAACGGTTACTGAGCGAAGCGCAGAGCCAATTGAAAAACACCATCATCGACATCATGCAAGCCCATCACCTGGAACAGAGCCAATGCGAGGACGGCATCGGCATGTATCAAATGGCAGGCGACGGGCATCTAACCGCCGACAATGGTAAAATTTTTACAACATCGCCTTATCAAGCGCTGACCGATGAGGCGGTGCTTTCCCTGTCACAACAAATGGCAATGGCCTTGCAGCAGGAAAGTGTGGCCGTTTTTATTCCCAATGAAGAGGCTGAAACTGCCGATACCGTTGTCCATCTTAATTCCCGTGATTATCCTCTGGCGCAAACCATCCAACGGATTAATGAACGCTTACCAGCCGATTATACCCGGGCATTTACCCTGCATTTTGGCAGTAAATACGGCGATTTTGAGCAGGCCACCATCAGCAGCATTGAATGGTTGGGCCGCAACATTGATCCTGCTGTCATTCAGGCCGCTTTTCCTGACGAGCAAATAACCACCAAGCATGGCAAGGCTTTTCTGGTATTTAAAGACGGGGAAGTGATGGCATTGTAAATTGTCGATTGCACAGTAGAAGTAAGCCCGAGCCGCAGGCTTACTTCGATAGCCTGATTAACATTTAAGCCAAGCTGTTAAGCAACGCCGCCAGACGACAACCGGCAAGGGCAATACGCTGTTCAGCCGTTTCTCTAACCAGTTGCTGGTATTCATTGCCAGGCTTGTCGCCGCTTTTGATTTGATAGGCTTTGGTAATCGCCAATTGATACGACTCCTGACTCCAGGCTTTGGCGTCAAGGGTCATTTCATTGACATGACATGGCCAACGTTGTTCAATTTTCCACGCCTTGGCATTAAGCTGTTTACTGTTTAATTTGGCTGTTTTAAGAAAGCCACCGCCGTTATCCCAATACGAATGCAGGTTAGGACCCACGGAATTTTCACCCAGAATCACCAGATTGCCTCCCATATCCCCCTGCGGGTGCTGAACGCTGAATTGGCTGATGGCGTGCAAGGGTTGATGAATGTCACCCACCACATGCAAAAGAATCCTTAAACTAAAGCCTTTGTTAAAAAAGCTGGCTTTGGGATCTTTAAGTACCCTTTTCGCCTTTTCAATGGCGTAAACTGCATTAATCTCATCGGGTTGAATCAGTTCAGTGCCATCGACTGAATAAGGAATATCAATGTAATGCATGGGTTGCAGCCACAGATCATTCATGTAACGCAGCCCATCCATCCAGGGTGCAGCATTCACCAGCGATTGCGATTTAAACACGCTGTCCAGTCCATGATTGTAACGGACATACTGGGAACGGGCTTCCTTTTTCAGGTGATGGTAAGCAATTTGAGCGACCAGACGGTGTCCGGTCGCATTCCAACTGTAAACTGTGCCGGCGGCCATCAATGCAGCCATGGCAACGAAACGAACAACTCCTTTTTTCACTGCAACTCCCTTCTGATGGTTTTGATTAACCTAAAAACGGTGACCAGGCTGGCTCCTGCACATCGCCTTCACGTGCTGGTAAGCGCATGTGAATCCGGCCATCGAGAGAAACGATACCTAATACCCCCTTGTCATTGTGGCGCGTGGCGTAGAGAATCAGCCGTCCATTGGGAGAAATGGAGGGGGATTCATCCAGGGTGGCGAAAGTCACCTGCGTGACACGGCCGTTTTCGTCCTGAACGCCGATATTAAAACGGCTGTCCTGTTCTTTATGCAGCATGACAATGTGCCGTTGATCGGGAGTGTAGGAAGCACGCGCATTGTAGCTGCCGTCATACGTGACGCGCGACACACTGCCGTCGGCAAGTGACAGGCGATAAACCTGAGGCGAGCCGCCGCGTCCCGAAGTAAACAGCAGGCTGCGTCCATCCGGAGCAAAACGCGGTTCGGTATCAATGGCATCGCCAAAGGTCAGCTGTTTTAAACGGCCTGAGGACAAGTCGACCGTGTAAATTTTAGCGCTGCCGCTTTTTGAAAGCACAACCGCCAACTGATTGCCGTCAGGGGACCAGGCAGGCGCCCCGTTAATACCGGTGAAATCAGTCACCAGACGCCGCTTACCCGTTTCAACAGAAACAATGAAGATCTGCGCCTTTTTCTTTTCAAACGACACATAGGCAATTTGCCGTCCATCCGGCGACCAGGAGGGCGACATAATGGGCTCAGGGGAAACCAGCAGGCTCTGGGGATTAAATCCATCGGCATCCGCCACCTCCAGAGAATAACGGGGACGCCCACTGTTGCGTTGCACTAGCACATAAGCAATGCGGGTAGAGAACACACCGCGCTCACCGGTCAATTTTTCATAGACCAAATCGCTGATATGGTGTGCCAAAGCCCGGATGTCGTTGCTGCCTACCTGAAAACTTTTGGTTAACAGACGCCCATTGGCTACCGCGTCAATCAAATCAAAACTGACATCATAGCGGTTAAAACCCAGTTTGCTGACACGTCCGGTCAATACGCTGTCAGCACCGGCGCCGCGAAGAATGCTCACCCCTTGTGCACCGTCAGGCAAACCCGGCGGTGTTGGAATGATTTTAAACTGGCCGGACAACTGCAAATCATGGTTAATGATCGTGGTCAATTCAGAGCCGGCACTGTCATAGCCAAAGGAATTAATAGCAATAGGTAAGGCCGAGTTAATCCCCTGGGTTAACTCAAGATCGAGTGCGAAGACACCACTCGAACAGGCAGTAAAAAATAGTATTAACAATCGTTTTAACACGGTTATCCCCTCACGTTTTCTGGTCGTACGGTTAAACTGATATCGCGAAATATATCAAACGTTGCCGGATCAGTCGGTACCGGCAGCGGCGATGCTTTATAAATCGCGGTTTGTGCAGAGCGATCGAGAATTGGATCGCCGCTACTGCGGATTAAACTCACTTCAAGGACCGCGCCATCGGGCGCTAAGCGAATTCGGAATTGACTGGACAATCCGCGATCGACATTATCGGGCAGAATCCATTGACGGCCGATAGCATTGATAATCAGCGCCTTGTATTTATCCACTTCCCCGGCAAGGCGTGCGCGATTGGCCGCGGCCTGAGCGGCGTCTGCGGCCGCTTTCTCAGCCGCTGCCTTTTCGGCAGCAGCCTTCTCTGCGGCGGCTTTCTGCGCCGCCAGTTTCATGGCTTCTTCCTTTTTGCGAGCCTCAGCTGCCGCCTGATCAGCCTTTAATTTGTCGGCTTTCGCTTTTTCCTCATCCTTCTTCTTTTGCAACTGGGCCAGTTTGGCGGCCTCTTCCTGTTGCTTTTTCTGAAGTTCATTCTGTTTCTTTTTAAGCTCTTCCAGACGTTTGGCTTCCTGCTCCTTTTGCAAAGCCAATTGTTTCAAGCGCTTTTGTTCTTCTTCTATTTGCTTCTTTCTTGCAATGGCGAGCTTGTCCGCCTCTTCCTTTAATTTGGCCAGACGCTGCTGTTCTTGTAGACGTGCGCGCTTTGCCTGCTCGGCCTGTTGCGCTAACGCCTTCTGGCGGGCCTGCTCGGCTCTGACTTGCTGAGCCCGCTGTTGTTTTAAACGATTCACCGTCTCCATGACTTCCTGGTTGTTCACACTGACCGCTTTAACAATTTCCTTCTGCGGGGCATTGGCTTCTATCGGAGTCATCTCACCAGGGGTATTTTTTGCCTCATTCACCAGCACGGGGCGTTTACTGGACGATTCTGTCAACAATAACAGGGCTAAAAACAGATGCAGCGTCAGAGCCGCATAAAACGCTTTGCGGTAACTCTGTTCAATCCTCATGCTTGGTTCTCCGAAATAGCCTCAGACGAATCAGTCAATAAACCCACCTGTTCAGCCCCTGCCTGCTTCAGCAAGGCCATGGCACCCACGACTTTACCATAAGGCACACCCTGATCGCCTTTCACCAGAACATTAACAGGCTGGTTATTCTGTTTAGCCAATTCAAGCTCGGCAGCCACCCTGACCATCAGCGCTTTGGGCTCCATGGGTAAATCCGGTGCTGTATTGATGTTTAAAAAATAATCGCCGCGCAAATTCACCGACACGATGATGGGTTCACGCTCCGTGGGTTTCAGTGACTGACTTGCAGCCTTTGGCAAATCCACTGTGACCCCCTGGGTGAGCATGGGGGCTGTAATCATGAAAATAACCAGCAAAACCAGCATGACGTCAATGTAAGGCACCACGTTGATTTCCGCGATCGGTTGAGACGATTTGGTTTTTTTTCTTAACATCGTTTATCCTCTCACGGGCACAGCGCTTTGTTGTTCAATCAATGACACCAGTTCATCCTGAAACAGTTCATATTGTTCAAGCAGATTGCCGGCACGAGTACTGTAGCGGTTATAGGCAATAACCGCAGGAATCGCAGTAAACAGTCCCAACGCCGTAGCCACCAGCGCTTCTGAAATACCGGGTGCGACCATGGCAATGGTTGCCTGCTGCGCCTGGCCTAAAGCCTGGAAAGATGTCATGATTCCCCATACTGTTCCAAACAGGCCGATGTAGGGAGAAATGGACCCGACAGAGGCAAAAAACGGCAGGTGTTTTTCAAGCCGCATCGCTTCCTTGGCATGGCTGATTTGCATGACCCTCTGAATGGGTTCAAGCACAACAGCACCCTGCTTTCTGGCACGCACGTATTCTTTAAATCCCGCATGGAAAATAGCGGCTATCCCCTGTTTGTCATCGGCATGGCTATCGATATCAGCATACAATTTGCTCAAATCGCCGCTATCCCAGAAACGGCGGGTGAACTGATCGCACTGCTGCTTTTTGCGATTAAAAAACCATGCTCTCTGGATAATTAATGTCCAGGAGACGATGGAGGCAGAAAGTAAAATCAGCATCACGGTTTTAACCACCAAACCGGCTTGTAAAAAATAACCTAAGACACTGGCATGGCTACCCACGTTGATTCCTCCTACTTGTCTACTTCTTCTTCATTGTAAAGGGGCGGTATACGCTGTATTTTCATTGCACTGTCGACACAGACAATCTTGACCTGCGCCTCGCAAAGCAGAGTATTATGCTGATTTCGCAGGCTTTGTTCAAATAAAATACTGCACGAACTTCGTTTAACAATGTCACTGCTAATAAAAAGCAAATCATCAAGCATTGCCGGATGCAGAAACTGCATACTGACATCGCTGATGACAAAATGCCGGTCATGCTCTGCGGCCATGCGGGTTAACGACCAATTTTTTTCACGCAACATTTCAGTTCGCGCCCGTTCAAAAAAACACAGGAAATTGGCATGATAAACAATGCCCATCATGTCCGTGTCTTCAGCATAAACACGAAAGCTGCTTTGATAACTCATTTTATAACTCATGCTCAACCGGTTGCAGGCCAAAATGGTGATAGGCCAGATTGGTCGCTATTCTACCGCGAGGTGTTCGCATGAGATAGCCTTGCTGTATAAGAAAAGGCTCAAGAACATCTTCAATTGTCCCTTTTTCTTCGCCAATGGCTGCGGCAATGCTGTCTAAACCCACAGGTCCTCCGCCAAAACGCTCGATGACCGTCAGCAGCAATTTTCTATCCATTAAGTCAAAACCGAGTTTATCCACGTCGAGCATTTGCAAAGCCTGATGCGCCACGTCGCGGTTAATCCTGCCATTGCCTTTGACTTCGGCATAATCCCGGACTCGACGCAACAGCCGGTTGGCAATTCGCGGGGTGCCCCGTGAGCGCATGGCAATTTCACGCGCGCCCTCGTCATCGGTTTGAACCTTGAGCAAACGCGCGGAACGGGAAACAATGTGAGTTAGGGCATCGACATGATAAAACTCCAGGCGTTGCACAATACCGAATCGATCACGCAGCGGTGAAGTTAACAGGCCGGCGCGGGTCGTTGCCCCGACTAACGTAAATGGCGGCAATTCCAGTTTAATGGAGCGCGCGGCCGGTCCCTCGCCGATCATAATATCCAGCTTGTAATCTTCCATGGCAGGGTAAAGGATTTCCTCAATCAGAGGGCTTAAGCGATGAATCTCATCAATAAACAGCACATCATTTTCTTCAAGGTTGGTGAGAATAGCAGCCAAATCGCCTGCTTTATCCAGTACGGGACCTGAGGTCTGGCGCAGACTCACCCCCAATTCATGGGAAATAATATTGGCCAGTGTGGTTTTACCAAGCCCTGGAGGCCCAAAAATCAGCACATGATCCAGAGCATCGCGGCGGTTTTTTGCGGCGTCAATAAAAATTTGCATCTGCGAGCGTACGACGTCCTGGCCAATGTATTCCTTAAGGCTTAAAGGGCGGATGGCGCGATCAATCGCTTCTTCGGAATCAGCGGGCGTGGCGCTGATGAGTCGATCACTTTCGAGCATGTGGGATGTATGGATTAATCATGGATGCAGCCATTCTAACACAGCTTTTTAATGCTTTCTCTTGTCATTTGGTTTATTAATACCTGTCCAAAGCATCTCGCGGGTGCGACAAATGCGCGAGCGAACAGTACCCAGCGGACAATTGAGGTAGGCGGCTACTTCATCATAACTTAAACCGCCAAACACGTGCAGGAGAAAGCACTGCTGCATGCCCAAAGGCAACTGGCTAAACAGGGCATCCAGACGCTTCCCCAATTGAAACTCAATTAACAAGGCCTCAGGGTTGGTCACTGCATCAGACGGCAGGTAATCAGTGGCCGCCTCACGCTCAGCCATTAATTGGCGGCTTCGGTAATAGTTTTTAACGGTGTTTTGAATGATGCGATAAAGCCAGGTGGTGAAATTTGAACGGCAGTCAAATTGCCGGATATGGCGAAATAATTTGATGCAGACATCCTGGACCAGATCATTAACTGCTGCCGCATCGTGTACCTGCACCCGGATCTGCAGGGTAATTTTTTGGTAATAGCGGGATATCAGTTGATTAATGGCCTTTTCGTTGCCATTAAGTGCACTATGAATTAATTGATAATCCGTTTCCCCTGACGATAGGCCCATGATATCAATATCCAACCATATTGGATAATATATCGACAAAATTGACGCTTTCTTTAATGCTATTTCACTTTTTCAATGATTTTCAAATGCCTGCAATCGTCTGGACGAAGCTGATCAACAAAAATGACCAGTACCTTTTGGCTGTCCTCAGAAAAAAATTTAACCAGCATGAACAAGCCTGCATGCAACAGCAGGCGATGCCGGGTAAATGTTTCCCTGGTATGAGGACCGGGCAAGTGCCAGATGCCACCCTGATGAATGAATTCCCGGTAAGGGCCGACTGGATAAGGCGCCCTGATCCCCAGGACGAACACGATGAGAAGCATGATTATCAATGACAAGCACACGCCCCATGGCAATCCTGAATCCATCAGCAACCGTGCGGCGGCTGTATTAAGCAACGCCAGCAAATAAAGATAATGCGTGGATTTATTTAAGGTAATCCTGTAATTGAATTCGTCTGACAATGTCTTCCACGTCCCTGTTGGCTGGCACACTACCCATTAACCAGCTGTACAGGACTGGGTCGGGTTGCTGCAGCAAGATTTCAAATTGTGCAATTTGTTCCTCATTCAGCTGGTCCAGCTGGCGGTTAAGAAATTGGTTCAAGAGGAGATCCAGCTCCAACATCCCGCGCCGGCATTGCCATGTCAGTTTTGCTTTTCTGGCTGCATCCATCATGGTTATTCAGAGTTGTAAAAGCGGTGAATGTTACACTAAACTTGCAAACTATCGCAATCATAAGGTAATTTCAGGTTATTCTATGAATCATGGCTCTTACACCGTCGCAAACCGTATTTACGAAACCCGGCATCCTCTTGAAGAGGAAGTTCGTTTTGATGCCGCTGAAAATTATGTTCTTCATCTGTCCAATTTGGCAGTCCTTGCCGTGGAAGGCGCCAAAGCGGCTGATTTTCTACAGGGCCAGCTGACCTGCGATGTGCGCCTAGTCACTCCTTCCACCATACAGCGGGGTGCCTTATGCAACCTGAAAGGACGCATCATGGCCTTGCTTGACGTGATTGATTGGCAGGGTTATCACCTCGTATTGCAAAAGGATTTGATTGATGAGACAAAAAGCAGCCTGGCCAAAGCGGCAATGCTGTCGCGCTTAAGCCTGCAAGTCAAGACTGATTGGCATGCATTTGGTTTTTTAATCAACAACAGCAGCCAGACGCTGCCCCGGCTTACCTTGCCTGACGAATCAGGTCATGCCGCCACCACTGATGATTACTGTTGCTATTCGCTCGGCAATAATCTGTTTTTAGCGCTTATCCGTCAGCAGAGAATAAGCCATTACCTTGAGGGCTTCTCCACCTCACAGCAGCGCGGTCCACTCGGCTGGCATTACTTGCAGCTTTTAAACCGTCATGTGACCATCTATCCTGAAACTCGAGGTCTGTTTCTCGCTCACCGTATTGATTTGCACAAACAAGGCTACATCAGTTTTGACAAGGGCTGCTACAAAGGACAGGAAATCATTGCCCGCACACACTATAAAGCCAAATTGAAGCATGAGCTTAAGGTGTTCACCGTCTTCAGCAACAAGCCTCCGGTGCCTGGCAGCCGTCTTTTTAATGAGGGAACCCAGCAGGAAATAGGCGAGCTGGTCGACTGTTGTCCCAAAAGCAGCGATTGCTATTTAATCGCGGTCAGCATCCAGTTTGAGCATGCTCAAGTGGTGTCACTCGAAAACCAGAGTGAAACGCTGACCTTGCTTGATGCCCTGGAAAGCCCAAAGAAGCCGTAACCCGGGCTCCGCCTTTGAAGGTTGAAACCCGGCTTATGCCTTTCGATTACAGGTGGGGCGTCTCATTGCGACGCCCAGGCAACATGCGTTGCACGACGCCATCTTTGTCAACAAAGTAATGTTTCAATGCACCGGCCACGTGCAGGACCAGCAACGCGATAATAATCCAGGCAATAACCTCATGCACTTCGGCCAGAAAATGAGCCAGCGATTCATCGTTAGGAATACCGGGCAACGTTAACGTAACCAAGCCAAACAAACGCGGCGGTCTACCGGCGGCCACTGACATCACCCAGCCCACAATGGGCATGAGAATGACAAACACATACAGGGCATATTGCACAAAGCGGGCCGCAAAGACCTGCCAGGCCGGCACGGTCGGGGGCAAAGCCGGTTTGCCGGTGCGAATGATCCAGATAATTCGTAAAATCATCAAGGCCAGAATAGTAATGCCCAATGACTTGTGCATCATGTAGGCCATGCCTTGCCATTGCTTAGGCACATCATCGAGAAAAAAACTTCCCGCCAGCATGAGAATTAAAATCAATGCCACAGTCCAGTGAAAGAATTTGGAACCGGACGAATAGGCCATTACGGATTTGCCATTATTCAATTTTCAACTCCTTGTCATCATTAACGGCTACCGAAGTAGCCGTTTCTTTAGGCTGTGACTTCCTTCTCGGACATCTGCAAGGTCGTCTGGGTTAGATCAAGCAATTCCCTGATGGCTACAAAAAACATGGTGTAGTTCAGAGACTGGCTTGAACGCAAATCAGCCAGAATATGCCGCCAGCGTTCAATCAGGGTAGTATGGTTTTCAGCCCAATGAGCGAAAGATTTCATTGAATCTTTTTTCTTCTCATCCAGGCTGATAATACCCACTGTCAATTGCCGCTGCTGCCAATCCAAATCATCCCGCAAGGCTTCACGCGATAACGATTCCCAGTTATTTTCAGTGGGATGAACAATGACCTGGGAACGGATCCAGCCTAAATCAAGGAATTCGCCGATAGCAAAGTAAGCCTGCGCCACCTGTGTGACGCTCAACTCCATCTTCTGCGCCACTTCGATGATGTCCATGGCGGAGAATAAGGCGCGAGTGATGGTCAGCTCATGAGCAAACTCCTCATCAATACCCAAATCAATGTAATGCTGATATTGCTCCTTGTATTGGGCAAGGTTTCCTTCACTGTAAATTGTCGGGATGGACTTTTTCAACTCCTCCACTCCCGGGCCGTAGAGTTTCACGGCTTTACCAATGTTCAAGCGCATACGCTGACTGCGTAAGAACCAACGGGTTACCCGACGCATTAACCGTACATACAGCATGACAATGTCAATCTGTCTGGACGCATTGACAAACGATTCCAGAGCGCTGATTTTTTTCAACACGCCATCAATGTTAAGCACCGTTCTCGCAATCATGTAGGCACGAACAATCGCTGAAACGGGCGCGCCGGTTTCATCCTGCATGCGGTAAATGAACGTAAAGCCCATCTCATTGACGATGATGTTACTTAAGCGGGTCGCGATAATTTCGCGGCGCAGAGGATGCTCCTGCATCTGGGTGCTGAAGCGCTCCTGAAGCGGTTTTGGAAAGTAGCTGACTAAAAATGTTTTCAAATAAGCGTCTTCAGGGACATTGGTCGCCAGTATCTGTTCTTTAAGAATGGTTTTACTGTAACACAATAAAACAGCGATGGATGGCGGCACAAGTCCTTTACCAAGCAGTTTACGTTCGGCAAACATCTTGTCGTCCGGCAAGAATTCGAGGGATCGGTCTATTTTTCCAGTGCGCTCCAATTCATTGATGTAGCGCATGTGCAATTCAACCGATTTTAACGCCTGAGCCGCGGTATAGCTGATGGCCCGTGGTTGGGCAAAATTGTCCCTCAATACCAGCGCGGCGACTTCATCCGTCATTTCAGCCAGCAGTTCATTGCGTTGTTTGGGAGTTAAATCGCCGGCAGCGACAATGCTGTTTAACAGAATTTTGATGTTAACTTCTTTGTCAGAACAGTTTACACCGCCTGAATTATCAATGAAGTCGGTGTAAATTAATCCCCCTTCCATGGCGTATTCCACACGAGCCAGTTGGGTTAATCCGAGGTTGCCGCCCTCGCCCACCAGCTTGCATCGCAACTGCTTGGCATTGATGCGGGTCGCGTCATTGGTGCGATCGCCAACGTCTGCGTGGGTTTCGCTTTGCGCTTTGACGAAGGTTCCAATCCCGGC